>JAHEEU010000226.1 GCA_024640545.1 Geobacteraceae bacterium
TCCCTAAGTGAAGAAAAGGTCGTAGCTGCACTTGAGCATCAGCATGAACAGAACAAACCGGAAGATCGGGACAACGACCTTGTCGGCATTGTTGATGACCAGGCCGCTGCCGAGCCAGTTGCCGAGGATGGAGGCAAAAACGGCTACCACGGCGACCTGCCAGAAGATGCGCCCCTGGATCAGGAAATAGATGAACGCGGAGACATTGGAGGCATAGTTGACAATGCGCGCATTGGCGCTCGCTGCCCGGGTTTCCATGTGCAGGAACAACATGAATGCCAACAGGAGAAAGGTCCCCGTGCCCGGGCCGAAAATCCCGTCGTAGCCACCGAGGAAAAAGCCGGCCAGAATGGCGCGCGAGATGATCTGCTGGCGGGTCAGCGCAAGCCTTTCTGAGGGCAGGGGTATTTTCCTGGCCTGGAGGTAAAGCAGAATCGGGATAACGATCAGCAGCAGGGTGAAGAGCAGGCGCTTTGACAGGTAGGCGGACAGCGAGGCGCCGATCGCCGAGCCCACCAGGGCGGCAACGATTGCGTAAATGACTGTATGCCAAATGATCGTGCGGCTCCTGATATAACGGAAAACCGCGAAAGTTGCCCCGGTCGAGCTGACACACTTGTTCGTGCCGAGAATCAGTTCGGCAGGCATGCCCAGAGCCAGGTAGGTGGGCACAGAAATCAATCCGCCCCCGCCCGCAATGGAGTCGATGAAACCGGCAAAGCCGATCAGCACGAAAACTATAACATACTGCCAAAGCTCGATTTCCACGAGACGGTCCAATCATGAAGGAGGGACAGTGCCGTGGAATAATAGAAGGATGGCCATCGGCTGTAAAGATAATTAGGACGAGGAAACCTGGCGACGCGAGACCTTTGGAAGACCTGACCTGACGGATTTGATTTGACAGTAATTGGCTTTTTGGTATAATTGCCAAATACTAAGGAGAGGGCATGAATCAAAGTCGCAAAAACCACCTCGACGAACGGGCGAGGATCATCAAAGCCATGGCTCACCCGACCAGGCTATTCATCATCGAGGAACTGGAAAAAGAGGAACGCTGTGTCTGCGACCTTACCGAGGAGATCGGAGCCGATGTCTCCACCGTGTCGAAACACCTCTCCGTACTCAAACAAGCTGGCATCGTCATCGATGATAAGCGCGGCAACCAGGTTTTTTACCGGCTGAGAGTTCCATGCATTCTGAACTTTTTTGGGTGCGTGGAATCGGTACTCGAGTCGAACGCACGGGAACATGCCGCGCTCTTCGAGTTTACCGGCAAGTAATTTTTTTTGCCCGAGTATTTGGCGATTACGCCAAACAGTTAGGTCCGAGGAAGTCCCCTATGAGTTGGCAAAACGAATGGAAGCCCCTGGCGCTGATCGTCCTGGTCTTCACTGCCTGTTACTTCATGCCGGTTGACTGGCTGCAGCAGTCACCGCGGGTTGTTAATGCCCTGTGGGAGTCACTCCACCTCGTCAAATGGTACGCTCAGGAGCACGTGCTGCTCTGCCTGGTACCGGCGTTCTTTATCGCCGGGGCCGTAGGGGTTTTTGTCAGCCAGGCTGCCGTTATGAAGTATCTCGGACCCAAGGCCAACAAACTACTGGCTTATGGAGTTGCCTCGGTTTCCGGCAGCATCCTGGCAGTCTGTTCCTGCACCATACTGCCGTTGTTTGCCGGGATCTACCGCATGGGCGCAGGGTTGGGCCCCGCCAGCGCCTTCCTCTATTCCGGTCCTGCCATCAACATCCTCGCCATCGTTCTGACTGCCGCGGTGCTCGGCACAGAGATGGGGGTCGCACGTGCGATCGGTGCGGTGAGCTTTTCCATCATCATCGGACTGATGATGCATGTCTTCTTTCGCAAGGAGGAGATGGAGAAGCTCGAAGCGGCTGCGGGCATGCCTGAACCTGAGGTGACGCACCCCCTATGGCAGAATGCGCTCTTCTTTGCCAGCATGGTCGGCATCCTGGTTTTCGCAAACTGGGGCCGCCCGGCCGAGTCTGCCGGCCTGTGGCAAGCCATCTATCAGACCAAATGGATGATCACCGGGGTTTTTGCTCTGGGGCTGGCGGCCATTCTGGTCCTCTGGTTCCAGGTGAGCCCCTTGCGGATGGTAATGGTAGCGGCTCCGCCGCTGGTTCTCTCGCTAATTTCACCCGATCGCCCCGAGTTGGCTTTCGTTGCGGGCACTCTCGGGCTGACGGTCCTTTTAACAACCGGCCGGGAGAAGGCCGGCGAACTTCATGAATGGTTTGATATCAGCTGGGATTTTGCCAAGAAGATTCTCCCCCTTCTGTTCTGGGGGGTTCTGATTGCCGGGGCTTTACTTGGTCGCCCGGGTCATGAGGGGCTGATCCCATCGCAATGGATCTCCGGCCTGGTCGGCGGCAATTCCCTTTGGGCGAACCTGTTCGCTTCGGTGGTGGGCGCCTTCATGTATTTCGCGACCCTGACCGAGGTGCCGATCCTTCAAGGGTTGATCGGTGCCGGCATGGGTAAAGGGCCGGCGCTGGCGCTCTTGCTCTCCGGACCGGCCTTGAGCCTGCCCAATATGATTGTCATCCGTTCAGTCATGGGGACAAAGAAGACCCTGGTGTTCGTTACGTTGGTTATCGTCATGGCGACGATGTCCGGCCTGATTTACGGAGCAATTTTCGAATAAACGGTCAGTGACCGCAAGCAAGGAGCAGACCATGAAAAAAATTCAGATACTGGGAACCGGGTGTGTGAAGTGTACTGAACTTGCAGCCAACGCCAGGGAGGCGGCCGGTGTCCTGGGCGAAGAGGTGGAGATCGAGAAAGTAACCGGACTTAACGACATCGTCAAATACGGGTGCATGACAACTCCTGGCCTGGCCATCGACGGCAGGCTGGTCTCCCAAGGGAAGTTGCTCAAACCCGAGCAGATCGTGAAACTGCTTCGCCCGTAGCTTTCCGGGCAGCGAGCTTTGGCTCAGGCTTGATTCATAAGCAGATGGCCACTGGGATCGCCCCGGTGGTCATTTCCTTTAGAGTCGATCTGGAATCAGACAAACACCAGGCCTTAGATTGGCAAGGTGCAACCGCACGCACGATCCATGGATTGAGTTGTTGGCCGGCGTCCGGTTGATAGCTTTTTGCCGCTCAGGTGTTAAATTTAAGTGAGCAGAAGGGTTAGGAAATGGACCGGCAGGATCAACGGATAAAAGCCCTGGATATTCGGGAGCTAGAAACTTCACGGGGGTTGAGCCATGCGAATGACCAGCATACTGCTGATCGGGCTGATGATGGCCGTCACTGCTTTTGCGGAGACCCAGGCACAGCACGACAAACGGACCAACTATGACGGCTATGGCAGCGAACAGAATCGCTATCAAAACGCTATCCTCATGAAGACCCATAACAGTATCCTGAAGGGCGGCAAGATGGAACATTGGAGCGGCCTCGATGACTATTACTACCAGAAGAACCGCTCTAAAAAAAGCAGCCGCCAGCATCGCTGGAAATCACGGGTAAGCCGCTGAGCCAGAAGACCAAGCGGCGCGACTGATTCGCTTTTGCTCCTGGCGGGCAAAGAGCAGGAGTTCCCACGCTGGGCCCCGGGCACAGACTGTGCCGACCAGTTCAAAAGCGCCGTCAGGTTAGACTCTTTTCCCACCGTCCTGTTTGCCGCTAGCCGGCCCCCCAATGCATGCAAGAGAGAATACACTTCCGTATTCTTTCCAATTTGAAATGTTGCGCAAAGCTCCTATTAACCTTGCTCGGTTAAAATGGCGTCCATGGTGGGTATCAGAGGACAAAAACTCAAAAGGCGAGACCCCCGCAAAG
>JAHEEU010000070.1 GCA_024640545.1 Geobacteraceae bacterium
CGCATGCGGCCAGAAGGAGGATGAGGCTCAAGATTAACAGAAAGCTTGCTGTTTTGTGCATTCTGGCCGCCCTGACAGTGGGGTTCGATACTGGTAACTCGGAAACTTGTGGAACACTAGGCAGCACTAGATAATGGCAATGCGGCCTGTTTGTCAACCGTTTCTGTAATCAACCGGCCCTCTCCTTTCATCAATCAAGTGGAAAAGAGATCGCTGTCCGCAGTTTGCGCAGGGCGTTCTGTTCAATCTGGCGAACCCGTTCGCGGCTGATGTCCAATTCGTCAGCGAGATCCTGCAGGGTGCTTGGCACCTCAGCCATAATCCTCTGCACGATGATCTGCCGTTCTCGCGGTTTCAGGATGGCCAGTGCGGCCGAGGTGCGTTCGCTATTGAGGCGCTGTTCCTCATGGGCCAGCAGCAGCTCTTCCTGGTTGTCGCTCCCGTCGGCCAGGGTGTTGAGCAGGGTATAACCCTCTCCCTCGGTCAGTTCGACGTCGAGGGAGGCATCACGGCCGCCCATGCGCTGGCACATCTCGGCGACCACCTCCTCGTTGACATCAAGTTCGTGAGCAATCTCCTCGATCTGCTCCGTGCCGGTCAGGTTGCGCAGGGCGTTGCGAGTCTGGGCCAGCTTGAAAAAGAGTTTCTTCTGCATCTGGGTGGTGCCGATTTTAACCAGCGACCAACTGCGCATGATGTAGTTCTGAATGTAGGCGCGTATCCACCACACGGCGTAGGTGATCAGTCGCGTCCCGCGAGCAGGGTCGAACTTCTTGACGGCCATCATCAGGCCGATGTTGCCCTCCTGGACCAGATCGAGCAGGCGCAGGCCGTAGCCGCGATATTCGTTGGCGACTTTGACCACAAAACGCAGGTTCGCACAGATCAGGCGATGGGCGGCCTCCATGTCATTCTTCTCAAGGTGCCGGATGGCCAAGTCATACTCGTCTGCCGCGCTCAACAGGTCGAAGCGGTTGATCTGGACCATGTAATGTTCAAAAGTATCGGTCGTGATCGGTAAATTCAGCGTACTCATAAATTTATCCCTTATAAAATCGCTTTTTAGCACTCGTAACGACAGAGTGCTAAATATATATATCAAATCGAATGTCGTTGTGCAAGAGGGTCATAACGGACGTGTGGTAAAAGTTGACAGCCGGTCTTCCCCACCGCATAATGTTTTCGACCTCAACCCGCCGACAGGGTCGTACCAGGAGGAAGTAAGCCATGCATTTCATTCGTGCTTTCGTTGCTGGTATTATCCTGGTCATGCTGCTGATGGCTTGCGCGACAACCCCCGGCAAGGAACGCGGCCGGGTGGTTTGTCCGGCTTGCGGTGCAGAATTCGACGCTCTCTTTGAAAAACGTTTTTAAACTATAATTGCAGTGAAAATACTCTATCTCGGCATATTCGGCGGTCTTGGCTGCGTGACACGTTACATGGTCTCGGGCTGGATCTATAACCTTGCCGGAAGGTCCCTGCCGTATGGGACCCTGGCCGTCAACGTGATTGGTTCTCTGCTGCTCGGCCTGATCATGGAGGGCAGCTTGCGCAGCACAATCTTCAGCCCTGAGCTGCGCTTCGGGTTGACGGTCGGCTTCCTGGGCGGCTTTACGACCTTTTCCACCTTTTCCTACGAAACCGTGAGACTTCTGGAAGAGGGCAGCCTGCTCGCGGCCGGGGCGAATGTCCTTCTGAATGTCACCGTCTGCATCGTTGCTGCGTTGATCGGGATTTACCTGGCCCGGCAGATGTGAGCGGCCTTTCCGACGAAAGCGAGGACGCATGGTGCAACAGCAAGAAATGACCCTGATGCGAATCTTTGTCGGCGAGAGCGACCGCTACCGGAAGCGGCCGCTCTACGAAGCCCTGGTTGAACTGTTTCGTGCCGAGGGTGTGGCCGGGGCCACGGTCACCAAGGGGGCCATGGGGTACGGCGGCAAAAATGCCGTGCATTCCGACCGCTTCCTCCGCCTGAGCAGCGATCTGCCCGTGGTCGTCGAGGTGGTCGATAGGGAAGACAAGATCCAAGCGGTCTTGCCGCTTATCGAAGGGATGTTCCAGGGCGGCCTGATCACCCTGGAAAAAGCCCGGGTGATCAATTTCCACAAGGATAGCTAACCACATGTTAAAACGTATCATGACCCTGCTGCAGGGAGAGGATAACGCCGCCCGGGAAAGCCGTTTCGAGCGGGTCCAGGTGGCGACCTGCGCCCTGTTGCTGGAGGTGGCCCAGAGCGATGGCCACTACCAGGCCGTCGAAGCGAAAATCGTCCATGACCTGCTGGCTAAAAAATTCGACCTGTCTGCGGCTGCGGTGACCGAACTGGTCGACTACTCCCAGGAGCATCGCCAGGAAAGTACCGATCTTTTCCAGTTTGCCCGGGAGATCAACGCCCATTTCAGCCGCGCAGAGAAACTCGATGTCATGGAAGGGATCTGGCGGGTGATTTATGCAGACGGCACCCTGGACAAGTACGAAGATGCCCTGGCACGACAACTCGCCACCCTGCTGCGGCTTGAGCACAAGGATGTCATCGACCGGAAGCTGATGGTCCTCGGTGAGACGCGCAGCGAGAAGTGAGCGGCGCGTCGTACGAGCAACCATCCACACGACAATCTCGGACATTAGGCATGGCGCCGTCACACAGGAAAATGGCCCGCTCTTTTGACCCTGCTTCTCCCGCACCCCGCGCCTCGCGTTTCTCATGACTTCCCTGACCCGCATCGTACCCTGGAGCCAACAGCTGATATGCGAAGTTCTCCACCCCGGAGAGCTGGCCGTTGACCTGACTGCCGGCAGGGGGAGGGATACCCTGGCCATGGCCCGGGTGGTCGGTTCGGAGGGGCAGGTCGTGGCATTCGACCTGCAGCCAGCGGCGCTCGAACAGACCTCGGACCTGCTGCAACGACATGGCTTTGTCGTTCACTCCTGGCCTGCGGATAAAATTCTGCCGAGAAGCGCAGGGGTTTTCCTGGTACAGGCCTGCCACAGTACCGTCGGCAAGGTCCTGCCATCTCCCGCCAGGGCAATCATGGCCAATCTCGGCTACCTGCCAGGCGGAGATCCGCTGCTGGTCACGCGCCCGTCAACAACTCTGGCGGCAGTACAGCAGTCCCTCGATTTGCTGGCTTGCGGCAGTCGTCTTGCCGTAACCGTCTACCCATCTCATCCGGGCGGCCAGGAAGAGGGGGCCCTGGTTGACCGATTGCTCCGCTCCCTGCCCAGCGACCGGTGGCATGTTCTCTCCCTGCGTGCAGCCAATATCAGCCAGGCGCCCTATCTGCTGGTTGCCGAGCGCATCGGTTAACGAATCGCCAGGAACCGCCGGATTCTCAACCCAATTCGACAGCTTTTTCCACCCCTTGCCAAGGGCCGCCTGCGGTGGCAAGGCGCAGCGCACAGATCCAGACAGCGAACGGTTTGCTTGTAGAAAATGCCGCTAGCGCCGGATCTTGCCGGTTGCAGCAGCTTGCGCCTTTGCGGGGGATGATGGGGCTTAGAAAAACCATTTCAGGAAGAAGCCACCACTGTCACCGAGCATGCCGTATTCGCTGCGCGGTTCGACGAGCAGGGCAGAGGCAACGACCCGCGGCTGATCTCCGGTGTACCAGGTCCAGAACAGCTGCAGGGAAAGGTTGTCGGCGAGGCTGAGATCAAGGGTCGGGCGCAGCAGCGCCGAGTTATCGCCGAGATTGTAGATGACCAGGCCCTGGATCGTTGCCAGGGGATGGAGTTCATAGGACGGGGCAATGATCAGGTAGTGTCGGCCGAGCAGGTAGGTGAGCCCCTCCTGGAGGGGTGCCGAGGCAAGGACCTCGGGGTAATCCTCCGGGTCGTCGGCACCGGGGCCGTTGTAAAGGTATTCGGTGACCAGGGAGATGCCATTGTCAAACCGGTACCAGGTCTCTACGGCGGCAAGGGTATAGGTATCGTGCAGGTCGCCGTCGATTTCGCCGACCTCCCGGCCATCGTGGATGCTGAATTCGCCTTTCAGCCCCAGCGTCCCAAGGCTGCCGGCCAGACCCGCGCCGAACATGGCCCGACCACGCAGGCGCCCCCCGATCATCAATAGATCCATACCGGCCCGATTGTCCGTCCAGGTTGCCAGGAAAGAGTCATAGCGTGGCTCCTCCCCCCAGACCGCGATTGCCCCAAGCTGGCCATCGAGTCCGTAGTTGAAGATGGTCCGCAGGGCATCGATGCCGCTGCGTACATCGGTGTCGATGGCGTCCGGGGCGAAGGGCGCTATGACGTCCAGTGGCGAAGAGATCAGGATTCTGCCGAAGCCGACCGCCTGCCGGCCGGCGGTAACATCCACCGGCCCACTGCGCCATTGCAGGTTCAAACGGTCGACCTGCAGGCGGCTGGCGTCATGGCCGCCGTGCTGCCAGGTCCTGTCCATGTCCACATGGCGATTGAAGCCTTCGGTGGGCAGGTCGAAGGTTTCGGCCGGGTCGTTCCAGAGATACTGATGATCGAGGGCCGCTTCGAAGCGCCAGTCAGGGGGGCCCGGCTGCCAGTTCATGTTGAGGCGTGCCCGGTTGCTGGAGACTCGATAAGAGGGGAACAGGCCCGCGGGGGATTCCTCACCGTAAATATTCAGGGATTTGATCGAACCGCTCCACTGCGGCGGTTCTGCCGCGGCCGGGTGCGGCAGCCAGAGCAGGCAGCCGGCGAGACATAAAGCCGCTATGAGAAAAGCGCGCTTTCGCAAAGGCCCCACCGTCATCTGTCAGCCCCGGTGTCGTCCGAGAGGCAGCCGTCCTCCAGCCGAATCACCCGCCTGGCCTGTGAGATGACCCGGTCGTCATGGGAGCTGAAAACAAAGGTCGTGCCCTGCTCCCGGTTGAGCCGGCGCATAAGCTCCAGGAGCTCTTCCGCAGTATGGGAATCCAGGTTGGCCGTTGGCTCATCGGCCAGTATCACCTGCGGGTTCCCGGCCATGGCCCTGGCGATAGCCACCCGCTGCTGCTGACCACCCGAAAGGTCGGCCGGCCGACGCTCTTCGAGGCCGTCGATGCCAAGCTCGGCAAACAGCCTGCGGACCCGCTCCCGGCGGCTCTTTTTCGGGACTTTCTGGAGCATCAGCGTGAATTCGGCATTTTCGGCCGCGGTCAAAACCGGGATCAGGTTGTAGGACTGGAAAATGAAGCCGATGTGCTGCAGACGGAAATCGGCAAGCTGCCTGGAGCTGGCCGTGCCGAGATTCATGCCGCTGACGATGACCTGCCCCGAAGTGGGGCGGTCCAGGCAGCCGATCAGGTTGAGCGCGGTTGTCTTGCCGCTCCCTGAAGGGCCGGCCAGCACGGCGAATTCACCCGCCTCGAAAAGGAGCGAAAGCTCCGACAGGGCCGTTACGGACTGGCTGCCGAGGCGATAGATCTTGGAAACGTTTTTCAGTTCGATCAAGGGCATGGTGAGGACCGTTGAAATGTTGAACCGTTGAATCGTTGAAATCTACTGATCTCTCGCTTCTCGCCTCCCAGACTATAGAATACAGAAGACAGAATGCAGAATACAGGAGGTTTGGCCTGGGGCACTGTTATCGGCCATCGATATTTAATTTGCGTGGCAAGTTGACGGTATAATTACTTCCAGCCTCCAGCCTCCAGCCTCCATATTCAACTACCAGGACCAGGGACAGGCACCTTCGGAGCCAGGCCCTTAACAGTCCCTTCGCCTAATGATGACGCATCCCCTCCACCGGGGTAATGCGACCGGCCTTGACGGCCGGGTAAAGTGCCGCCAGCAAGGTCAGGCCGACGACATAGCCGGCGATCCGGGCCATCCAGCCGGGGTTCCAGCTGGCCCGCATGATCGGATCGAAGACGACGCCGCCGAACTCCAGGGTTTCCGGGACGAAAGTCGCCAGGTCGATGCCCACGGCGACCAGGTACCAGGTCGCCAGGCTGCCGAGGAGCGTGCCGATGGCCGCCGCCAGCAGGCCGAGGACCAGGGCCTCCAGCAGGATCATGGCGCGCAGCGTCCTCGCTTGGCTGCCCAGGGCGAGGATCACGCCGAATTCGCGCATGCGCTCCATCACCGACATCAGCAGGGTGTTGACGACACCGATCGTGACGATCAGCAGAATGATCAGGAAGATGAATTTCTGGCTGGCGTAATCAAGCTTGATGGCGTTGGCCAGGTTCGGCATGGCGCGTTCCCATTTGACCGCTTCGGTCCCGGGATGATCGCCAAGCAGTCTGACGATTCGTCTCAGGACCGCTTCGCTGTAGCCGGGTTCTGACAGGATGACGGCCACCTCGTGGACCGAACCGGTGCTGCCCGACAGCATTCCGGCCCGCTCGCGGCCGACCATGATCAGTGAGCCGTCGATGTCCTTCATCCCCGTGCTGACCACTCCGCGGACGCGCAACAGCTCACTGTGCAGCGTGCCGTCCAGGTTCTGGGCGGTGACAACGAACTTCTGCCCGAGCTTGATCTGCAGCTCTTCCAGCAGGCGTGAGCCGACCACGGCGTCGCGCGAATCGCTCGACCTGACCATGCCGTCTTCAGGAAGTGTTTTTAGGAAAGGGTTGATCAAGCGCTCCCGCCCGGGGTCCACGCCGACCAGCAGCACACCGCGGCTCTCCCGGCTCGACTGGGCCAGGGCCGGGACGTAGAGGCGCGGCAGGACCTGTTCGACCCCGTCCAGTGCCGCGATCTGGTCAACCAGGTTGCGGTCCTCGAAATACAGGGTTTCATCACGGCTTTCCAGATACCCTTTCTGATAGACCGCGATATGCCCGGACCCGGCCCGTACGCCGCTGTCGACCATGCCGGCATAAACACCATTGGAGAGGTTGTGCAGCGCCTGCACCAGCATGATGCTCAAGGCGATGGCTGCCAGCGTGATCACGGTGCGCCGCCGGTTGCGCCAGAGATTCTTCCATGCCAGGTGCAGGTAATCGGTCATCACTCTTCTCGCACTGCGGCGACCGGGTCGAGGCGCGCCGCCCGGTTGGCCGGAAGAAAGCCGGCGAACAGGCTGACAAGCAGCAGCATGCCGGCGGGGACCGAGAAATTGCCCGGCTCGAAAACCGCATGCAGGCGCGGCAGGATGGTTCCGCCGGCATAGGTGACCGGAGTGATATACCCGGCCAGGTCGATGCCGATCTGCTGCATATAAAGCGTCATCAGCGCCCCGCACAGCAGGCCGATGGTCAGGGCAATGCAGCCCAGCAGCAGGGTCTCCAGAAGGACCAGGCGGCGGATGGCCCAGGGCCGCATCCCCTGGGCCATGAGAATGCCGAACTCGCGGGTCCTCTCCATGACCGACATGAAGAAGGTGTTGAGGATGCCCAGCCCTGTGGCCAGATATAGGATTGTCACGATGATCATGCGACTGACATCGTAAGCTGCGATGACCTCGCGCATTTCCGGTAACAGGGCGCCCCAGTCAAGAACCTCGAGGTTGTCGGGCAGCTGGGGATTGAGCCGGGCGGCAACCAGCGCCGCATTGAGCGGGTCACTGACCAGCATGGCGACTTCATGGATGCGCCCGGGCAGCACCAGCACCTGCTGCAGCCAGTTCAAGGGTGCCAGCACCAGATTGTTGTCATGCCGGCTGTCGCCGGTGGCGAAGATGCCGCTGACAAACAGCAGGTCGTTGCCGATTGAACCGTCGGCGGCCTGGGTGACAAAGACCAGTTCGTCGCCCGGCTGTACATTCAACTTGCTTGCAAGGCCCTTGCCGATCAGGGCCGCATTGCGGTCAGAGGGGGCAGGATACCGCCCGGCGGTCAGGTGCTGGTGCAGCGTGGTGACCTGCTGCTCCAGTTCGGGGAGGACACCGAGCAACTCGACAGGTTGACTGGTATCGCGCCTCGAGAGCAGGCCAAAGCTGCGCAGACGCGGCGACCTGCCGGTAATCTCGGGAGCATCCCTGAGCGCCGGCAGGTCGGCCAGTTCGGCCGGAAGCGAGGAAAACAGTTCGCGACGCTGGTGGTACGCGGGTTCGGCAAGCACCAGGTGCCCATAGTACTGCTCGGTAGCCGAGGCCAGCATGTCCTTGAACATTCCCGAGAACACACCGAGCGCCAGAATCAGCAGGGCCGCCGAAACCACCATCGCCGAGAGGGTGAGCAGGGTGCGCCGCTGGTTGCGCCACAGATTGCGGAAGGCCAGGGTCACAAGCATGGTCAGGGCTTTTTAAGGTTGCGCAGCGAGAAGAAGGACTCCTCCAGGGGCAGGTCGTAGACCAGTTCCCGATAGTGGAGGGTCGTCGTTTCGCCGGGTTTCTCCAGGGGGAGTACGGTCAGGCGCAGCGGCACGATGCGGTCACCGATCTGTTGCACTTCGTCAAAATGAATCTCGCGTACGCGGACCATTTCCTCGTCGTAGTAATCGACCTGCTCCGGCACCCGGGGCTGTTTGCGGACCCGGTAGATAATTTTCCCCCAGACAACCGCTGCCTCGGGTTTCGGAAGGCATTCCACAACATAGTGCGTCTCAGTCTCTTCAAGCAGGCGGAGTTGGTATTCCTCGTCGATGTGGTTGGCCTTGACCAGGTCGTCGTTAGTGATGTGACTGCCCATCCAGCTACCGCCCATCATGGAAGGCGGGACCTTGATGACACGATCGACCTTGGGGAGATAATTCCAGACTTCGCGGTTCCTCTTGAGCGTCGCGACATCACGCTCCTTGGCCGGTTCGAGGATGCGCACCAGGAAATAATCGCGCCCCAGCGACCAGGCCTCCATCTCCAGGGTCCTCTCCCAGTTGACCGTTTTGACCTGCATCGTGGTGCGGGCCTGTGACGAGACTCCCATGTACTGCTGTTCGATCTCGCGAATCAATGCCTGGACATCCAGCGCCAGCGCCGGGCCAGCAAGCAGCATCAGGCAGAGGGCAAGGTACAGGCAGACACGGTTTTGTTTACGGCCGTTCAGGGTCATGCTCTTTTCCCTCCAGACGACTTCGACCAGTGTTAAAGCATAGCATAAAGTCGGCTGTAAGCTGGAGTCTGTAAGGGACTGGCTCCGAAGGTGCCTGTCCCTGGTCGTGGAAGCTGTAAGCTGTAAACGAAAAAAAGTCGCCCCAAGGATCGGGGCGACTTTTTTCAGTGTCTTTGCAAAGACTGGTTATTTTTTCGGTGGCCGGCTGGCATAAATCAGCAGCTTGCGGTCCGTGTAGGCTTCGACCTCGCCGGCAAAGGTTTCGATCTGAAAGTAGTCCTGGACCTTGTCGGGAGCCTCGACGAAGAACTTGTTGAGCCTGGCCATGCCGTCGCGGTTCAGGCCGGCCCTTTTCGCCCAGGTGGGGAAATCATGGGTCTTGGGAATGGTCACCGTTTCGTGCAGGATGAACCCGGCATCCTGGACCATTTGCCGCCAGGCCTCTTCGGTGTAGGCCTGGATATGCGTCGGGTCGCGCATCTTCTCCATCGTCTGGTACCACTCGGCAATTTCCGGGTCGTTGGGGAGCACCGTGTCGACGATGGCAATGCGTCCGCCGCGCCGCAAAACGCGGTGAAACTCGCTCAAGGCCCGGGCGACGTCGGGGAAATGATGCGGTGCGACGCGGCAGGTCAGCAGCGTGAAGGCGCCGGCCGGAAACGGCAGGTCTTCCGCGTCGGCCTCGCGGAAGGTGATATTGTCGACGCCACCTTCTTCGCTGATATACTCCTGGGCCTTTTTAAGCATGACCATGGTCAGGTCGGAAGCCACGACGCTGCGGACCAGCGGTGAGAAGCGCAGGGCCGTATGCCCGCCTCCGCAGGCGACATCGAGCATATTGTCATCAGGCATCGGCTGCAGCAGGCGGACCATCGTTTCCAGATCGTCGCCGGTGGCAAACCCCTTGTCGTGGATGTAGCCGTCAGCTGCCCGGCCGAACTGTTCCCTGACTTTGTTTTTGAACTCACGCGTCATTGCCGCCTCCTGCTTGATAGCCAACCGATTATAACACCTGTTTTGGAAAATGCTTGTCAGGAAAAGGGCCTGTTGCCAAGAAAAGTGTTAATCGATGGGGCTTTTTAATGCATCTCATGGAACTTGGCAAGCTGAAACTTCGCCATCGGGGCTTCCTGCCATTGACCCGGTTGGAGTGCCGCGGTTTGTCAGCACCGGCAATGACCGCCCCGGGCATTCAGGCCCTTGTCCGAGGACAGGTCAGGTGCTATAAGCCGCAGGTCGATAATAGTTAACTTTTTTTATCACCTTGTCATCCGGCGGCTCCTGTGTTAACAGTGCGCAACTTTACCAAACAACCCTGACGGGGAAAGGACTCAGCATGGCACAGGCAATTAAACAGGTGAAACACGGCGACCGGGTCAAGTTCAACTTCAACGGGACCCTGGAAGACGGGACCGTCTTTGATTCGACATTCGAAAGCGATGCATGTGAGGATGACGGCTGCGGCTGCGGCGGCGCAGGCGGGCCGATGGAACTGGAGATCGGCGCCGAGCAGTTCTTCCCGCAGATCGAAGCCGCTCTGGTCGGCATGTCTCCCGGTGACAAGAAGACCCTGACCATCGCGGCTGATGATGCCTTCGGTGAATACGACGAGGAGATGGTTTCGGTGGTTCCCCGCGGCCAGTTTCCGGCCGATATCAACCCGGCGGTCGGTGACGACTTCGAATTGGTCAACGATGACGGCGAGAGCATGGTGGTCACAGTGATCGAAGTTGATGATGCCGAGGTCACCCTCGATGCCAATCATCCCCTGGCCGGAGAAGACCTGACCTTCGAATTGGAACTGGTCGAGATTATCTGACCCGCAACGGGGTTGCGACATAAATCAAGGGGCGCTTCTTCCTGCAGGAGGCGCCCTTAGTTTTTGTTGCTAAACTGACTTCCTGGTCATGGATAGTGCGGCAACCCCCTGGTAGAATAGATGCGTCAGTTGCGCCCCGGGGGGCGCGACCTTTTGCCGCAAGGGACGCAAAGGAGGTAGCTATGGGTGCGAAGCAGATTCTGATGCTGGTCGGAGATTTCGTGGAGGATTACGAGGTGATGGTGCCCTTCCAGGCCCTGCAGATGGTGGGTCACCAGGTATCGGCGGTCTGTCCGGGCAAGCAGGCCGGCGAAACGGTGCGCACAGCGGTCCACGATTTCGAGGGCGACCAGACTTACAGTGAAAAGCCGGGTCATAACTTTACCCTCAATGCCAGCTTCGCCACCATCCAGGTCAAGGATTACGATGCCCTGGTAATCCCCGGCGGCCGGGCCCCGGAGTATATCCGCCTCAACTCGGCGGTCCTCGACATGGTGCGGCACTTTGCCACGGCCGGCAAACCGATCGCCGCCGTCTGTCACGGCGCCCAGGTGCTGGCTGCCGCCGGTGTGCTCAAAGGCCGTGAGTGCAGTGCCTATCCGGCCGTCGGCCCGGATGTCAACTGTGCCGGGGGTCGCTTTATCGACATCCCGGTCGACCAGGCCCATGTCGAAGGCAACCTGGTCACAGCTCCCGCCTGGCCGGCCCATCCCGCCTGGCTGGCCAGGTTCCTCGAGCTGCTCGGTACACGCATCACGCTCTGAACACCCGGGCCGCCCCCGATCGGGGGCGGCCCAGGGTCATCCGGGGAGGGTTGCCCGGGGTTCCGCTAAGTCTCTTCTTCGCGCTGCATTTGCCTGGCTTCCAGATAGTCCACCAGCTGGGCCACCGCCTGCACCATCTGGTGAGGCACGTCGGCAATCTCCTGAAGGCTGGTCGATAGCCTTTTGGCGGCCAGCAGGGCGTTGCGGTGCTGATGCTGCACCTTCAACTCCGGACGGTGGCTTTGCGCCATATCTCGAAATTGCCTGGCCAGCGCGGGGTGGCTGCGTTCTTCTTCAATCACGGCCTGGCGCAATTCACTGTAGTCCGCCATGCTGAAATGTTCTTGCTCATCAGCCTGCCGGAGCAGATCAACCGAACGATAGTCCGGCAGGGGGCGCCCCGCCTTGCGCTCCAGAAGTCCCGGCTCCCTGCGCTCGAGAAAGCGAAAGGCGAGCAGCAGCTTTTCCGCTGTCTGCCTGCGGATGCGGACTTCCCGGGTGCAATACTCTTCGAAAGTCGCAAAACCCCATTCGGCAAAGCGCCTGCTGTTGCTGACCCGGGCCAGCCATTCGCCCAGCTCCACCCAGGATGATTTGAACTGTTTCGCCGTGGCGAGCACCTGGTAGCGTTCCGAATCGGGCGGCAGCTGTCGCATGAGCTGCTCGATATGTTGCGAACCCTTGGTTTGTTCCGTTTGGGTCATGATGGGCTCCCGGGGCTGAGTGTAAAAGCGGAATACAGGAGACAGAATACAGGAGACAGAATAAAAACAAAACCAGCTCAAAAAACCGTCATTGAGGATTCATGGCTTACATTCTGTATTCTGTCTCCTGTATTCTGTATTCCCATAATATTCTCCCACGAGGTGAAGAATTGAACCATCCCAAACGCACCCGCTGCACCATCGGCCCAGAAACCGCCCGCATGCTCAGCCTTGGCCACCCCTGGGTCATTGCCGATCGATACACTTCACGCTGGCCCCAGGCGCCGTGCGGCAGCCTGATCGAATTGATCGCAGAGGACGGGGCCTCCATGGGGACCGCCCTCTACGATCCCGGGGCCCGCGTTGTGGCGCGGCGTCTGTCCGCTGCCCTCGTCGATCTGGATCGGAGCTGGCTGATAGCCTGTCTGGAACAGGCCAAGGCCAGCCGCACCTGGCTCGACCCTGGCGATACGACCGTGCTGCGCCTGGCGAATGCCGAGGGGGACGGCCTGCCGGGCGTGACGATCGACCGATACGGCGATTTCCTGATGGTGCAGTACTATTCTCCCGCCTGGGAAGCTCACCTGCCGCTGCTGGCAGAGGCCCTCCAGGAAGTCTACACGCCGCTGGGGATTTATGGCAAATTCCGGCCGCAGGAGACCCGCAAGCTGGAGGCCGGCAAAGGCCGTCGCCCGACCCAGGGGCGCCTGTTGTCGGGCAAGCCGGCTCCGGACGGGCTGACCGTGCGCGAGAGCGGCTTGCTTTACCGGGTTGACCTGGTCAAGGACCTGCATACCGGCCTGTTTCACGACCAGCGCAAAAATCGCCTGGAATTTCGCCGCCAGGCTGCCGGTTGCCGGGTGCTCAACCTGTTCGCTTACACGGGGGCCTTCTCCGTGGCCGCCGCGGCCGGAGGCGCAGTCCAGGTGACCAGCGTGGATGCCTCCGAGCGCTACCTGGACTGGGCACGGGACAACTTCCGGCTGAATGACATCGAGCCCGTTAATCACGAGTTCTTGACCGGCGACTGCTTCGTGGTGCTCGACCAGCTGGCCAGGGCCGGGCGCTGCTTCGATATGGTCTTCATGGACCCGCCGAGCTTTTCGACGACTCGCAAGAGCCGCTTCACCACCGCTGGCGGTACCGCGGAACTGGTGCAGAAAGCCCTCCGGCTGCTCGCCCCGA
>JAHEEU010000227.1 GCA_024640545.1 Geobacteraceae bacterium
GGTGATGACGACGCCGGCCTGAGGGTCCCGCCCGACCATGACCCAGGCCAGCAGGTAGTAAGCCAGCAGCGCACAGAGGCCGGCCAGCAGGATCACCCAGCTCTGGTTGTCGCGCAGCAGGGCATTGATCTCCTCGCTCCGGGTCGGTTCTTGGACATAGCCCTTGGGCCAGGCGACGACGATCGTCAGCCCCTCGCCTTTGCCGAGAGCCCGCGTGCTCTTGAAATGCACCCTGCTGTCGACATCAACACTGGCAAGGTAATCCTGGCCCTTCGCCCCGATTGGCCCGGTATAGGCTTCCGGCACCAGGCGCTCTGCGGGAATTCCCTCGGGCAGGATGACCCGGGCCGAGGCGGCTTCGATCGGGAAGTTCCAGTGATTGCCGGTCACATTCCAGTAAAGCTCGTCGTGGTCGGCAAAAAAGCCGAGTTGCCGGCTGGTACGATAGGTGAGCGCATAAGTATACACACCGCTGTCGAGGTAGACGTGTTTGCGCCCGATGTAGACTCTCACGCCGCGCCCCTGGGCTTCGGTGCGCCACTCTTCCGGCCGGCCGTCACGGGTCACCGCGACGACGTCGAAACCGACCCGGTAGCGGTTACCGAAACGGTCCTTGTAATCCGTGGGAAAGTCGCGGTAGATGCCGCGCCTGATCTCCTGCTGTTCGGCACGGACCCGGATCGTTTCGGTGACCTGCATCGAGCCGTCGACTCTGACCTCGATGTCGCTGTGGTAATCGAGGATCCGCTCCTGCGCCAAGGCCGGCGCAACAGCTCCCAGCCACAGCAAAAGCCAAAACAGGAGCAGCCGCCTGGTCATGACAGCACCTCAGGCGGTTCTTTTTCAGCCTGCTTGCCCAATTCGAAAAACGGTTGCGGAGCAAAGCGGAACAAGCGCGCAATCAGCAGATCGGGGAAGGACTCGATACGCGTGTTCAGGTTGCGCACCGAGCCGTTGTAAAAACGGCGGGCGTACTGGATGTTGTTCTCAACCTCGGTCAACTCGCCCTGCAGTTGCAGGAAGCTCCGGTCAGCCTTGAGCTCCGGGTAGGCCTCGGCCAGGGCGATCAGGCTGCGCAGGCCGCCGCCGATCCGGGCTTCGAGAGCGCCCTTCTCGGCAAGGTCGCTCACCTGCCCCGTTCTGCTGCGCAATTCGACCAGGGTCTGCAGGGTCGATCGTTCGTAACGGGCATACTGTTCGACCGCCGCGACCAGCTTGGGAATCAGGTCGTGGCGCCGCTTGAGCTGCACGTCGATATCGCTCCAGGCCGTCAAAACCCGCTGCCGGTCGCGCACCAGGCGGTTGTAGATGAGAATTGCCCAGGCAGCGAGGACAAAGGTAATCAGCAGCAAGATGGTCACGGCATGGCCCCTGGTGGTGTTCGATATACGTCCCTGCCAAATCAGCCTAGATTCTATGCCGTAGCCTTTGCGGTTGCAAGCACCTCGGGTCAAGTAAAAACCGGCCAGGTAAACCATTTCAACGCTCAACCGTCTTAATCCACAAAAGCATTGCGCAGCACAACCGGGAGAAAGGACAAAACCATGCAAAAAATTATTTCAATCACAGTGGCTCTTCTTCTTACCTGCCTGGCAACCACCGCGATGGCTGACCAAGGCGACAAACGCAGAACGCAAGATAGCTATGCCTCCCAGGGCAAGCGCATCGAGCACCGCCTGGATGCCAAGGGGGACCGCATTGAACAGCGTTTTGACCGGAAGGCCGTGCGCGCCGCCGAGCAGGGCAAGTACCGCCAGGCCAACCACTTCGAGCAGAAAGGCCGGCAGATCAACCGCCACCTGGACCGCAAAGGGGAGAAAGCTCACCAACGTTTCGAGCACCGCGGCGACTACCGCCGGGGCGACCATCACCGCCATCCCGCGCCGCGAGTCGTCTACCCCGTGCATGGTCATGGTTACCACGCTGACTTTGTCAGCCTGGTGATTCAGCAGCCGGGGCTCTGGTTTGGGTGGGGGATGCACAACTAGGCCGGCGCAACGACAACCGTTCACTCGACCAGAGTGCGACGGCCAACCCAGGCAGGCTGTCCGGGTCAAGGGACAGCCTGCCTGTTGCGCGCAACATCTGCAAATGGACCCAACCAATCCTTTGGCATTGCCCTTTCATCGGGCTCTGTTACGCTTGAACTCATGAGAACCATGGAAATCTTTTTCGATTACGTCTGACCCTGGTGCTATTTCGGTACCGTGCGTACCGACAGGCTGCGGGAGGAATTTGACCTCCAGTTTCGCTGGAGCGTCTTCCCGCTGCATCCGGAAACCCCGGAGGAGGGGCGCGAGCTCTCCGACCTGTTTGCCGGGCACATGGATATTGACGCCATGCTGCAGCGCCTCTACCGGGTGGCTGATGAGCTTGGGCTGCCGATCGGAAAACGCAGCCGCACCTACAACAGCCGTCGAGCCCAGGAACTCGGCAAGTGGGCGGAGGAGCAAGGCGTCGGCGAAGCCTTCCACATGGCTGTGTATCACGCCTATTTCGTCGACGGGCGCAACATCGCCCTGCCTGAAGAGCTGGTATCCATCGCCGCAGCGCTCGACCTGGACACCGAACTGGCGCGGCAGGTCATAGACAAGCGCAGCCACGCCGCCGCCGTCGACGCTGACTGGCAAAGGGCGGCAGAACTCGGCATCACCGCCGTCCCGACGGGCATTTTCCAGGAGCGCGCCCTGGTCGGCTTCCAGCCCTATGCGTACTACCGCAGGCTGATTTCTTCGACAGATTGACCGGTAAGGGGAAGAGACTCAAGCCGACCGACAAAACCCTATGAATCATGAACACCATAATATGACCGGCGGGCAAAAACCTCCGGAAGAGAGCCAACCTCCCCGCCGCAACGGGCTGAAGATCTTCGGCATTGTCGCCGCGGCCAGCGTCATCTCGACGCTCGTCGCCCTCACCGCAGGGTATCTTCTGCTCTTCCCCGGTTCATTCAAACCCGTCAGCCTGAGCGCCGGAGAAGAGCAGGCCCTCGAGGGCAAACTTGAACGCCTGGAAGGCGTGCAACGCAACCCCGTACTGCACCGTGAGCGACCCGGCCCCACCCCGGACGGCAGCATGCAGCCGGAGCGCTACAGTGAAGCCGGCGCCAGCCGGGAAATCGTTCTCACGGAGCGGGAATTGAACGCCCTGCTGGCTAGGAACACCGACCTGGCGGAGAGACTCGCCATCGACCTTTCCAAGGACCTGGCCAGCGCCAAGCTGCTGATCCCGCTTGACGAGGACTTCCCCCTGCTCGGCGGCAAAACCCTCAAAGTTACCGCAGGACTGGAATTGGCCTATCGGGAGGAAAAGCCAGTTGTTGCCTTGAGGGGGATCAGCCTCTGGGGCGTACCGATCCCCAATGCCTGGCTCGGCAATATGAAAAACGTTGATCTGGTCCGTGAATTTGGAGGCCAGGGAGGCTTCTGGAGCACCTTTGCCGACGGCATTGACGAAATCGAGGTGCGAGAAGGGCAATTGCGGGTGAGGCTGAAAGAGTAAGCCGTATCGGCTTGGATGCTGGGCTTTAACTCACGGCAGATTCGGTCGCACGCCCTGTCCTCCGGAGATGAGCGCAGGAAGAACGTCCTGCAGCATAAGTGCTTGCATCTTCTTTCCCCTGCATGACAAAATATCTTGCCAATCAACCGGCTAATATGATAAAAGTCCCGCTGCATTTAGACAGGACTGAATCGGGATGTAGCGCAGTCTGGTAGCGCACCTGCTTCGGGAGCAGGGGGTCGCTGGTTCGAATCCAGTCATCCCGACCAT
>JAHEEU010000228.1 GCA_024640545.1 Geobacteraceae bacterium
CCAGTCGCCGGCGATGACAGCCTGATAGCTGCCGGTATCCCAGAACAGGGTTTCATGGGGACGGCCTTTGATATTGCCGTTAACAAAGGGAAGCAGGTCGACACCATCTATTTTGCGCCCCGACGGCAATGGCGTTGCGGTGGCCGCTGCAACCGTGGCAAAAACATCCAGCTGCATCACCGGCTTGTCGTACACAATGCCCCCGGGAATGTTAGCTGGCCATTTCATAAAGAACGGGACATTTATCCCACCCTCGAAAAACGTGCTTTTCCAGCCCCGGTAGGGTTTATTGATATCCGGCAAACCCAGATATCCGGCACCCCCATTGTCGCTGGCGAAGATCACCAGGGTGTTCTCCTCCAGGCCATTTTCCTTCAGGCTGTCCAGCACACGCCCTACGTTGCGGTCCAGTGACCGGATCATGCCACCATAGACGCGCAGGGTGTGATCCTCGATATGCGACAGCGCTTCATAGTCTTCCGGCGTCGCCTGGAGCGGGGTGTGAGGGGCGTTGTAGGCCAGATACATAAAGAAAGGCCTGTTCTTATTCTGCTCAATCACCTTGACCGCTTCATCGGTGAGGTAGTCCGTCAGATAGCTCGTGGGTTCAAATCGCTTGCCGTCGTTGGCGGTCACATGGAAAGAGTAAGCCTTCCACTGGGCAATATCGACCGGATCAAAAGAGAGTTTGGCATTGACCACATCCGGGTGATCCTCCGGCAGATACACACTGCCCCCGCCCAGGATTCCCAGGAATTCGCCGAAGCCGTGATCCCCGGGGCGCATACCCTCTTTGTCCCCAAGGTGCCACTTGCCAAGCATGACGGAGTGATAGCCGTTGTCGTTCAGCAACTCCGCCAGGGTAATCTCATCATGGGGCAGACCCTGCGCCTTGTAGTCAGGAACCTCATCCTCACGCTCCTCGAAGTAATGTGAAGGATAGGGATCATTCTTCCGCCTGTTGGCTGTCCATTTCATAAATATTGCCGGTGCCGGGGTAGAGACAAAGCCGATCCTGCTGGGATAGCGACCGGTCAGCAGTGCGGCTCTTGACGGCGCGCAGGTTGCGTTTGCGGCATAGCCATTGCTAAAACTCACCCCTTCGCGAGCGATAGAATCGATGTTCGGCGTGGGAACGCTGCCGTTGGCCAGCCCACCGCCGCCGTAGGTCACGTCATTGGCTCCCAGATCATCCGCCAGAATCAGGATCACGTTGGGCGGTCGCTGCTGCGGGGATGTGTCAGCAGTTACGGGGCCTTTTTCCCAAACCACTTCCCGATTGGAGCCGATCGGATCGGTAATTTTTTGAATCACCCCGATATTTTTCAGAAGCATGTCCAGCATCGTGTCCTTCAATGCCGGGGCGCCAATAATTGCTATGACCCCAACAGCCAACAATCCAATTAGCCACTTTTGTTGTTTCATCTCCCTACCTCGAACCTCTTTTATCCGTCGCTGCAGGGGTTGCTGCACGAGTCACCTCCCCCGCGTCCTCCCATGAGTTTGCATAGATAACGATTTATTCCGCCTTCGCTGTTTGCATGTTTTTTAACTTTCTCGACATCAAGGTGCTATCGATGAGGGCTGTTAGTGCCAGAAGAAAGAGGCCCAGTACCAATCGCAAATCACCCAGATAGAGTTTCGGCTCTATAGGAAATGCGATATTTTTATCCAGCGCCGCTGCTTTAAAATCATGCTTTCCTGAAAACGCAGGATTAGTGACGATCTCAAGAAATGTGCGGCGACTGCGATAGCGAAACAAAGCATTCATATCCCACTGCTGCGCGCCTTCAATACCTGCCAAGTCCATGGCCCTGAACACAGCGGGCCCCATCACAGCGGGGTGTGAGGCGCGAGCGAGTAAGGCGGGAAACATATGTTCCATATACCTTGCCATCAATTGCTCAGCGTCTTCGCCGGGCTCTGCACCCTCAACCTGGGGAGGGTTTTCGTTATAGTCAACATTGTTGGCCATCAAGAACTGTCGGCCAGAGTCCTCTCTGGCAAACTGTTCAATCATTGCAATCTCTTCGGGGTCATTGCCGGCAGCCGTCATTGTTGCAACGAATTGTTCGACCTCAGCATCACTTAACGGGCCCTGCATGTCTGTGTACCAAGCGAAAAAGCACAGGTAAATCAGCGCGGCGCTTAGCCAGATTTTTATTCGAGTTGACATAGTTGTTTCCTATTTTTTTAAAAAAGACGGCTTCAAGACTCGACAATCCCTGCCAGACGGCTACGTATGATCTGTTCGGCGTCGGTTACGATATTTTTGACGAGCTCTTCACAGCTGGGAATGTCATTGATCAGGCCGCCGCACATTCCCACTGTCACCATGCCGGCTTCAATATCACCCGTGCTCCAGGCCTTATCCTGGGCTGCACCGGACACCAGGTGATGCACCTGGCCGAAGTCGCCACCGGCTGCCTCGATCGCGGCAACCTCGTCCGCTACCTCATTGCGGTAAACCCGAGCCGTGTTGTTGAAGCTGCGGAAGATCAAGCGGGTCTGATTTTCATCCATCTCTACCACTTTCTGCTTGATGCCTTCATGGACAGGTGCTTCCTGGGTCACCAGAAAGCGGGTGCCCATATTGATGCCTTCACAACCCAGGGCCAGGGCTGCAACCAGGCCTCTACCATCTGCGATGCCACCGGATGCGACCACAGGAATTTCGAGCGCCTGGGTTGCCGCGGGAAACAGTATCAGGCCGCCCACGTCCTGCTCGCCCGGGTGGCCTGCGCACTCAAAGCCATCGATGCTAACCACATCGACGCCGATACGTTCAGCCTTCAGGGCATGACGCACGGTCACGCATTTGTGAATCACTTTAATGCCCGCGGCCTTGAACCGTTCCATAAACGGCTCAGGGCTGCGGCCGGCTGTCTCCACGATTTTCACGCCACTCTTGATGATCACGTCTACATAATCGTTGTAGTTGATCGCAGTCGCCACCACGCCCACGGTGAGGTTGACGCCGAATGGCTTGTCGGTAAGCGACTGGCAGCGGGCGATCTCTGCCTCCAGACCCTCGGGTGTGGGCAGGGTCAGTGCGGTCATCACGCCGAGCGCGCCGGCATTTGATGCTGCCGCCGCCAAATCCGCCGTGCCGACCCGCATCATGCCGCCGCAGATGATGGGCGTTTCAATACCCAACAGTTCGGTTAATCTGGTTTTCATTCTTTCTAACACTCCTCTGTGTTTAATTTTCCGGGTTTAATGTAACTTCAGTCTATTGGTTCTGCCGGCGTTCTAGCTGTCGCTGAATCTCACGGGCAAACAACCACAGGCGGTCCTGCCCCCAGAGGGCTAATAGCTGTTCGCCCTGCTCGTCCAGCAGGCGAAAGCTGGGCGCGCCCCAGAGGCCGGCGTCGTACATGGCCTGGCGGTTTTGCTCCAGGATATCTTCCCAGCCTGATTCTACGAGTTGCTGCTGCGCCTCGCTCCAGTCCAGGCCAGCAGCTTCCACTACCCTGCGTAGACCCTGATCACGGTTAGTATTTACCCCCTGGGCAAAGGCCGCACCGAGGAAACTGGAGAGCAGTTCATTACCCCGGCCCTGTTGGCAGGCCCAGGGATAGATTGAGTAGCAGCGACGCACAGGCTCGCCGATGGGGTCATAGATATTGCCAAAGGGTACACCCGCCTCCCGGGCCTCGCGCTGCACATCGGAGAAGATGTACATACCCTTTTCCGGGGTCGCAGGCACACCGCGCATCACCATGGGCAGTACCGGGCGCACCA
>JAHEEU010000002.1:0-22522 GCA_024640545.1 Geobacteraceae bacterium
CATGACTTCCCTGCCGTTACCCTGGTCGGGGTGATCAACGCCGATACGGCTCTCAACCTGCCGGATTTCCGCAGCGCCGAGCGGGTCTTCTCGCTGCTCAGTCAGGTTGCCGGCCGGGCCGGGCGCGGGGACCGGCCCGGCCGGGTTCTGATCCAGACCTACGCGGTCGACAGCTATGCACTCGCCTATGTCGCCCGCCACGATTTCCAGGGCTTTGCAGCCATGGAGCTTGCCCAGCGCCAGGCGCTGGACTATCCGCCTCACGGCCACCTGGCCAACCTGGTGTTGAGCGGAAATGACGAAGCCAAGGTCTGCGCTGCCGCAGCCCGACTCGCATCCGGGCTCACGACCGGCCCCTCGGATGTGGAGGTTCTCGGCCCGGCACCCTGCCTGCTGCCGCGCCTGCGTAACAAGCACCGTATGCAAATCCTGCTCAAGGGGCGGCAGCGAGAGCCTTTGCGTCGCCGGCTCGCACATTTGAGCGCCTTGCGGCCGCAGCTGCCGGCCGGAGTCGTGCTCACGGTTGATGTCGACCCGGTCGATATGTTCTGATAGAGAAATCACCGCTCAGCGCGGAGGTTGCAGATCTCAGGGTGCAACCTCAATGATTTCCAAAGGATGTGTGCCGGTTGCCTGAGTGGCCGAAGAAGGGTTTCCTCTAGTGCACGCTGTCCCTGTCTTTGCCGTGGCTAGTTCGTGTATGATTGAGTGATTCGCTTGACCAGAATCCGGAGCCAGGCCTGGCCAGCCGCATCACGCCGCGAGTCTTGGCGTTCCGTGATTCTGGATAGCTGGTCCCGGATTCACAAAAGCCCGCTGCAGGGTCGTTGCTAAATCGTGGCGCGACAGCTTGCCGGCAGGCCGACCCTGCCAGAGAAAAAAGGTCTTATGAAAAAACTATACTGGTTGATGTTTCTCAGCCTGGTGATACTCGCCGCTTGTGCAAAGCCGCCGAAAGTGCCGGTCGTCGAAGAACCGGTCGTCGAGGAGCCGGTCGTGGAGAAAGAGGCCCCGACGCTGCAGGCGGTTACCTGGCAAGAGGTGCCCGGTTGGCTGGAGGATGACCCGAGCCTGGCTTTCGGGGCTTTCCTGAAGAGCTGTTCGGCGCTGCGCTGGCGGCCGCAATGGCAGGCCGCCTGCCAGGAGGCTCTTGCCATGGAGAAGGCCTCCGAAACCGAGGTGCGCGCTTTCTTTGAACGCCACTTCGTCCCGAACCAGGTCCACCAGGCGGATGGTTCCACCGAGGGGCTGATGACCGGCTACTATGTCCCCGATCTGCTCGGCAGCCGTACTCCGTCAGCGGCCTATCCTTACCCGGTCTACGGACGCCCGGACGACCTTCTGGTGATCGACCTGAGCGAAGTCTACCCGGAGCTTGGCAATTACCGTTTGCGTGGTCGGGTCGAGGGCCAGCGGGTCATCCCCTACTGGGACCGGAGCAAAATTGACGGCCAGAACCAACCGCTGGCCGGCAAGGAGCTCTTCTGGGTCGCCGATCCCGTCGAGCTGTTTTTCCTGCACATCCAGGGTTCCGGACGCATCCTGCTAGATAACGGCGAGCGGGCCATGGTCAATTACGCCGACCAGAACGGCCACCCCTACAGGTCAATCGGCAAATTTCTGATCGATCGCGGGGCCATGACCCGCGACCAGATGTCGATGCAGAATATCCGGGCCTGGGCCAGGCAAAACCCACAAGAGGTTGACCAGCTGTTGAACCAGAACCCGAGTTATGTTTTCTTCAGGGATCTGGGCGGCGACGTGCAGAGCCCACCCGGCGCTCTGGGTGTCCCTCTGACGCCAGGCCGCAGCCTGGCCGTTGATCGGCGCTACATCCCGCTCGGCGCACCGGTCTTTGTCGAAACCACCTGGCCGAACAGCGATCGGCCTTTGCAGCGCCTGATGGTGGCACAGGATACCGGCGGTGCCATCAAGGGGAAGGTCCGGGGTGATTTTTTCTGGGGGATGGGTGACCAGGCCGGCGCTCTGGCCGGACGAATGAAGCAGGCAGCCAGGTTCTGGGTGCTCCTGCCGCGGGAGGAGAAAGCACAATGATGTCAAGTGGTCGATGGTCTTGCTTCTCTCTGCTGGTGCTGCTGCTCTGTCTGGCCTGGCCGCAAACCCTGCTTGCCTATGCACCTGACAAGGGCATGTTTCTGGTTGCGGCCGAGAGACTTGCCGATCCGCGATTCCATGCCGGGGTGATTCTTCTGATCCAGCATGACGCCCAGGGCTCGGCCGGACTGGTCGTCAACCGGACCAGCCGACTGGTCTTGGACCAAGTCCTCGAGGAAGGTTCGAAGCTCGTCGGGAAAGGCGCCACCCTCTCATATGGCGGCCCCGTTGAACCGCAGACCCTGCTGGCCCTGGTCAAGGTTCGCAATATCCCGCCTGAGCCGGCCGAAGAAATCCTGGGCAGCCTTTATGTGACTGGGGTTGACGTGCTTGAAGAGTGGCCTGAGTTTAGCGGAGAAGTGGCTGCCTGCCGTACGTTTGTCGGCTATACCGGCTGGGCCCCGGGACAGTTGGAGCTTGAAATAAAGCGCGGTGACTGGCGGGTGTTGCCTGCTGATGAACAGAGCGTCTTTTCCGGCGACGGTGTGCCGCTCTGGGAGCGTTTGGATAAAATTCTGGCGGAGCAAAAGTGAGCTTTATGCTTCGCCGGTTCTCGACAGTCGGTCAATGAGCATTTTGACCACCGTATCGATGCGGGCCTGGTCTTCTTCGAGAATATTCAGGAAGCGCAGGCCGATCGGTTGGGTGCCGTCGTCCTTGGGCTGGCCGACCCAGACCGTTTCGGCCAGGGCACAGATGATCCCCCGTTTGTCGCCGATCGAGAGGTAGACCAGGACCCGCTCGGCCATCTCGACAGGACCTGTCAGCGGCAGGCGCAAACCGCCGCCGGCCAGGTTGACCAGGTGCTTCTTGAATTCAGTCAGCTCCGCTGCAGAGACTCCTGATTTGATCTTCTGCAGATGTTCCTCCCAGAGCCGGCGCATCTCGGCCAAACTGCCCTGGCCGCGCTGAATCCCCACCCAGGCATTGACGTCTACCCGCTTAAAGATGCGGCGCGAAATAAACTCCAGATTCCCCTCGAACTGCAGGCGAATGTCCTGGCTGCTGATGCGTTCGCTGAAAGAGGCCACCAGGCGCAGCCCCATCCCCCTGTGGTCGGTCGAAATCTCGAATTTCATCCCCGATTCAAAAGGGTAGGAATCCGCGGCATCGCATCCGTAAGGGAGGGCCAGGTCGAGCTGCGTCGACTGGCTGCGCATGGCATAGCCGGTGATGCTGTCCACTGCCGTTCTCTCTTCATCGGTGAAGATCCGCTTGATGAAGACCTTCTGGCCCTTGTTGAAATATTTACCGTAGGTCATGGCGATTCATTCTGCCTTTGTCGAGGGCTTGCCCACAGACCTGCTGCTCAATTGCGGCGGCGACGGCCTCGACCGTCAGTCCGCCGCCGGCAACCGATACCTCGGCGTACTTTTTGTAGAGTGGTTGGCGCTCGAAATAAAGGTGCTGGTAGGTTTCTTCCGGCCCTATCACCAGCCCGCGGCTGTCCATGTCGTTCACCCTGGTGAGCAGTTCATCCAGGGGGATGTCGATAAAGACCAGTTGCCCGAGTTGCATCAGGTGAGCCATGGCCCGCTCACTGTACACGGCCGAACCGCCGGTGGCAACCACGCTGTGCGATGTGGCCAGGCTGCACAGGACGTCCTCCTCGATCTGTTTGAATGCCGCCAGCCCTTCGCGGGCGATGATCTCCTGCAGGCGGCAATGATGCCGGGTCTGGAGCAGCAGGTCGGTATCGATAAACTGGTAGCCGAGGCGCTTGGCCAGCAGTACGCCGACCGTGCTTTTGCCGGCTCCAGGCATTCCGATCAGGATGATGTTGAGGGCGCAGTCAGCTCGCATGGCACGTGCACAGTCGGTCGTTTGAGGTCAGGTGATCTTGACGACGATCTTGCCGAAGTGCTTGTCCTCTTCCATCATGCGGTGGGCATCGACAACATTCTCGATGCTGAAGGCCTTTTCGATGATCGGCACGATGGTGCGATCGGCAAATTTCGGCAGGGCGCGCCGGGTGAATTCGGCGACGATCTCGGCTTTCTCGGGAACCGGCCGCGAGCGCAGCACCGAACCGATGATCTGCTGGCGCTTGACCATCATCAGGGCGAGGTTGAGTTCGGCCTTGATGCCGGAGATGACACCGATGATGACCAGCTTGCCCTTGTAGCCGAGCGAGTTCATGTTCGGGGCAAGGTACTTGGCACCGACATGGTCGAGGATCAGGTTGACCCCCTTTTTCCCGGTATACTCCTTGACAATGTCCGTGAAGTCCGGGTTCTCGAGATAGTTGATCACCAGGTCGGCACCGAGATCGCTGACCCGCTCCATCTTCGAGGGATGGGCGGTGACGATCAGTCTGCTGTTCGGAGTGAGCGCCCTGCAGAGCTGGACCGCCGCCGTGTTGACGCCGCCGCCGCCGCCGTGCAGGATGGCCGTCTGGCCGTCCTGGAAGTCGCCGATCATGAAGACATTGAGAAATGCGGTGATGTAGGACTCGCAGATACAGGCGGCTTCTTCGAAGCTCAAGCTGTCGGGGATGCGCATCAGGTGGCTGGCGTAGGCCACGGCATATTCGGCATAACCGCCGCCGCCGACCAGGGAGATGACCCGGTCGCCGACTGCCCAGCCGGCGACGCCCGGGCCGAGTTCGGCGATGGTGCCGGAGACTTCGAGGCCGAGGATCTCCGAATCGCCCGGTGGTGGCGGGTACTTGCCTTCACGCTGTACCAGGTCGGGGCGGTTGACCGAGGTGGCGACCACCTTGACCAGGACTTGACCTTCCTGCGGTGACGGTTTGTCGGTTTCACCGACCTTGAGAACCTCAAGGCCGCCGAAGCCGTCCATCAAGACTGCTTTCATATCGTTCCTCCGTGGTGAAAGATCTTAAATGATAAGAATACAGAAGTCAGAATACAGAATACAGAATAAAAAAATGAATCCATTGATGCCCTAGGCCACCGGCGGCCAAAAGGATCGCCCCGCCTTCTTTCTCCGCCCGGTATACTGAACAATCTCCTGTCTCCTGTATTCTGTCTCCTTCTCTTCCTATGTCGTTCTCCCCGGCTGACGCACAAACCGATACCCCCGTCCGCGTACGGTCAGGAAATGCTGAGGGCGGGCCGGGTTGGCCTCGAAATACCGGCGCAGCCGGACGATGAAGTTGTCGAGGGTGCGGGTTTCAGTGTCCGCGGCCATTCCCCACGCCGATTTCAGCAGCTCGGCCCGGGTCAGGGTTTCGCCCTCATTGACAAAAAAGGTGGCCAGCATGCGCCCCTCCAACTCAGTGAGCCGGATTTCGCCGTGTGCGGTTGTGGCCTGCAGATTCTTCAGATCGATGCGGTTGCCGCCGAAGCTGTAGACCTCTTCCCTGTTGTACTCCGGTTGATACCAGGCGGAACGGCGCAGCATGCCGCGCACCCGCAAGAGTAATTCGTCCAGGCTGAAGGGCTTGGTGAGGTAGTCGTCGGCGCCTGCCTTGAGGCCACTGATGCGGTCCTGCTCTCCGCCCAGAGCGGTCAGCATGAGGATCGGCAGCTTCGGTGCCACCTGACGCATCTCGTGGCAGAGGTCGATGCCGTGGCTGTCGGGCAGCATCAGGTCGAGCACGACGAGATCAAAAGGCCGGCGGCTGAAAGCCTCCAGCGCCGCCGCACCCGTCTCGACGTGGGTGACCTGGAAGCCTTCGAGCTCCAGGTTGTAGAGCAGCCCTTGGGCGATGTGTGTTTCGTCTTCGACGAGCAGGATGTGCGGTCGCGTCATGAAGTTGACTCGCTAGCTTCAGCTTGCGTGACGGGGAGGATGATGCGGAACGTCGTCCCTTGTCCTTTCCCCTTGCTCTCCACCTTGACCTGGCCGCGGTGACGGCGAATCGTGGCGTGCACGATGAAGAGCCCAAGTCCTGTGCCGCGGATGTTTTCGTTGCTGCGGCGGATGCGGTAGAACATGTTGAAGATTTTCTTCTGCTCGTTGCGGTCTATGCCGCGGCCGCGGTCGGCGAACGCCAGGCAGCACTTGTCCTGGTCCCTCTCCAGGGTCACGGTGATGTCGGGAGACGTGTCGGAATAGAGCACGGCATTTTCGAGCAGGTTGCGCAGAACCGTCTCCATTGCATCCTGGTCCATGGCGACGTAAATGCCGGGTTTGATGTCAAGAGCCAGCTTGCCGGCCCTGGGCAAACCGAACTGGCGGGCGCGGAAATATTTTTCGACGAAGGCGCTGAAGTCGGTCGGCTGCAGATCGAGGCCCCAATGCTTCTGGCCGACCCGGTTGGCCGACAGCAGGTTGTCGATCAGGCTGTTGAGGCGGCTGGTGTCGCCCATCATGGTCTCAACAAAGGCCGCCTGACGCTCGGGGGAGGGCTGATGGCGCCGCAGTGTTTCCAGGTGCAGCTGCAGCGAGGCCAGGGGTGACTTCAGCTCATGGGTGACCTGGGCGATGAACTGGCGCTGCTCGCGGACCAGGGCCGACTGCCGCTTCCAGTAGAGAAAGATGACGTAGACGCCGACCAGGATCGAGATCAGCAGCAACAGCCCCTCGGTCAATATCAGCCAGTCCGGTCCGCCGACCAGCAGTTCCGGGCTGTACTTCTCTGCCAGCTCTCTCAACTTGCGGTGATTGCCAAGGAACCAGTCCAGCCAGACAATCACCACCAGCACCCAGGCCAGCTGGATGCCGATAAAGGCCATGAGTGGATTGACAATGCGTTTCAGCCAGTTCATAAGACCCATCTTTACCATTACCGCCGGCAGTCGACAAGGGGTAGAAGAATACGCTTTTACAGAAGTATTACAAAGTGATGCCGGCCGATTTGATAAATTATAATGAATCTCAGTGCATTCCGAGGAGAATCTATGCGTATCGGCAAACATCAAGTTCGCTATCCCCTGATCCAGGGCGGCATGGCAGTTCGCATCTCAGGTCACCGGCTGGCCGGCAACGTGGCGCGTTGCGGCGGCATCGGTCTGGTGGCTACGGCTGGGATCGGCCTGAATTCGCCGCGCTTCAAGGGTGACAACTATTTTGCCGCCGAGCCCCTGGCGCTCAAGGACGAACTGGCCAAGGCGTATGCGATTGCACCGGACGGAGTCATCGGCACCAACTGCATGGTAGCGGTCACCGACTATGCCGAACTGGTCAAGGCCTCCTGCGAAGGTGGCGCCAAGCTGATTGTCAGTGGTGCCGGGCTGCCGATGAACCTCCCTGAACTGACCGCCGATTGGCCGGATGTTGCTCTTGTGCCGATCGTCTCCTCGGTCAAGGCCGCCGAGCTGATCGCACGCAAGTGGCATAAAGCCTACGATCGTCTGCCTGATGCCATCGTGGTCGAGGATCCCGACACCGCAGGTGGTCATCTGGGCGAGAAGCTTGAGAATATCGGGACCGGCAAGTATGACCAATACGCGACGGTCCGCGGCGTCAAAACCTACTTCCGTGACACCTGGAATCTCGACATCCCGATTATCGCCGCCGGGGGTATCTGGGATCGCAACGACCTCTTACACGCACTTGAGCAGGGTGCTGACGGTGTGCAGATGGGTACCCGTTTCGTCTGCACCGAGGAGTGCGATGCCGATGATGCCTTCAAACAGGCTTACCTGAACTGCAAACAGGAGGACATCGGCCTGCTCATGAGTCCGGCCGGTCTGCCGGGCAGAGCGCTGATCGCCAACATCGACGAGATTCGTGAACGCGACCTGGAAATGAATCCCACCTGTCCGACCGGTTGCCTGCGCAAGTGCACCTACAAGTCGGAAGGAGAGCGGTTCTGTATTGTCCATGCCCTCGATCGTGCCCAGCGGGGCGATACGGAAACCGGCCTGGTTTTCTGCGGCTCCAATGCATGGAAGGCGACACGCATCGAGACGGTTGCGGAAATTTTCGAGGAACTCTTCCACGATGAAGTGCCGCTTGCCAAGTGTGGCTGATCGCTCTACAAGAACATTCCCTGACCAAGGCAGCCTGAAGGCTGCCTTTTTCGTTCCATAAAATGCCCTTTTGGCGGCTGACTCTTGACATGGCAGGCGGAATTTGCTTCACTGGCCGCGCTGCGATTCCCCGGTCCATGCTGAGCTCCATACGTCTGCGAATCCCTTTGGGTGACCGGTAAAGGACCTGCATCGCCGGTGCCGGCCGGTTGCCGATTGAGCCGCCAAAGGGGTGTCACCCAGAAAATCCCATGAGACGCGTGATTCCTTAAACCTTGTCAGGCCTGTTCGCCCTGTTGTAGAATATTAAAAGTGGTTCGGGGGTTAACTCCGAACCGCATTCTTTTGTCGATCTCACACCTTTCCAAGGAGGTGCCGAAATGGCGCCAAAAGAAGAATTCATTCCGAAATGGATTGCCTGGGAGTCAACCCAGCGCTGTAACCTGAACTGTGTTCACTGCCGCTGTTCATCGGACATGGACGCTGCCGTCGGTGACTTCAATACAGAGGAAGCCTTCAAGCTGATCGACGATATCTGCGAAGTCAGTCAGCCGGTCATGGTCCTGTCCGGCGGCGAACCGCTGCTGCGCAAGGATATCTTCGAGATCGCCCGCTATGGCACCGGCAAGGGGCTGCGCATGTGCATGGCGACCAACGGCACCCTGATCACCGACGAAGTCTGCGAGCAGATGAAGGCGGCGGACATCAAGATGGTCTCGCTCTCCCTCGATGGTTCCACCGCCGAGGTCCATGACGACTTCCGCTCCTGCCCGGGGGCCTTTGCCGGGGTGGTGCGCGGCGCAGAAACCCTCAAGCGCAACGGCATCAAGTTCCTGGTCAACTCCTCATTCACCAAGCGCAATCAGCATGATATCGGCGCCACCTTCAAGACCGCCAAACAACTCGGCGCCACCGCCTGGTACATGTTCATGATCGTGCCGACCGGCCGCGGCGAGGAGATCATGAACGAACTGATCTCCAAGGATGACTACGAGCAGATCCTCGCCTGGCACTACGAGCAGGAGAAGGGTGAGGACGAGATCCTCATGCGGCCCACCTGTGCACCGCACTACTACCGCGTCGTGCCGCAGATGGCCAAGGCGGAAGGTGTCGACTTCAAGCGGCGCAGCCTGACCTTTTCCACCGGCGGCGGCAAGGGCTGCATCGCCGCCCAGACCATCTGCCTGATCGATTGCTTCGGTAACCTCAAGCCATGCTCGTATTTCCACTCTTCGGTCGGCAACGTCAAGCAGGTGCCGTTCAAGGATCTCTGGTTCAACAGCAAGACCTTCAACGAGCTGCGCGACTTCAAAAAATACAAGGGCAAGTGCGGCGAATGCGAATTCATCAACGTCTGCGGTGGTTGCCGTGCACGAGCCGACGCCGTTTACGGCGACTACATGGAAGAGGAGCCGTTCTGCAACTACATCCCCCACCGCACCCGAAAGCGGATGGAGAAGGAAGCTGCGGAGAACGCACCGAAGCAGCATTCGTAGAATGTCAAAGGCAAAACGTGAAAAGTGATCGGTTGCGGCCCTTCACGTTTCACAGTTCACTTTTCACGATCTTTCAGGAGGAGTTCCATGTCCCAGGATTACACGTTTTTAAAAGCCTGCCGCGGCGAACAGACCGACTACACCCCCGTCTGGCTGATGCGCCAGGCCGGCCGCTATCTGCCCCAGTACATGGCAGTGCGTAAGAAGGTCACCTTCCTCGAACTCTGCAAGACGCCGGAACTGGCCGCCGAGGTGACCATCCAGCCGATCGACTACCTGGACGCCGACGCGGCGATCCTCTTCTCCGACATCCTGACCCCGGTGGAGCCGATGGGGTTGAAGCTCGATTTCGTGCCTGGACCGGTCTTCGAGAACCCGGTTCGCAGCGAAGCTGATATCGACGCCCTGCGCATCCCGGTCATGGAAGAGGACGTTCCCTACGTGCTCGAAACGATCAGGATCCTGCGCCGCGAGTTCGAGGGCCGGGTGCCGCTGATCGGCTTCGGCGGAGCGCCCTTCACCCTGGCCTGCTACATGGTCGAGGGCAAGGGGAGCAAGGACTTCGCCCAGATCAAGCGCATGATGTACGGTGCACCGGAGTTGTTCGCCAAGCTGATGGACAAGATAACCGAGATGGATCGCCAGTACCTCAACGCCCAGATTGCGGCCGGCGCCCAGGCGATCCAGATCTTCGACACATGGGGCGGCATCGTCTCACCCCTCGACTACCAGAAGTACGTCCTCCCCTATACCAGGAAGCTGATCGACGGCCTGGATCGTTCGGTGCCGATCATCCATTTTGTCAAGGGCGCAGGCTGCATGCTCGATATCGTCAGCCAGGCCGGCTCCGACGTCATGGGCCTGGACTGGCACGTCAACCTCGGCAAGGCCCGCGACATTATCGGTCCGAAGATCGCCGTGCAGGGCAACCTCGACCCGACCGTCCTCTACGCTCCCAAGCAGCATATCGAGCGTGAGGTCAAGCGCATCCTCGACGAGAACGCCGGCCGCCCGGGACACATCTTCAACCTCGGCCATGGGATCCTGCCGACCGTCGATCCCGAGCATGCCAGGTTCATGGTCGAATGCGTCCATCGCCTGAGTGGTAAATAAGGGACTGTCCCTTGCTTGGGGCCTGTTCCTCAATGTGTGCCATCGGGGGCAGCCCGTGAGAAGACGGGACCGTCCCCCGGGCCTCGGATGACGAATATGGAACTCGACAAACCAACCGGACTGGTGTTTCTGAACATGGGCGGACCTGACTCGTTGAGAGCGGTCCGCCCGTTTCTCTACAACCTCTTCGCCGATCGCGACCTGATCCAGTTGCCGGCCGGTGCCCTGCTGCAGAAGCCCTTCGCTTTCCTGATCAGCAGATTTCGGGCACCCAAGGTCAGGTTGAACTATGCTTCGATCGGCGGCAAGTCGCCGTTGCTCGAATGGACTGTCAAGCAGGCCGAGGGAACCGCCCGCGAACTGGGCGAGCAGGTCAAGCCCTTCGTGGCGATGCGCTACTGGAAGCCCAGGGCCGAGGAGTGCCTGCGGCGCATGCGCCAGGAGGGTATCACGCAGGCGGTGGTGCTCTCCCTGTACCCGCATTACACCAACGCGACCACCGGCAGCAGCCTCAAGGATTTCGAGACCACTGCCGCACGGGTCTACCCGGAACTCAATTACACGGTGATTCGCGAGTGGTATGATTGGCCGGCCTATCTTGATGCCCTGGCCAGCCGGGTGCGCGAAGGGCTGGAAAAGTTCCACGAACTGGTGCGTGATGAGATCCCCATCCTTTTCTCAGCCCACGCTCTGCCGCAGAAGTTCATAGACGATGGCGACCCCTACCTTGAACATGTCCTCTGCACGGTCCGGGGGGTGATGGACCGTTTCGGGGACCGCCCCTGGCGGCTCGGTTTCCAGAGCCGCTCCGGCCCGGTGCAGTGGATGGAGCCGGACACCCTGGAAGTGATCGACCAGCTCGGTGCCGAGCACGCGCCCGGGGCCCTGATCGTGCCGGTTTCCTTCGTGTCCGATCATATCGAGACGCTCCAGGAAATCGATTTCGAAATGCGCATGCACGCCGAAGAGGCCGGCCTGCCGCGCTTCGAGCGGGCCCCCTCGCTCAATGACCGCCAGGACTTCCTGGCCGCTCTGGCCGGCCTGGTGAAACATCACCTGGAGAATTCACGATGCTAGCCTGCCGACATTGCGGTGCGGAATTCGACCCGGCCCAGCTACCTGACGATCCCGCTGTTCAAGCCGGGCTGGTCCTGGCCCGGGAGCGCTACAACGACGCCGGCAAGGTCTGTGCGAACTGCCTGGCCAGCCGCGGGCGACTGGCGATGATGTACGACCCCTCCTGTCATAATTGAAAACGCCAAGTGCGAGACGGGCACAATCAAAAGCAACAGAAAGGCCGGGTCTGAATGACCCGGCCTTGGTTTTTTGTCCTTGACTCAATGACTCAAAGCTCCAGGTCTCTGAGTTTTTCCAGCAGCTTGTGCTGCTTGTCACTGAGTTCGCCAGGCACGGCGATCTCGATGACCGCATAAAGGTCCCCGGCCTGCTTGCCGGGCCTGCCGGGAACGCCGAATCCCTTAAGCCGGATCTTGCTGCCGTTCTGCGTGCCTGGCTTGACCTTGATGCGCTTAACATCCTCGAGCGTTTCAACAGTCACGGTGGTGCCGAGACAGGCTCCGGTAAAGGGGATTTTGACCGTCGTGAACAGGTCGCTGGCTTCGCGGCGGAAGCGGAAATCCGCCGTGACGTTGATCTCCAGCAGCAGGTCGCCGGCCGGGCCGCCGGATGGGCTGGCACCGCCCTTGCCGGGGATGCGCATTTTCTGGCCGGGTTCGACGCCCGCGGGAATCCGCACTTGCAGATGCTCGGGATGGCCGTCACGATCGAGATCAATCCGGCGCTCGCCGCCAAGGACCGCCTGGCGGAACGGTATGGTCAAGCGCATCAGATAGTCCTGTCCCTTGACGGGGCGGGGCCTGGTGTGGCCGTTGAATCCCTGGCGTCCGCCCAGGCCGCCGAACAGCTGGCTGAAGATGTCGTCTCCGCCGCGGCCGCCGAAGCCGAATTCGCGGAAGATGTTGCCGAGATCGACGTTGCGGAAGATGTCCTCCTGGGAAAAGCGCTGGTGGAAACCGCTGTCGCCGAACTGGTCGTACTGCTGCTTTTTTTCCGGGTCGGAAAGCACGGCGTAGGCTTCGGTGATCTCCTTGAAGCGCTCTTCCGCCTGTTTGTCGCCGGGATTCTTGTCGGGGTGGTATTTCAAAGCCAGCTTGCGGTAGGCCTTCTTGATCTGCTCGGCGCTGGCGCTTTTCTCGAGACCGAGAACGACATAGTAATCTTTGGCCATTGGTTTCCTCGGGGCGGGTTAGGGGCAGGCTCAATATAGTGACGGCCCGGCAGGGCGTCAAGGGGTAAACCGGCTTTCGGGGTGCGGAAGGAGGGGCATGGAAACGCTTGGCTCAGCGGGCTCTGTTCCAGCTTGAGAAAGTGCCCGGCAGCAATCCATCCCACCCCTAGGCCTCGGCCCCCGATCTCCACCTTTGCAGGTGCTCCTGGATGAAATCGACAATCCGCTGCTGTTCCTCATGCCCTTTGCCGGCCAATTCCATCGGTTCGCCAAAGGCGAAGTGAATGGTCCGCGAGGGGCAAATCGGGCCGAAGTCCTTGAGCCTCTTCCCGGAAGACCAGGCCCAGGTCAGCAGGGCCACCGGTACGACGATCGCTCCGGTCCTCTGGGCCAGCTTGATGCCGATGCTGTTGAACAGCTTGGGGTCGAAATCGACCGTGCGCGTATGCTGCGGGAAGATGATCAGCGATCGGCCCTGTTCCAGGCGTCGGGCGCCTTCTTCCATGACGACCTTGAGATCGTCGCGCGGGTTGACCCGGTCGACAACCACCGGGTCGCGGGTTTTGACGACGTCGCCGAAGACCGGGTAGTCGACCAAGCTGCGCTTGATCACGTAAGTCAGGTCGAAGCCGTGGGGCATGATCAGTGACGGCAGTACGAAGGTCTCGAGGGTGCTCATGTGGTTGCCGATAAAGATGCATGGCCGGTCGATGCCCTGCAAATGCTCGAGACCGGTTATTTCCAGGCGGCAACCCGTCGCCTCCAGGGCCCTGACTGTCGCGGCGCTGCTGCCGTGCCAGTCGACCGAGTCGTAGCGTCCTCTCTTTGCCGCCCAGCTGGCTCTCCAGACGATGGCAATAATCCTGATGTAGAACATGAACGTCGGGAACAGGCGGGACAGCAGACCGATATTGTGCTGCGGGGTGCAGTACTCTGTGCCCTGGTAAAATGACTTGATATTCTTCATGGTGCCTTCTGTGCTATGCCGCGGAGCGGGTCATGCGGTAGCGGAAAAAAACCAGCGCGCTGGCCATGCTCAGACCGGCGCAGAGAAACAGGACCTCGAGTCCGAACCAGTCGCCAATATAGCCCAAGAACAGAGATCCTGCAAAGATTCCCGTGTCGATCCCGCCGGTAAAGATGCCGGTCGCCTTGCCACGCACCGCGGACGGCTCGTTACGAATCGCCATGGTGTTGAGAATCGGGAAGAGCAGGCCGTGACCGAAACCGGAGAGCATGCCCGCGGCGCAAAGCAGGGGTTGGCTGTAGGTCAACGGCAGCAGGAAAATTCCGGCAATATAGAGAATGATGCTGTATGGCAGGATGCGGTTCTCACCGAAACGATCCGCCAGCCTGCCGCCGACGAAGCGTATGGCAATCGCCCCGCCTGAGTAACAGAAGAAGTAGACTGATATGAAGCCCAGGCCGCGCTCCTCGGCAAGCGGTGCGACAAAGCCGCCGGTCGCCGCCAGGCCGAAGCCGAACAGCAGGGCCAAAAGAGCAACGACGATGAATTTCTCCCGCTTGAGCAGGCCGAAAAAGCCGGTCCGGTCGCTGGCGTTGCGCGCCGGGCCGCTTTCCCGCAAGGGTTGATGGACGAGCAGGGCGATGGCGGCTAGTCCACTGCCACTCAGAAAGAGGCCGAAGAAGCCGAAGTGCTCGAGGGTTGCTTCGGCCAGCACCGGCCCGGCGGCCATGCCGAGCAGACCGGATATGCCGAACATGCCGATGCCTTCGTTGAAACGGTCCTGCGGCAGGATGTCCGCCATGAAGGTGAAGATTGCGGTGAAGCAAATGGCCAGGCCGACACCGTGGACGGCACGCAGCAGCAGCAGGAGGGGGTAGCTGGCGCCGAGGGGGTCATCGATACAGATATAGAGCAGCGGCGCCGCGGCCATGATGACGCTGCCGAGGGTATAGCTGCGCTTGCGACCGATGCGATCGATCATTTCGGCAACCCAGGGACGGCAGAGCGCCGAGGCCATGGCGAAGACTCCCATGATGAGCCCGATGTCTCCCTGGTTGCCGCCGTGTTCCAGAATGTACAGGGGCAGCAGGAAAAAAGCGCTGAAGCTTGCAGTGTGGCTGAAGTTGGCCAGCGCCATGGCCCAGAATGCGGGAGTGTAGAGCATCGCTTCTCGTTCTTTTGCAAGCAGTGTCGGGAGGGTATTCTGGCTTGGCGTGGGTGGTGAGTCAAGCGGCAATCATGCACGGCACACCGGGCCGGCTCAGTACAGGAGTTGCGCACGGCGCAGGTTTGTTCGTGCCCGCCCTGAACTTCGGACGGGCACCAACGATATCATGGCACAAGGAGCGGGCCCGCAGTCAGAACTCCGTCAGACGAAGCGCCGGGGTTCAAGTCCTCAACCAGCTGGGTTTCGGCTTCTGTGCCGAGCGAGCGCCACATCTCGACACCGTGCCCTGCTGCGAGGCGGCCATCAAACGCGGAAAAAAACAGCGCTCCGTCAAGCGTGGCGGGGCCGAAAGCGCCACTGTAACCGGATTCATAGCCCGGGCCGATGTCCTTGAAAATCCGTGTGCCAACCTCGGTGCCGTCGGTAACCCAGACCTCCCGGCCGGTCAAGCCGTCATTGGCGGTGAAGTAGAGCTGTCCCTGGTACTCGATGAGGACTTTCAAACCGCTGGCGCTGGTCGGGGAGTTGCTCGGCGTTGAATAAATGTCCTTGATGAGCAGGGTCCCCTCCAGGGTGCCATCGGTCAGCCTTGGCTCAAAACCGTGGGTGCCGTCGTCGGCGAAGAAAAACAGCTCGCTGTTGTAAATCCGGAAGACATCGTCTCTGCCGGCGACCACGCTGTCGCCGGTCGGGTTGATATCGGCCAGCAGCATTGTCGAACCTTTTTCGATCAACCACGGTTCAACACCAGTGAACCCGTCGTCTGCAGTGAGCAAAAGCTTTCCGTCCAAGATGTCCCAGTAAGTCAGGTTGTCGGGCGTCGCCGGAAAGGGGCCGAGGGCATCGTTGCCGATGTTGGCAACCATGACGGTCCCGTCCTCCGTTCCGTCGCTTCTCCATGGCTCAAAGCCGTGCGTGCCGTCATCGGCGAAAAAATACAACGCGTTGGCAAAGGCGATGAACTGCTGCGGGGAACCGTCGTAAAATGCATGGCGAATGCCGATATCCTTGACGATGACGGTGCCGGCTTCGGTGCCGTCGCTTTTCCATAGCTCGACGCCGGACTTGTCCGGTCCAAAGGCCCCGTCCGTTGCCGCAAAGAACAGCTCTCCATTGTAAATAATCAGCTCGTGCGGTGAGCTGTCAACCGCTATGGCAGGGTCCTCAGCCGGGTTGTCAGGGTTTTCAATAGCGATGTTTTTTACCATCTCGGTCCCGGCTTCGGTGCCGTCGGTCCTCCACAGTTCGACACCCCGGCCATCGCCCAGGTAGTCGATATCGTTGGCGACAAACAAGAGCATATCCCTGTAGACCGTCAGTTCGTGGGGGTTGCCGCTGACGGGAACTGGGGGCGGCAGCGGCAAGAGGTCCTGCTCGATGCCGATGTTTTTGACCATGACGGTGCCTTGCTCGGTGCCGTCGGTCTTCCATAGCTCTCTCCCGTGCTCGCCATCGTCTGCCGAAAAATAGAGCTCATCGTCGTAGAGGGTGTAATTTGACGGGTTGCTGTCCCCAAAGGGGTTGATGTCTTTCACCAGGCGGGAGCCGTCGGTCGTGCCGTCGGTGATCCATGGTTCACAGCCCGTTATGCCGCATGCGGAAAAGACCGTCTTTGCGCCCAGACGGGTAAACCCCTGCACCTGACTTTTCCCGGCGGCGTTGATGATCTTAACCGGCCAGAGGGTTCCATCCTGGATTTTAAACAGGCCGCTGCCGGTGTCAGGCTGGTCACTGTTGGTATTATCACCGTAGAACAGCAGGTGCTCCGACGGGGCTTCACCGTCGTCGCCGCCTCCCCCGCCGCAACCCGCCAAGCTCAGGACCAGGGCCAGCATCAGGGTGCCAATCGTTGCCAGTACGGAGAAGTGTTTGCCCATGGAAGCCTCCCTTGCAATCGACCGGGTGTCCTGCAGTTAGTGTGACCTGAGATATCATTAATTATTAGCACACCAGCCCTGAAAGGCAACGCCGGGCGTCTTGCGGCGGGCGCCGGCACGATTGTCGGAGGAGTGAATCTTCGGCCCTTCATGGGCGGTTCTCACCGGCAGGTATGGTGATCGAGTCGTAACGCCTGGTTCCGCGAGGATCATCCTCCAGAGAGGTGCTGTCGGAGCTGTCGCCAGCGCCGCGAATCTCACCACCAACCCGCCCCACGGCAAACAGTCGCCTGCTCCAGTAGCTGTCCCCGAGGCTGGCGTATCCGACCCCCTTGCCGGAGGAAGGCGCATGGATGAACTGGTCGCTGCCGGCGTAGATGCCGACATGGGAAACCTTTTCGGCCGAGATGGTGAAGAACACCAGGTCGCCGGGTTGCCTGTCCTGCGGGTTGATCAGCTGACTGCTGCGGAAGATGTCCCCGGAGGTACGTGGAAGTGCTACGCCGGCGCGGCTGAAGGCATAGCCGACCAGGCCGCTGCAGTCGAACCCGCGCGGGTCCGAACCACCGTAGCGGTAGGCGACGCCGAGCAGTTTTCGCGCTTCCTCGAGCGCGACCAGCCCCGGCTCTGCCGCCGGGTCCAGCCCGCTTGCAGAGGAGCCCGGCCCGATGGTCGCGAACGACGCTGGCGGTGGCGCCGACCTTTGCGTGCCGGCACATGCCGCCGTCAATGCGACCAGGAGCAACAGCAGGAGCCGCATGGCTGTTTTTTGCACGACAAGAGCCATAAAATGTCCTTCCCGGGCGTCATGGGCCGTCTCTGGCACCGACTATCAATATTCAAGCAAGCATTGTTCCAAGAGCCTGGGCCACGCCTGGCCTGACCGGGGATTGTCCTTTGCCACCAGCACGGAATTGAGGTATCTTGCTCGGAACAATTTCGCAGAAGGAACCGAGCCCGCATGAAACAAGCCTTGCAGACCATTCACCTCCATGATTACCGGCCGCCGGCATACCTGGTCGATGCCCTTGACCTTTACGTTGAACTCGACCCGAAACGCACCCGGGTCAGGGCCCGCCTGCAGATGCGGGCCAACCCTGAGGGCGCGGGCCATCCGGAGGCCCTGCGTCTCGATGGCCGGCAGCTGGAGCTGCAGCACGTCAAGCTCGACGGCCGCCAGCTGGCTGCCGGCGAATATGCCGTGGACAGCGAAGGGCTAAAGATCCCGGGAGTGCCCGTGCGGTTCAGCCTGGAGACGCTGGTGGTGATCGACCCCGATGCCAACACCGCCCTGGAGGGCCTGTACCGGGCCAGCGGCATCTTCTGTACCCAGTGCGAAGCCCAGGGCTTCCGCAAGATCACCTTCTACCCTGATCGACCCGATGTCATGGCCCGCTACACCACGACGCTGGTGGGCGATCGGGAGAGCACGCCGGTCCTGCTGGCCAACGGCAACCTGGTCGATAGCGGGGTGCTCGAGGATGGCCGGCACTATGCCGCTTTTGACGACCCTTTTCCCAAGCCGAGTTATCTCTTCGCCATGGTGGCAGGCCGGCTCACGGCGATCGAGGACCGCTTCGTCACCATGTCCGGTCGCCCGGTGGGGCTGCAGATCTTCGTCGAGGAGCGCAACCGCTACAAGTGCGACCATGCCATGCTCTCGCTCAAGAACGCCATGCGCTGGGACGAAGAGACCTACGGGCTCGAATATGATCTCGATGAATACAAGGTGGTCGCGGTCGACGACTTCAACATGGGGGCGATGGAGAACAAGGGGTTGAACGTCTTCAACTCCAAGTACGTGCTGGCGCGCCCCGAGACGGCCACGGATGCCGACTACCAGGGGATCGAGGGCGTCATCGCCCATGAGTATTTCCACAACTGGACCGGCAACCGGGTCACCTGCCGCGACTGGTTCCAGCTCAGCCTCAAAGAGGGGCTGACGGTGTTTCGCGACCAGGAGTTCTCCGCCGACATGGGCTCACGTGCGGTCAAGCGCATCTCCGATGTGCGTCTGCTGCGCAATGCCCAGTTCCCCGAGGACGCCGGCCCCATGGCCCACCCGGTGCGCCCCGAATCGTACATCGAGATCAACAACTTTTACACCGCGACGGTCTACAACAAGGGGGCCGAGGTCATCCGTATGTACCAGACCCTGCTCGGCGTGGCCGGTTTCCGGCGCGGTCTGCAGCTCTATTTCGAGCGGCACGACGGCCAGGCGGTGACCACCGATGACTTCCTGGCGGCCATGGCCGACGCCAACGGCATCGACCTGAGCCTGTTCCGGCGCTGGTACAGCCAGGCGGGAACCCCCCTGCTCGATATCCGGGGCGCCTATGACGAGGCGGCCGGGGAATTCCGGCTGCAGGTGCGCCAGTCCTGTCCGGACACTCCGGGGCAGTCCGGCAAGCAGCCTTTCCTGGTGCCGCTGCAGATCGGTCTGCTCGGTCCCGACGGCAAGGACCTGTCCCTGCAGCTGCTCGGCGAAGACGCTCCGCAGGGGACGTCCCGGACCCTGAAGATCGCTGCCGCCGAACAGGAGCTGGTCTTTGTCAACCTCCCGGCCACGCCGGTGCCGTCGCTGTTGCGCGGGTTCTCCGCGCCGGTCAAGGTCCGTTACCCGTACAGCCGCAGGGAGCTGGCCTTCCTGTTTGCCAATGACAGCGATGCCTTCAATCGCTGGGAGGCCGGGCAGCGCCTGGCTACCGAGGTTCTCCTGGAGATGATCGCAGAAGCCGATGGGGGGCGCCTGACGCAGGCGCCGTCCGATTTCCTGGCGGCTTTCCGCGCCGCCCTGACCGACCATGATGCCGATCCTGCCCTGCTGGCCCTGGCATTGACCCTGCCCGGAGAAATGGAGCTGGCGGAGGCCATGGAGATCGCCGACCCGGGCGCCATCCACGCCGCCCGCCAGGGGCTGCGCGCGGCCCTGGCGCAAGAACTGCAGAACGAGTTCAGCGCCGTTATGGCCGGCATGCAGGATCATGAGCTCTATTCGCTGGAGCCGCAGGCGATCGGCCGGCGCAGCCTGAAAAACCTCTGTCTCGGCTACCTGACCCTGCTGGTGGAGCCCGGGATTCACCAGGCCTGTTTCGAGCAGTTCGTCGACGCTGACAATATGACGGACCGTATGGCGGCGCTGACCTGCCTGGTGCACAACCAGCTGCCGAAGTGGCAGGAGGCCCTGGCGGGCTTTTACCACCAGTTCCAGGACGACCCCCTGGTGGTCGACAAATGGTTCAGCCTGCAGGCGACCTCGCCCCGACCCGGGACCCTGGACAGGGTCAGGGGGCTGATGGACCACCCGGCCTTCACCATGCGCAATCCCAACCGGGTGCGCGCCCTGATCGGGGCCTTTGCCCACGGCAACCCGGCACTGTTCCACGATTTGTCCGGCGAGGGCTATACCTACGTTGCCGACCGTATCCTGGAGTTGGATGCGCTCAATCCTCAGGTGGCGGCCAGGATGATCGCCCCCTTGAGCCGCTGGCGGCGCTACGACAGCACCCGCCAGGCGCTGATGAGGGCGCAGCTGCAGCGCATCCGCGAAACGCAGAAACTGTCGTCGGATGTCGGTGAAATCGTGCAGAAATCATTGAACTGAAGAATTGCGCTGCCGCTGTCCGGGACCCCCTGGCCTTGACCGGGCAGCGGTTGGCGTGCCTTTGACGATGCCATGCAGAGAGAGTGCTCAATGTTGCAGGATACCCTGATCATCGGCTGTGGTGACATCGGCGTGCGTGTGGCCCGTTTCCTTCAAGGGGCCGGCGGCCATGTCTTCGGCCTGGCACGAACCGACGAGAGCGCCGTGCGTTTGCGAGACTGCGGGCTCGCTCCGGTCATGGGCAATCTCGACGACCCGGCATCACTGGCGGGCCTGCCGACAACCGGGAAACTGGTCTTTTACCTTGCGCCCCCTCCAGGCGGCGGCCCGTTTGACAGTCGCATGCGCAATTTCTGCCAGGCCATAGATCCGGCTCAGTTGCCGATCAGGGTAGTCTACATGAGTACCAGCGGTGTGTATGGCGATTGCGGCGGCAACCTGGTTACCGAGGCGACCCCGGTCCATCCGCAGACCAGCCGGGCACAGCGCCGGGTCGACGCCGAAACCGCCTTGCAGGAGTGGGGCCGGCAGCACGGCGTTCCGATCGTCATTCTCCGGGTGACCGGCATCTACGGTCCCGGCCGCCTGCCCCTGGCCAGGATTCGTCAGGGCCATCCGGTCCTGCGCGAAGAGGAGTCGCCGCCGACCAATCGCATCCACGCCGACGACCTGGCCGTGGTCTGTGTCAAGGCAGCGCTGAGAGCCGCCGACGGTGAGATCTTCAACGTCAGCGATGGCCAGCCGGGCACCATGACCCAGTACTTCAACGCCATCTGCGACCTGCTTCAGCTGCCGCGCCTGCCGCAGGTCAGCATGGCCGATGCGAAGCAGGTCATGAACCCGATGATGCTTTCCTACCTCACGGAAGCCCGGCGCATGGACAATCGCAAGATGCTCGAGGAACTGGGCATCACCCTGCAGTACCCCGACCTCGAGACGGGGCTCAAAAATGTCGTGGAGCAGCTCGACCAGCCGAATATGGGTTATTTCGGTTCGGTGGGGCATTGAACCGAAGCAGCGCGAGGCGCGCACAACCGTAAATCCAAGAACCATTATATCGAGACAGGGAGACAAGCTGCGGCCCTGATCTTCGGAGGAAATCATGCGTAAGATTGCAGTCATCGGTGCCGGCATCTCCGGCTTGAGTACCGCCCATGCCATCGAGCGTCTGGCCGGCGAAGCCGGGCTGGAGGTCGAAATCACGGTCTTTGAACGGGAAGACCGGACCGGCGGCAAAATCTGGAGCATCAGGGACGAGGGGTATCTCTGCGAGTGGGGGCCGAACGGGTTCCTCGACAGCAAGCCGATGACCCTGGAACTGTGTGACCGGCTCGACATCGGCGATCGGCTGGAAAGGTCCAATGACAACGCCCGCAAGCGCTTCATCTACAGCGGCGGGATCCTCAACCGCCTGCCGGAAAACGGGCCGATGTTCCTGCAGTCGAAGCTGATCAGCTGGCCGGGAAAAATCCGCCTGGCCCAGGAATTCTTCAAACCGAGGCGCACCGACGGCGCCGACGAGACCCTGGCTGAATTTGCCCGGCGCCGGCTCGGCGCCGAGGCCCTCGACAAGCTGATCGGGCCGATGGTCTCCGGAATCTTTGCCGGCGACCCCGAAACCATGAGCCTTAAGAGCTGTTTCCCGCGCATCCACGAGCTGGAGCAGCAGTACGGTGGCCTGCTCAAAGCGATGGTCAAGCTGGCCAAGCAGAAGAAAGCCGAGACCAAAGCTGGCAAGCAGGTGGCCAGCGCCGCCGGCCCGGGAGGCGTGCTGACCTCTTTTGTCGGCGGCATCCAGGAACTGACCGACGCCACGGCCAGCAGCCTGCACGGCACGGTGCAGACCAACCGCGCCGTCACCGGCCTGAAGCCGATCGAAGGCGGCTGGGAGCTGCGCCTGGCCGACGGTTCGAATTTCGATGCCGAGCTGGTGGTCTCGGCGGCGCCGGCCCATGTCCTCAAGGAACTCACCTGGACTCTGGACGGTGACCTCTCGGAACTGCTGGCCGGCATCCCCTACGCGCCGATGAACGTCATCTGCTTCGGCTATGA
>JAHEEU010000002.1:22622-31151 GCA_024640545.1 Geobacteraceae bacterium
CTCGAGGAGACTCATTTTGCCGTGGCTTTGCTGAGCTGCGCCGGAGCTTGCCGCCGACCTGTTCGGTCTATCATGTTTTGGGGCGCTGATGGCGGCGCTCACCTTGTCCTGCCGGTTTATGACATGCTCGGCAATTGACCCTGATCAGCCTCTGCCATGGTCCATCATGGCCCGTTTCTTCCCTTTCTGTCACTCTTTAGAGTGGCTGCTTCCGCCATCTTCCTGCCGGTGGTCCTGCTGCAGCGTTGACGCTGCTCCCGGTTCACCATGTGGATTGTTCCAGTTTTCTCCCGTGCGTTTGGCAATGTCCATTTGGGGACATGGTTCTTTCACGCAGCACTGTGCCCTAATTCGTCCATTTCGATCGTTCACTGAAGTTTTTTTTCAACAGCTCGTCCAACGATTTTTCGTTTAAACCCTTTTTAATATTTTTTAATCCCCTGAAATCATATGTTTTTAATCCTCGATGAGTTTGAACTCACCAATTTTGGCAATCAAATTGCTCATAGCTGGGTTATGCAATTTTTCATTAGTTCTTATGATTTCTTCGGGAGCCCCTGGATGCCAGGTCCGACTGGCTTCTTTCAATCTGGTCAGAGGGCCAGCCAATACCATCTCGAAAACAGGCTTGTCGGTCGATTCCGCCCGACTTCCCCCGTGATGGAACGGCTGCCTCTCCCCTAGGGTTTTCACCCTCTCTGGTGAAGCAAGGAGATAGACCATGCACAGAAAAAGACCGTTTTGTCTGCTGGCTATGATCATGCTTACGGCGTTTCTGACTGCCTGTGGCGGTAGTGGTGGCAGCGGTGACGCAGGTGAGGATGCGTCTGTCACAACCAACATCAAGTCAGGCATTGCAGTTGACCCATACATCGCGAATGCCCAGTTTGAAGAGATCAGCACCGGCGGGAAACTCCTCCAGGTGAGTGCAGGAAACTCCAATACATTTGGTCAGTTCCAGTTCAAAAGCGCTATCAGAGACGGTTCAATCGTCCAGATAAGAATGTCTGCCAAGGGGCTGCACGTCAACCAACCATATACCGGAGTCATTAAGCGCCAGGTCTTCATCGGAGATGAAGAGCCAATTGTCGTCTCGCCTTTAACGACCCTGCTTGCCAACGGAATGTCTCCGGCCGCAGTGCTCCAGATGATGGAGAGTGCCGGTCTGAGCGGGCTTACAGAGAGCCTCCTCTATGCCGACCCCATGGCCAAACTCACTGATAAGACAGGCGACCTGACGACCGCCGACCTGGTATTGCTCCAGGCAAACATGGCGGTCAATGCGTTCATGGCGGCAATCGAGGATTTCGACTATGGCGGTGCTTCCAGCGCCGCAGCCTCGCTGGTGAGTTTTGCCGACATCGCGACCATGGTCAAGAATATCTTGAATCCGACTCTTTATCAGCAGATGGTCAGTGCATACGGAACCAGCTTCACAGCCGGGGATATGGCCAATACAGCCGTTGATGTCAACCGCAGCATGATGCAGGAAATGGTTGGTTCGGGCAGTCCGGCACTGTCAGCTGTGACGATTGAAGAGATCATGGCCGTTGCCGGAGAGTTCTACCTGGCGCGAACGGGCGACGGGGTCGTGGCCCCGGGCACCGGGACGGGGGGGGGCACCACGCCCCCGGCCAATTCCGTTGATGGTCAGGCTATTTTTTCTGCCAACTGCACGGGCTGCCATACGGTTGGTACCACCGGCACCAGCTATAGCGAGCTTGCTGGCGATGGTTCCAAGGTCACGACCAAGTTCGACGGTGGTAAAAGCCATAATGGCAACACCCTCTCTGCCGATGAAATCATTGCCGTTGCGACATATTTCGATAGCCAAGGCGGGGCCACGGACCCGGGCACCGGGACGGGTGGCACCACGCCTCCGATTGGGGATCGCAGTGGTCAGCAGGTGTTTGACCAGGAATGTGCAAACTGCCACGCAATGGGCACGCACGACACCACAAGCATTTACGGCGACCTGGCTGGCCTGGGAACGACGATCATTCCCAAGATTGAAGGTGGGCATCAGAGTAAGTATCAAGTTGTGACCGCAGGTGAACTGACCGCGCTGGCCGACTTCGCCGATACTTTCGCGCCGGTCTCTGGTGGCGGTAGCCCCCCCGCTTGTGGCAGCTGCCACAGCCTTCCTCCGACGGGCAGTGCGGCCGGGGCACATGCCGTCCACTGGGCCCTGAACGGAGTGGGTACCACCTGCAGCAACTGTCACCCCACCGATGCTGTCCACCCGAGCGGCGGCTTGGTCGATCTCGGCTTTGCATCTGTGTGGGATGCCAAATCCGGCCCCGCCACCGACAACCTGGACGGCACCTGCTCGAACATCATCTGTCACGGGGGTAAAAAAACTCCGGTCTGGGGAAGCGGTACCATCGACGTTGATACACAGTGCACATCATGTCATGCCTCCGGTACCAGCCAGTACAATAGCTACTCTTCGACTTCGGGCAAGCACGGTAAGCATTTAAGCGCAGGTATCGAATGCTCGGAATGCCACGAACCGGCCAAGCTGCAGATCGGACATTTCACCAACCTGAGCACTCCCGGCTTCGAGCAATCAGCGGCTTCGACGCTCCAGAACTCGCTGAACTACACCGGCACAAGCTGCAACCCCTCCTGCCACAGTTCTGAGCGGTGGTAATAAAAGATACTCCGGGTTGTATGGCCGGCGTCTAATAACGAAGGGACGAATCGTATGATTCGTCCCTTCGTCCTTTGCGATATAGATTTTTCAAGTTACCGGGACGGTTCACCCATCAGGAGGCGATTCTTGGGCGTGATGTCCTCGGGTATCCGTTGCGTGAAAATCCTGTAGCCCCTGCTTTGCAAGCGGTTCGCCCTGGCAACATCTACCGCAAGAGGGCCGTCAAGCCAGCCGCCCAGGCCGCCCTGATCGGCATCGTCGAGGTTGTGGCAGCAGGGAAGTACGGCGAGGCGCGCGCCAACGGCCGCGGCCCGCTCCAGGACCAGGTCGGTCAAACCACCGCAGGCGTGAACGGAAACAACCAGGTCGGTCGGTGCCAGGGCAACGTCCTCCAGCGGTCCTTCGATAAATTCAATGCGATCCGCAAGCCTGGGCCAAGTCGCCAACAAAGCTGCATACAGGCGCCCGGTCGAGGCCGGGAGGGTGCGGTCGACCGCCAGGGCCTGCTGTGAAGTGTCGTCGAGGAGGAGCAGCAGGGCCGCAGTCAATCCGTGACCGCAGGCCAGGTCGATGACCCGCCCGCTTCGGAAACGCCGCCGCACCCGTCGGGCGACCTCCCAGGCTTCGAAGAGCTCCTTGCGGGGCAGGCAGCCTGCCTGGCAGACGGCGCGGCCCACCTTGTCGAACAGGGTCTCGCCGGGGAAGAGGACCAGCTCTTTTTCAGTCAGTCGGTTTTTGGAAGAACGGATCATAAAATCTGTGGCGAGGGTTGCGGTAGGGGGCACGAGAAAACGTCCAATGAGAGCCAAGCGCTACGCACCGCGCACCTCTCGACTTTCCTGACACTCGAAGCAAAAGGCTGCTTCCGGCTGTGCTTTCAGACGGGCATAGCCGATCTCCTCTTCACAGGCCGCGCAGCTTCCATATTCTCCGCTGGCGTGGCGGCGCAGGGCGGACTCCATGCGCGCCAGCCGAATCCGGGCCGTGCGCCGGTTGGCCTGCAGCATGCTCTGCTGCTGCATGGCCGCCACACGCGAGAGCCGGCCGATCGGCTCGTCGAGGCTGACCGGCTGAGCGCCGTCATCCGTATCGGCCAGCAGCTGGCGGAGTTCTTCGCTCAACTCGAGCAGCAGCCGGTAAAGCTCTGAGCGCTGCGCTTCATTCAGCTCATTCACGAGAATCCCTCAGGCCGGAGATAAAGCTGCTGATCAGCCTGGCCCCGCTCTCAGGCTCGGCCAACAGGATAATGTGCGGTCCGGAGATCTTCTCAACCTGCAGCTGCGGAAGATGCCTGGTCAGGGCCTCTGCGGCACGCGGCGGGACCAGCCGGTCGCGGCTGGCCTGGAGATAGAGAGCCGGCCCGGAGAAAGTCGTCTCGGGCGGCGGCGGCAGTTCGGCCAGGATCTGCAGCCGCCGTGACAGGACGTTCTGCCTGACGGACAGCAGTGCCCGGCGAAAAAGCTTGATGGCTGAAGCCGGTGCCCCGCCAAGACAGAGGCAACGGCTGAACAGCGGGTTTGCGAACAGCTTCAGCAGCAGGGCTTGTGGCATATGGCATGCGGCATCGATCAGGAAGGGACTCGGGTGGCGGGCGAAGGTCGCCACCAGAATGACGCCGAGCAGATGTTTCGGCGGTTCCGCAAGCAACTGCAGGCCGACCGGCCCGGAGAAGGATTCGGCCAGCAGCACGAAAGGCTGGTCCGCCGGCAGCTGCTGGCGGGCGAAATCGACATGCTCCTGGAAAGACATAAGCCGATCGGTCGGGTAGCGCACAACCTGAGGGATGATCTGCCCTGGCAGGAGATCTTGCAAAGGTTCGAAGACCAGGCCCGTGCCGTCAAGGCCCGGTAGCATCACCAGGGTCGTCGCGTCGGCAGTCATTGCTGGCCGAATCCGGGTGTCGTGAGGAAGAACCGCGGGTCTCTTCGCATGGCTCGCTTTGTGCCCCTTATTGCTTTCTTCGATAAAGATCGGTCTTCAGGCTGGAGACCCGGTCGAGGAAGAGCAGACCATCCAGGTGGTCCAACTCATGCTGGATGGCGACCGCCTCGAACCCGCTGGACTCGATGACGCGCAGCTGCCCGAGGCGATTGGTGAACTCGACGACGATGTGCTCGGCCCGCAGCACATTACCGGTGTAGTCGGGAACACTCATGCAGCCTTCACGCATGAGCCTGCTGCCAGATTTTTCGATGATCTCCGGATTCACCATTTCCAGGAGGCCGTGATGGTTGTCTCTGCCCAATTTGCTCTTCGACACGTCAACCACGATCACCCTGCGCAAGATGCCGATTTGCGGCGCCGCGACCCCAACCGAATGGCCCGCGTCGACCATGGTGTCGACCAGGTCCTGGATCACGGCGACGACGGTATCGTCAAGCGCCCCGACCGGTTCGGCAATCTGCTTGAGGATCGGGTCCGGGTAGATACGGATGGAACGAACGGCCATGATCAGAGTTCCACCGTGGGAATAGTGCGCACCGAGATGTCGACCTGCAGCTGCTCGCGCAGCGGGTTCATCAAGACGTTGACATCCTGCTCGCTGATCCCTGCCGGCAGGACCGCTTCGAGGATCATGACGTAGACCGGGCGCTCTTCACTGCCGACCAGCTTGGTGTTAAGGTCGGTGATATTGATCTGCTTCTCTCCCAGGATCTTGGCAACCCGGTAGACGATGCCCGGTTGGTCGGCGCCGTAGACCGAGACCATGCAGATCTCCCCTTCAAGGGCCGGATGAATCTCGCCGCCAGGCTTGAGCACCCGCAGGGCGATGGTCAGGTCGGCTTCTTCCAGCGGTTTGAAAGCGTTGCCGAAGCTCTCGCGGCAATTGAACTCGGCGTGGCCGAGAATCAGGATCATGGCGAACTGGCCGCCGAGGATCGAGCAGCTCGAGTCGGCGATGTTGCACCCCAGGTCGAAGAGGATCTCGGTCACCTGGGAGACGATCCCGGGGCGGTCGCGTCCGACAATGGTCAGGGCAAAGTGGTTCATGGTCTCCTCCGCTTTTGACTTCAGGACATAATGACTATACCTTTTAACATGAGCATCAATTTTCTCAGCATAAAAACGGTCAATCAGGGAGGGTGCCCGGCTCGTTCCGCGCCCCGTTGTGAACGCAATGCAATGGCGTGATCAGGATATCCGTATCGATTACTTCCGCGGCTCCGGTCCCGGCGGGCAGCATCGCAACACCAGCGAGACCGGGGTGCGCATCACCCATCTCCCTAGCGGGGTGGTGGCGACCGCTACCGAATCGCGCTCCCGGCACATGAACCTGCAGCGGGCCATGGCCAGGCTCGAGGAGAAACTGGCCGCCAGGAACCGCAGGCGCCGTCCCCGTATCGCCACCAGGCCGGGCAAGGCCGCTGTGGCCCGGCGGCTGGAGGCGAAGGTCAGGCAGAGTGAAAAGAAGCGTGCTCGCAAGAAGGTCGATGATTGAGCCGTGGTTTTGGCAAAGGGGACAACTGCCAAATGCCGTGCTTCAATTCATCAAAATGCCAACCGGGTCAACAAGCCGTTGAGCAGGATGGTGCCGAGTACCAGGCCGAGATAGAGGTGCAGGCCGATACGGAGCCTGCCGGCGGTTTTCTCGACGAACAGGGCCTTGCGGTGGGTGCGTGTCGCCCAGACCGCGAAGCTGATGGCGAGACCTGCGATCAGCCCCTGGAGAAGTGGCCGCTGCACTAGGTGCATCGGCGGCAACAGCAGGGTCGCGGTGACCATGCCGAGAATCCAGAAGTGACTGATGTTCAGCAGCTGGTGCCTGGAGAGCTTCTCCGGCAAAACCTTGAAGCCGACCCGGCGAAGCTCGTCACGATCGGGCAGGGCCAGCAGCCAGTAGTGGGGGACCTGCCAGAGTACCATCAGCAGGACCAGGGTGAGGGGGCGGGGATCGAGCGGGTCGCCGCCAGCCGCCATCCAGCCGATCAGCGGCGGCAGAGCCCCGCAGGGGGTCCCGGCGATCACCGCGAGCGAGGACAGTCGCTTCAGCGGAGTGTAGATCAGCAGGTACCAGCCGGTCGCCACCAGACCGAGCAGGGTCGTGGCGCCGCCGGTTGTCACAAAGAGGATGATCAGGCCGCCGCTGCCGAGGATGACGCCGATCGCCGTGCCGGTGTTGGCAGTGAGCTCGCCGCAGGCCAGCGGGCGACGGCAGGTGCGGCGCATCAGGGCGTCGGTAAAACGCTCCTGGACCTGATTGAGGACCGAGCAGGAGGCGCTCAGCAGGAAGATTCCCCAGGCGACGGCCCAGAGAATGGTCCAAGGCACTTGGAGATCTGACGCCAGGGCTCCGGAAAGGGCGGACAAAGCAACCATCGCCGATAATGGCAGTCTGATCAGGCGGCTTAAGGCCGTCAGGTTGCTCATGGTCCCGGAATAGCCGTGCATTACTTCAAGGTGTCCAGCCAGGCTTGCAGTGCCTTGATGTCTTCGTCGCTGAGCCCCGGATAGGGGGGCATAGCCGCAGGATAGCCCTCGACGACTTCTGCCGACGGTTCACGGATCGCCTTGATCAGGTAGTTCGCATCAGCCGGAACCTTGACCGTCTGCCCATCCCTGACAACTGTCCGCTCGCTGCCCATCAGACCTTTTAAGGTCGGGCCGACCCGGCGGCTGCCGTCCGTGCTGTGACAGCCAAGGCAGCCGTTCTTCTCGGCCAGCTCTTTGCCCCTGCTGACCGGGTCTGTTGAGGCCGTTGCGGTTTCGGCCGGTTTGGCGGGGTCCACGCTCTCAGCCGGCTCTTTCGTTTCCTCTGCCTGTTTGGCTTCGACCTTCTGCCCCTCTGCTTTGAGCCCCATGAGGTAATCGACAATCCCGGTCATGTCCTCCTCGGGGATTCTCCCCTCATAGGACGGCATGGACGGCGGATAGCCATCGACGATATCCGCCCCCGGTTCGATGATGGCCTTATGCAGGTAGTCACGATCGGTGGTCAGGGTGCGCTTTTCTCCGTTGCTGGTGACGACAACCTGGCGGCCGCCGATGGCCTGGAAGCTCGGCCCGACCATGCGTGAGCCGTCGAGGGAATGACAGCCGAGACAGCCGTGCTTCTGCAACAGCTCCTTGCCGACATCGGCGATTATCGGCTTGGCTTGCAGCCAGGCCTCGAACTCGGGCGCAGGGATGGCTTCCACAGTGGTGACCATTTTGGAGTGTGCCACGCCACAGTACTCGGCACAGAACAGGTCATAGCTGCCGGTCCGATCGGCGACGAACCAGGCGTAGGTCTCCATCCCCGGAACACAGTCGCGTTTGACGCGGAAGGCCGGCACATAGAAGCTGTGCAGCACATCTTCTGCGATCAGCTTGACTTTGACCGGACGACCGACCGGAACGTAAAGCTTGTCCGACGTCTTGCCGTTTTCGTAGGTAAAGAGCCACGACCACATGCGGGCCGATCCCTGAACCGGAATGGCATTGTCCGGCACCCGGCGCAAGGAGAGGTACCCCTCCCAGCCGTACCAGAACATCACCAGGACCAGAAGCGAGGGGATCACTGTCCAGGTGATTTCCAGCCAGATGTTGTGGTCCTTCTGGCTGATCGGCAGCGGTTGACGCTTGCGGTTGTAGCGCCATACGAAGTAAATCATGGCCACCGTGATACCGAGCAGGGCGATGCCGCTGATGCCGAATATGACGTAGAAGGCCTTGTCGACAGCCTCGGTGGTGGTGATCAAGGGTTGAGAGTTCACAGTCTCTCCTCAGAGTTAGCGGTAAAGAACATCGAAAAATGTCAAGCCGATAAAGATCGCCAGAATTGCCAATGCCGATAACAACGACAGCTTGAAAAGGCGGTCCTCGTATTTCATATGCATGAAGACCGCTACCACCAGCCCCGACTTGAGGGTGGCGATGCCGAGGGCCACCCAGAT
>JAHEEU010000002.1:31251-36629 GCA_024640545.1 Geobacteraceae bacterium
AGATTGAAAAAAGTGATTTCACCGGGCAGCATCTCCTTCAAGTGGGGCGATCCCGGATAGATGCCGTGGTGAATCTTGGCGCTCCATTCGAAGTACTTGTTGATCATGAAGATCGCGGCACAGGCGATGGTGCCGCCGAGCAGCCCGAGACAGAGGCGCTTGGCGCCGCGGCGCAGGGCGGTGATCGACACGGCGACAAACAGGCTGCTGGTCAGCAGCACCAGGGTGTTGCCGCCGCCGAACCAGACATTGAGCTCCTGGCCCGCGGAGATGAACTCCTTGGGGTAACGCGCCAGGTAGACGGAATAGAGAATGAAAAGACCGCCGAAAAGCAGCACCTCGGTGAACAGGAAGAGCCACATGCCGAACTTGGCGCCGGTATAGTCTTTATGGACGTGGCCGCTCATAGGATTCCTGCCTTCTTGAAATCGTAGGGGCCGTGAGTGACTACCGGGTCTTCTTCGCCGAAGTTTTCCATCGGCGGCGGCGATGGTATCTGCCATTCGAGGCTGGCGCCGCCCCAGGGGTTGGCGCTCACCGGATCGCCCTTGAAGAGGCCACGGAAGATATTGACGAACATCAGGATCAGGCCGATGGCCAGGATCCAAGAACCGATGGTGGACAGCTGGTTCAGCCCGGTGAATTCGGGAACGTAGTCGTAGTAGCGGCGTGGCATGCCCATCATGCCAACCACTTTCATCGAGATGTAGAGGATGCAGAATCCGATGAAGATAATCCCCCAGGCGACGGTTGCCACGGTCTTGTCGTACATGCGGCCGTAAATCTTCGGCAGCCAGTAGTGCATGGCGGCGAAAAAGGCCATGCCGGTGCCGCCGAACATCACGAAGTGGAAGTGCCCGACGACGAAGTACGTGTCATGCACGTGCACGTCGGCTGCGGCCGCTCCTAGCACCAGGCCGCTCAAGCCTCCGATGGTGAAAAGCAGGATGAAGGAGAGCGCGTAAAGCAACGGTGGGTCGAGCAGGATCGAACCTTCGTAGAGGGTTGCCAGCCAGTTGAATACCTTGATCGCCGACGGAATGGCAACGGTGAAGGTCAAAAACGAAAAGACCATAACGGCCATATCGGACATGCCGCTGGTATACATGTGGTGCGCCCAGACCAGCGAACCGGCGAAGGCGATGGCCAGGCTCGAGACGACGATCGCCTTGTAGCCGAAGGCCGGCTTGCGGGCGAAGACCGGAATAATGTCTGAGATCACACCCATGCCGGGCAGCACCATGATGTAGACCGCCGGGTGGGAGTAGATCCAGAACAGGTGCTGGAACATGATCGGGTCCCCCCCCTGGGTCGGGTCGAACAGGCCGGCGCCGAGCACCCGCTCGGCAAACAGCAGGGCGACGGTGATGCCGATCACCGGGGTGGCGAGGATCTGGATCCAGGCGGTGGCGTAGAGCGACCAGGTAAAGAGCGGGATGCGCATCCAGGTCATGCCCGTGGTGCGCAGGCGATGCACGGTGGTCACGAAGTTGAGTCCGGTCAGGATCGATGAAAAGCCGAGCAGGAAGACTGCTATTGCCGCCAGCGAGACGTTGGTGCTGGTCTGCGCCGAGAAGGGCACGTAAAAAGTCCAGCCAGTGTCGGGGGGGCCGCCGCCGGTGAACAGCGATCCGACAGCCAGGGCTGCCCCGCTGACATACAGGTACCAGGAGAACAGGTTGAGCTTCGGAAAGGCGACATCGCGGGCGCCGATCTGGATCGGCATGATCAGGTTGCCGAAAGCCGCCGGGATGCCGGGGATGATAAAGAGGAAGATCATGATCACGCCGTGCAGGGTGAACACGGCGTTGTAGGTCTGTGGCCCCATGATCGTCTCGCCGGGGGCAAAGAGCTCGAGACGGAGCAGCAGGCCCAGCACAACCCCGACACAGAAGAAGGTGACGATGCACCAGAAGTAGAGCAAGCCGATGCGCTTGTGGTCGGTGGAGAGTATCCAGCCGAAAATGCCGGGATAGTTGGCTTCGCCGAAAAAGCCGCGGTCGCTGGTTGCCGTGGCAGTCACATCACTCATAGGTTCTTATCCTTCTTTGATTTCCTGCCGCTTATCACCAGATAGGCGGCGAAAATGACCAGGGTCGTCAGGATGGCCGTGGCCGAAACGCGCAAGATGTTGAAGACATAGGTTTTCTGCTCAGGGTCGAAACTGAAGCAGTACTGGACCATTTTACGGATCGTGGTGCCGACGTGCCCAGCTTTTGCTTCGTAGAGCGCCAAGGTCAGGTCCTTGGGGACGATGTGGGTCCCATGCAGATAACGTACAATCTGTCCCTGCGGGGAGACAACGAAAAAAACCACCGGGTGTAAAAAATCATGCTTGACCCGCTGGAAACCAAATCCTGCGGCATCGGTCAGCTGACGGATCGTTTTCAGGTCTCCGGTCAGGAATCGCCAGGCCTGCCCTGGATACTGGTTCTGCATGGCCGCGTAGTAGGTGTCGCGGCTCCGGCGGGCAAGCTCCGGCGGTTCGGTTTCGTCAAAGCTGAAGGAGATGACCTGGTAGTCTTCGCCTGCCTTGAGCTTGATGCCGGGGAGAACCCGGGCCAGATCGCCCTGCAGGAAGTGGCAGACATTGGGACAGCGGTAATAGACCGGGGCGATGATTGTCGGCTTGTTGACCAGGTCCCCCAGCTTGACCGGGTTGCCCTCTTCGTCGCGGAACACCAGGTCGAGGGGGATGTAAGCGCCAAGGTGCTCCTCAAGGCCGACCTTTCCGGCGGGCGCTTCAGCCTGTACGGAGTGCAAATGTTCTGCCGGTTCCTGCGGGCCCGCGGCGTTGCCAGCGTGGGACATCCCGGCCGGTTCGTTTTGCTTGTGCTGGGGGACGGCTGCTGCAGCGGGAAAACAGAACAGTGTCACCCATAAGAGCAGCAGGGAGATGCCCCTTGAGCAGCCCCCCGGGCTACGCCAATGTCTTGTAAACACATTTTTACCCATGGATCCCACAACGGTAGAGAGGTGCAATTAAAATCCCGGTAATCATACCAATTTCGTGAGAATATGCAAATGGTTAAGCGTTATTGAGCAGATTGCGCAACCCGGACACTTCTGATAGCATGTGCCCGCAAGCTGCCTGGCTGAGCAAGCTGATTGCTGCCGACCGCCATAATGATTGAACAGCTCCTCAAGGAGGCTGCCATGGACGAGCTGACGGGACGTATCATCGAACTGGAAATTCGCTACACCCACCAGTCCAGCCTGGTCGAGGAGTTGAATGTGGAATTGACGTCCGCCAACGCGCGCATCGCCCAGCTCGAACGCCAGGTCCGGGCCCTGCACGACATGCTCGGCAGCCTGGAACCGGAATTCACCCAGTCTCCCGACGAGTAGAGATGTTCGATGATATGAAACGCATTGGCCTGGAAGCCTGTGTGCTGATCGCTTTCGGCACTTTGTTCGGCCTGACCCTGAACCACCAGCTGGTCATGGATGCCTTCTCCGGTCGCCTGGTCCCTCCACCGCGCCAGACAGTACAGCAACCGATGCCGGTCGCCTTGCCGGTGCCGGTTCTGATCGGCGAAGTGCGGCAGTTGATGGCTTCCGGCGCGCTCCTCGTCGATGCCCGCAGCCCCGAGCTCTATGCCACGGGGCATATCGAAGGTGCCGTGTCGCTGCCGCTTGTCGAGATAGACACCGGATTGCCGAAGTTTCTCGAGCACCTTGCCAAAGACCGGAGCATCATTACTTACTGCAGCGGCTTCGGTTGCCCGGACTCCTTCGACCTGGGGGTCCTCCTGATCGAGGCAGGCTGCCGGGATGTGCGGGTGTTTGAGGGTGGCTTCCCCGAATGGCGCGACGCCGGCCTGCCGGTTGCGGGAGAGGGCTGATGACAGGTTTGAAGAGCGTCCTCTACCATCTGGGCCGCCTGGCGCTGGCCCTGGTTTTCGTCTACGCCGGCGCAGTAAAGATGCAGGATGTGGTGGTGTTTGCCGGCCATGTCGCAGCCTACCAGATTTTGCCTTATGCCCTGAATTACCTGGTGGCCGCGACCCTGCCGTACATTGAGTTTCTCGCCGGTGTCCTGCTGCTGCTCAACTTGCGGGTCCGACCCGCTCTGGTGGTGGTCGGCGCCATGACGGCGTGTTTCATGGGCGCCCTGGTCTCGGTCCTGGCCCGTGGACTGGAGATCGACTGCGGGTGTTTCGATCCGGGGGGCGGACAGGAGGTGACCGCCGGTGTCGCCTTACTGCGCGACATTGGTCTGATGGCGCTGGTGGTGACGACCTGGTGGCTGCGCAACCGGACAACAACAGGCAGCGCGCGGCGCTAACCGCACCATCCAATCAACCCCCAAAACGTTTCTCGGCGAAATCGCTTATATGACCTGGACATCACAACTGGCCGACAGTATCGTCACCCCGGAGCAGCTGGCCGAGCGCTTCGGCATCGACCCCGGGCCGCTGCGGGCGGTGGCCGCCCGCTACCCTCTGCGCATCACCCCGCATTATCTCGGCCTGATCGAGAAGCCAGGCGACCCGATCTGGCGGCAGTGTGTTCCCGACCTGCGGGAGCTGGTGGTTGACGGCCTCCCCGAGGACTCCTTGAATGAAAGCAGCTTTTCACCGGTGCCGGCCGTGGTGCATCGCTACCCCGATCGAGCCCTGCTGCTGGTCTCCTGGCAGTGCGCCGGCTACTGCCGGTTCTGTACCCGTAAGAACCGGGTCGGCACCGAAGCCCTGGCTTTCAACCAGGCGCAGATAGCTGCCGGGCTTGATTATATCGCCGCCACACCTGGGATTCATGACGTCATCCTGACCGGCGGCGACCCGCTGTTGCTCGATGACGCCCGCCTCGCTGCAATTCTGAGGCGCTTGCAGAGTATCCCCCACGTGGAGATGGTCCGCATCGGCAGCCGGGTGCCGGTGACCCTGCCGCAGCGGATCACTCCCCAGCTCTGCCGGTTGCTGGCCGGTTTCCAGCCGCTTTACCTCAACACCCACTTCAACCATCCGCGGGAACTGGCCCCAGCCAGCATCGCAGCCTGTGCAAGCCTGGCCGATGCCGGTATCCCGTTGGGCAACCAGACTGTCCTGCTGCGGGGTGTCAATGACGATCCGGAAGTGATGATCGAGCTCTGTCGCGGCCTGCTGAAAATGCGCGTGCGCCCCTACTACCTGCATCATCTTGACCAGGCACGCGGGACGGCCCATTTCCGGGTGCCGGTAGAGCGTGGCCTGGAGATCATTGCGGCCATGCGCGGCCGGGTTTCCGGGCTGGGGATCCCGCAATACGTGGTCGATCCGCCGGGCGGCCAGGGCAAAGTGCCGCTGCTGCCGGAGACTCTGCTGCAGACAGGGGAGACGCTCAAGGTGCGGACCACCGGCGGCATTGTCGAATTGCCCAATCGGCCGCTGCAGGCG
>JAHEEU010000002.1:36729-45415 GCA_024640545.1 Geobacteraceae bacterium
AGGTTCTGCGAGATCTGGTCGGCTTCTCCCTCGGTCAACAAGCCCTGCTCGACAAAGTACCTGCCGATCCTTTGCTGCAGGGACCGCTGATGTTTGAGCAGAGCATCGACCTGATGCTGGTCGAGGTAGCCCAGCTCAACGGCCTTCTTGCCGAAACGCATGGCGTAACCGCGGTGACCGAGGACCTGGTTCACCCTGGCCTCTGACAGCCAGCCCCATTTCTGGGCGATAGCGCCAAGCGTCGGTCGCTGCCGGCGCTGCCAGATCAGCGCCTCGATCAGCTGCTGGTAGGTGACTTGCCCCTGGTAATAGCTGTACATCCCGAATTCAAGGGGAATGGCCGGGATGGCTGACTGGCGGACATGGGGCTTCTGCTGCGAACGTCGGTACCCAGGTCTTCTGCCCTGGTACGCTGTGGCGGAGGCGGGGTTCGGTGCCGCAGCGGTCCGGCGGCCCAAGGGGCGCTTTTCGAGGAACTCGATGATCAGTTCGTAGGCCTGGCGGACCTCGCGGAAACGCTCGGTCTGCTCCTTGCGAATCTGCGCCGATGAGCTTGCGTAACCATCGGGATGGTGGCTCTTGGCCTGGTTGCGAAAGGCACTCCGGGCACCGCTTGGCTGGAGATAATCAAGGAAGTCGCAAGAGATGACCTCATGACCGAACAAGGTCCGGCAGGCATTGAGCAGGGTTGTTTCAGAATGCAGGTACATGCTCGACAATGACCTTTGTGGCAGAGCGGTCCCAGTTTTTTACGGATTTATAACCGAAAAGAAGGTTAAGGCAAAAGGCTTGTTTAACGCAAAGACGCAGAGAACAAAGAAAGCCGCAAAGATTTAATTTTCATATAAAGAACGTTTTTTTGCGCCTTGAATGACCTCTTAGTGTCTCTGCGTTAAAAAATGTGTTTTTGACCTTGGTCTTCACCTCTTGGCGGTTAACCTTTGTTTTGGTTATAGATCCATTTTTTATAGCCTGTCGGGAAGGTGAAAACAAGGGGCTTCTGAGAACTGCTGTGCTTTCAGGCTGCGGGCGCGCTCAAAGATCTCCCGGTGTGAACGCGACCACGTCATCGATCCTGGCGGCATCGGTAAGCAGCATGATCAGACGGTCGAGACCAAGGGCGATTCCGGCCGCCACAGGCATGGAACCCAGCTCGGCGAGGAATTTTTCCGGCAGGGGGTAAGGGTTTTTGCCAGCGAGCCGCCGTGACGCTTCGTCGGCCTCGAAGCGTCTGCGCTGCTCATGCGGGTCGGTCAACTCCGAGAAGGCGTTGGCCAGTTCCAGGCCGTCGATGTAGAGCTCGAAGCGCTCGGCACGCTGCGGGTCGCCAGGTTTGGTGCGGGCCAGGGCCGCCAGGCTGGCCGGGTACTCGGTCAGGAAGAGCGGCCGGTCTCTGCCCAGGTGTGGCTCGACTTCGGTTGTCAAAAGCTCTTCAAAGCAGTCCCTTGCCAGGGCTTCATCGAGGCTCTGAGATGCATAACGGGCAAAGGCCTCGCCAACGGTCAGCTGCGGCCACGGCATGGCCAGGTCGATGGTCCGACCCTGCCGCGACAGTTTCCCCTGCGGTGCGAGGGTGGTCAGCAGCTCCATGCACTCGGTCATCAGCGCATGGTAGTCGATGCCGCTGCGGTACCACTCGAGCAGGGTGAATTCCGGCAGATGGTACTGCCCCCGCTCGCCGTCGCGCCAGACCCGGCAGAGCTGGAAGAGCGGCCCGAAACCGGCCGCAAGCAGGCGCTTCATGGCCAGCTCCGGCGAGGTGTGCAGGGCCCAGTCCCCGCTGGCGACGGCGTCGATGTGCGGTTCGGGGGCGTTGGCCGGGATGCGGTGCGGGGTCTCCACCTCGAGGTATCCGCGCTCGATAAAGAAGGTGCGAACGAGCTGGATGATCCGGGCCCTTTCCGCCAGGGTCTGCTGTTTGCGGGCCAGGGCCCAGTTCAGTTCACTCATTGCGACTCGCGTTCCGGATCGGCGCCGAAAGCCCTCTGCAGCCAGTTCAGGAAATCTTCGACCAAAAGATAGAGGCTGGGAACCAGGAACAGGGTGATCAGGGTGGCAAAGAGGATGCCGAAGCCGAGTGAGATGGCCATCGGGATCAGGAAGCGCGCCTGGCGGGACGTTTCGAAAATCATCGGCGCCAGGCCGCCGAAGGTGGTCAGGGTTGTCAGGATGATCGGCCGAAAACGGCGGGTGCCGGCGGCGCAGATCGCCGCAAAAGCCGTGGCCCCTTCCAGGCGCTGGCGGTTGGCATAGTCGATCAGGACCAGGGAGTCATTGACCACGACCCCCGAAAGAGCGACGACCCCCATCATGCTCATCAGGCTGAGGCTGTAGCCCATGAGCAGATGCCCCAGGACGGCGCCGACCACGCCGAAGGGGATTGCCAGCATGACGATGAGCGGCTGGCTGTAGCTGCGGAAAGGGATCGCCAGCAGGAAGTAAATGGCGAACAGCGCCAGGAGGAATCCGTTGAACAAGCCGCCGGTGCTCTCCTTCATCCTGGCCTGGCGACCCTGGTAGCCGTAAGTCAACCCGGGATAGCTGCCAGCCAGTTCCGGCAGGACCTGGCTGTCGAGGGTGGCGAGAATCTGGCTGGTCTGGTCAATTGGTTCGACATCGGCGGAGACGGTGACGGTGCGGCGGGCATCGCGCCGGTTGATGGTCGTGTAGGCCCGGCCGCGCTCGACCTCGGCGACCTCGAAGAGCGGCACGTAGGTTCCCGCAGGAGTGCGGATCATCAGGTTCTCGATATTGAATTCACTGTTGCGCTCGCCCTCCGGCAGGCGCACGCGGACCGTGACCTCGTTGCGGCCGCGCTGCTGACGCAGGGCCTCGCTGCCTGAAAACGCGTTGCGTACCTGGCGGGCGATCTCCCGGGAGGTCAGGCCGAGGCTTTCGCCGCTCGGTTTGATGCGAAAGTCGAGCTGCTCCTTGCCGGGGGTAAAGCCGTCGTCGATGTCCTTGACGTTGGCAAAATCTGCCAGTCGCTCAGCCAGGGCGCTGCTGGCCTGGTCGAGAATCGCCGTGTCGCGATGCGACAGTTCGACGGTCAGGGCTCCGCCGCCGCCTGGCCCGCCGCGGTCCGACTCGTAGCGCAATGATTCCAGGCCGATGAGCGGCCCGACCTGTTCGCGCCAGAGCTGGGTGACCGTGCCGGTGTTCAGCGGCCTGACGCCGGGCGGCGTCAGGTAGGCCGTAATGCCGACCTGGTTTTCGTCGACCAGGGCGAAGACGCCCTGCAACAGCTCCGTGCCGCCATTGGCGGCCGCGACTTCCTCGATGCCGCGGACCAGTTTCTTCTGGACCTCCTGGGCCGCTGCCAGCGGGCTGCCGGCCGGCAGCACGGCGGTCACCACCGCCCGGTCCGATTCCACCCGTGGCATCAGGATCATGCCGATGCGGCCGCTCATGACATAACTGACGACGATCAGCAGCATGGCCAGTCCTATGGCGATGGTCAGGCCGCGCCAGCGGATGCTCAGCTCGAGCAGCGGCCGGTAGCGCTTTTCGATGAAGCGGGAGACCGCGGCGCTGAAACCCTGTTGCCAGTTGTGCAGCCGGGCGGTCATGGCGCTGGTCGGAGTGCTGCGGGTGTGGGCCAGGTGGGCCGGCAGGATAAACAGGGCCTCGACCCACGAAACCGCGAATACGGTAATCACCACCACGGGGATCGCCATCCAGATCTTGCCCATGGTGCCGGGGATGAAGTAGAGCGGCAGGAACGCCACGATATTGGTCAGGATGGCGTAGGTAATCGGGATTGCGACATTGCGGGCGCCGAGGATGGCTGACTTGGCCATGCCATGGCCGCGCTGGCGGTATTCGTAGATGTTCTCGCCGGCGACGATGGCATCGTCGACCACGATCCCCAGGGCGACGATGAAGGCGAACATGGACATGATGTTGATCGAAACGCCCAGGGCGGGGAGAAAGAGCAGGCCGCCGAGGAACGAGGTCGGGATCCCCATGGTCACCCAGAACGCCAGCTTGAACTCGAGGAACAGGCCGAGCAGCAAAAGCACCAGCACCAGCCCCATGCAGGCGTTCTTCAGGAGCAGGTTGAGGCGCTGCTCGTAGACCTCCGAACGGTCACGGTTGATGTCCCAGTTGATCCCCGCCGGCAGGTCGGCCTCGATTTCGCTCATCGCGTCGCGCACGGCCCGGGAGACGCCGATCGGCGTCTGCTCGCCGACCCGGTAGACGTCCAGGCCGATGGTCCGCTGGCCATTGTAGGTGGCAAAGCGGTCACTGTCCTCGAAGGCTTCCTGCACCATGGCGATATCCTCGAGGAGAACCACGCTGCCGTCAGCCGCGGTGATGACCGGGATGCGGGCAAACTCCCTGGCCCAGTCGCGGCGGTCCGCGACCCTCAGCAGGATGTCGCCGCCGACGGTCTCGACGGCTCCGCCCGGAATCTCGGTCGAGGCGGCGGCAATGCTCCGCCCGATGTCATCTAGGGTCAGGTTGTAGGTGCGCAGCTTCGCCTGAGGAACGTCGACGTGAATCTCAGGGGCCCGAGCGCCCGAGAGGTCGATCTGGGTGATGCCGGGATCCTGCAGGAGCCGGTCACGGACCTGTTCGGCGGTTTCGCGCAGGGCCGCTTCCGTGGTGTCGCCGTAAAACTGGATGTTCAGCACCTCATGGCGATGGGCCCGCAGCGAGACCTGGGGTTCTTCGGCATCGTCCGGGAAAGTGCGGATGCGGTCGACTTCCTGCTTGATCTCCTGGTAGACCTTCTGCTGATCGGCATCGGCCAGCAGTTCGATGTTGACCGTGCCCCTGCCTTCGTCTGCGCTCGCCGTCAGCTCCTTGACCCCTTCCAGGCCGCGCACGGCCTCCTCGATGACCAGGATGATCCCCTGCTCGACCTCTTCGGGGCTGGCCCCGGGGTAGGCGACGCTGACCGTAACCCGGTCGAGCTCGTACTCGGGAAAGACTTCCTTCTTGATCGTCCCCGAGACGAAGATCCCGCCGAGCAGCAGAACAATCATCAGCAGGTTGGGGGTCACCCGGTTGTAGGTCATCCAGGCGAGCGGCCCCCTTTGCCAGGGCTCTTTACGCGATCGGCTCATGGTTTGGCTTGCACTCCTGCACCAGGGCCTGAATCTTCAGCCCCCCTGGTTCTAAGGCTCATCCCCTGGACCGGCGAAGGCAGATTCGAGGTGACCAGCAGCTCGCCTGCACGGACGCCGCCGGTCACCAGGACGTACTCCTGGCCGCGGAAGGCGATCTCCACGGGTCGAATCTCCAGCGTATTCTGGTTGTCCATGATCCAAACATGATTGCCGTCGCGGATCAGGTCGCGCTCGACCAGGGCCGCTTGTGGCACGCTCGCTCCTTCGATTTCCACCTGTACGTAACTGCCGAGCAGCAATTCCGGCTGTTCCCTGGCCTCCGCCCGCAGTGCCAGGGGGTCGGGAATCTCAATCAACAGCTTGGCCATGCGCCCCTGTTCCTCAACCATGGCCGTCAGGCCGAGCACCCGGCCGGACCTGAACCGTTTCGCACCCCAGGCCGCGCTGTCGAAGATTCGGACCTGGGACCCGTCGGCACGACCTGCCTGTCCGGTGCTGATCCATTGCAACATGCTGGCCGGGACCGGTGCCTCGACCCAGTAGCTGTCGCTGCCGACCAGGGTCGCCAGGGTGGTACTTGGTGAAACGCTGGTGCCGAGATTGATTTCGCGGGAGATGACTACGGCGTTGAAGGGCGCCTTGACCACCGTACGCTCCAGATCCAGCCGGGCCTGCTCAAGCCGCGCTTGTGTCGCGTCCAGAACCGCTTTGATGTTGGCCAGCTGTGGTTCGCGCAGCATCAGGGCCTGCTCTTCTGCACTGACCGTTTCGCCGAGCAGCTCGTATTCCTTGCGGGCGACCCGTTGCTGGCCCAGCTCGATCTGCCAGTCCGCTTCGACCCTGGCGACCTCGCTGACGAGCTGCCGGACCGCGAGCCGGTAGTCGCTCGGGTCGATGCTGAGCAGCGGTTCGTCTTTGGCAAACCGACCACCGGGGATCAACTTGTCGCTCATGCTGATGATCTTGCCGCTGACCTGGGGTTTGAGCATGACTTCACGCTGCGGTATGACCGTGCCCATGACGCTGATGGTCGTCGCCTGCCTGTCGAATGTTACCGGGCGCACATCGACAATCGTTGCATTGCGAACTTTGGGGCGCGGTTTGGCTTCCGGCCCCGTCTGGAGCTGCCAGGCCGCGACGGCCACAGCAAAGATGACGACGACGGTTGGCAAAAGCAGCCGCAGCAGGGCTGGCCTGCGGTTGTGCGGGGACGGCTCCGTTTGCGGCGGTTGCTGCTGGTCTGGACACATGTTACTCACCTCGTAAGGTCGATTGATTGAGCTTGCGGGTCATCTCCCAGCCTCCTGCCAGGGCCCGGCAGAGGTTGATGCGGTTCTCGAAGAGCTCGCGATGCGCGGTCATCTGGGTGCGCTGCAGCTGCTGCTCCGAGAGCAGTGAGATCAGCACGCGCTGGTAGTCCTCGGCGCCGTTGAGATAGCGGTCGCGAATCCTCCCGGTTGCCTGGGTGGCCAGGACCAGTTGCCGGTTGATGCTGGCCAGGTACTCCTGCTGACGCTGCTCTATGGTGAGGGCGTTCTCGACTTCGGTCAAAGCCTCGAGGACCGTCTGTCCGTAACTGTGCAGGGCTTCCGTGGCCACGGCCTGGCTGCGCTCGACTTCAGCGCGGCGCCGGCCGCCATCGAGAATGGGTGCCAGCAGGTTGGCCGCCAGGCTGGCCAGCCAGTCGTCGAACAGCTGCTCGACCTGTTCGGCGCTGGTACTGGCGCGACCGGTCAGGCTGAGCCGGGGGAACCGGTCGGCGGCTGCTGCTGCCACCCGTTGGTCCGCGGCCAAAAGCCGCAGCCACGCCGAGCGCACGTCGGGCCGTCTTTCCAGCAGGCTGCTCTGCAGGCCGGTCGCCGGCAGCGGCGGCAGTTCGCTGAATTTGCGCGGAGTCAACGCCGGGGTCCGGTCTGGAGGAACGCCAAGCAGGATCGCCAACTGGTTCTGCAGAACCTGCAAACGACCGTTTGCCAGAACCCGTTCGCCGCTGCGGTTTTCCACCACCTGGCGCTGCTGGAGCAGGTCGGCGATGCCCACCTGTCCGGTGCGGAACTGCAGGCTGATCAGTTCGAGGGTCTGCCGGTTGGTTTGCAGTTGCTGGTCGAGTATTTCGACCTGGCCCTGCTGTTCCAGCCATTGAAACCAGGTGATTGCGACCTGGGCCGACAAGGTCAGGGCCGCCGTCTGCAGCTCCTCCGCGCTGGCCCGGGCGTCAAGCTCCGCGGCCTCACGGGTTGAGTTGATGCGGCCCCAGAGGTCGATTTCGTAACTGGCGGCGAGCCCGAGGTTATAGCTGTGCGAGGAGTCGGTCCGGGAGTTGATCCGTGTGGAGGTCGTGCTGTAGCCTGCATTGCCTTCGAGCTGCGGCATGAGTTCGGCGCCGGCCTGGCGTGCCACGGCGCGGGCCCGGTCGAGGCGGTCCCAGGCTCCCTGCAAGGTGAGGTTGTCTGCCAGGGCCTGTTCGATCAGCTGGTCGAGGGTCGGGTCGGCGAAGGTCAGCCACCACTTCTCGGGCAGCTGAGCCTGGCCGGTTGCGGAGAACTTGCCCTGCGGCTGAATGGACGATGCCTGGCGGGAGATGGTCGGGGTGCAGGAGACAAGCAGCAGCAGGATGACGCTCATGAAGAGCCTTCTGCGGCAGTTGCTGAAAAGCTTGTCAACTTGCAAGTGGTTGTTCGGCATGCCTGGGCCCTTCTCTTGGCAAGCATGGACCGGCCGGGTCCGGGGAAATCAAATCTTCACGGAGGCTGTTTGCCTTTGGTACCAGAAAGGTGTGCGTTACTCAAAGCCCGCTGTCCGTGCAGATTGGTTCCCTGTTGGCCAATGGACAGGAATAACAGTTATCAGGATTTTGACCGGAAAGCAAAAGGTCAATCTACGCAACATGGCCTGCGTGGCCTGCATCTCCTGCCCCTGCTGCGCTGAAACCGTGGCGATCGAGCCGGTTCGGCACATGTAAAGCGCATCAGCTAGACGTTATCCTAGACGAAGCAGCGACAGAAAAGTTTAAAAAAAAACGCCCGCAAGCGGACGTTTCTTCCTTGGCGTAGCTGCCGAGGCTATTCCTTGACGCGGGTTACATACTCACCGGTGCGGGTGTCGATCTGGATCAGGGTGCCCTGCTCGACGAAGGAAGGGACCTGCAGGGTGTAGCCGCTCTCCACCGTGGCCGGTTTGTTGTTGCCGGCTGCCGTGTCGCCCTTGACCCAGGGGTCGGCCTGGCTGACGCGCAGGTTGACGAAGTTGGGCAGCGTGACGCCGATGCCGCGATCGCCGTGCATGAGCACCTTGACCTCCATGTTGTCGACCAGGAAATAGTGGTCGTCGCCGAGGACTTCTTCACTGATGGAGGTCTGCTCGTAGTTCTTCTGGTCCATGAACACGTAGCCGGTCTCATCCTTGTAGAGGTACTGCATGTCGCGTTCGTCGAGACTGGCCGGCTCAAAGCTTTCCCCGGAACGATAGGTGCGGTCGAAGAGGGAGCCGGTGATCATGTTGCGCAGCTTGCACTTGTAGAGCGCCTGTCCTTTGCCGGGCTTGGTAAAGTCGAATTGCACGATGACATGGGGCTCGCCATCGATCATCACTTTGAGGCCTTTTTTCAGGTC
>JAHEEU010000071.1 GCA_024640545.1 Geobacteraceae bacterium
AAAATAAAAAGTGACCTCTTTCAAGCGTCACCTGAGGTCTGATCTACCTTATCGTTCACACCACCTTCCAACATACCTCCATCTGTCAAAGTGCCTACCTCCGGTCTTTCGGCCTCAAAATAGTCGGTATACTTCATACTCACAGAGATCGTATGATCCCCCGCGTTGAAATTAATCGTCGTATTCTCGCCGAGCTTCTGGTCGCAGAACGTGGTCAATCCGAACAAACTCCCGAAAGGGGGAATTGAACCGGGTGTCAATCCTGTCAAGGCGAGCACTTCATCACGGTTTGCGAATCGTAGTTTTCGCCAGCCGCACAACCGGCGAACTTGCTTGCTGTCCAGTTTGCGATCGGCTGGAATCACAAACATGACGAACTGGTCTTCCCCTTTGCAGATGAGAGCTTTTGCCCCAGTGGATAGGGGGACACCCCGAACTTCGGCAGCCTCTTCACTTGTATACACGGGCTTGTGCAACGCTACACTGAAGGGCAATTTCTGCGATTTAAGCAGTTTTTCCACTCGATCGAAGACAGATTCATGCATCGCAATCAGTTCCCCTCCTTAAATTTCTATTCATCCAGTAATTACGAAACCGGAAATATACGGTAATCAGCAGATCAGGTCAAAATCTGTGGTGTCCTAAAAATTATATCAGCAACTATTACGGAGTTCGAAACCGGCCTCAGAGGATGATTCCCATAATGTCTGCAATCCAAGAAAAGCCTATCCCTTTCGGGGTAGGCCATTTTGCATCTGACCGAGAGTGGATTCTAGAAAGTGCAAAATTCTCGTTCCCAGGAATTTAGCAACTTTGCTCCTGGCCTCCTCACTAGAAGAATCTAGCTTGAAACTCTTACCACGATTTTTCCGATTTGCTGGTTAGACTCCATATGCCGGTGGGCTTCGATAATGGCGTCCAGAGGGAAGGTCCGATCAATCAGTGGTTTCAGGGTGCCGGACTTCAAGCCCTCGTAAATATACTGTTTGCCGCGAGCGAGCATTTCAGGGTCCTTGACGATTTCAAACAAAGTATAGCCGCGCACGCTGAGGCCTTTCCCAAGGGCGGGAAATAGTGGAAAGGGGGTCGGTTCTGGTGACAGCGCACCGTATTCAAAGATGATCCCGCCGGGAGCGGCCGCTTCGGCAAGCCTCTCAAGGTAAGGCCCTGCGACGGGATCGAAGATGATGCGAGTGCCGTGACCGGTAGTTATGGCCATGACCCGTTCGACCAGATTTTCCTTATCGGTGACAATCACATGATCCGCTCCGGCGTCCAGAAGCTGTTGTTTCTTGTTTTCGCCTCTGGTGGTGACAATGGCCAGCGCATCTGCTGCCTTGGTGATTTGGATAGCAGCCAAGCCGACGCTGCTGCTGGCCGCAGTAATCAGGACCTGATCGCCTTTTTTGATCTGGCCGTATTCGACCAGCGCACCAAAAGCCGTGAGATACTGCATCCAGATCGATGTCCCTTCGACCGGAGAGAGGCTGTCGGGATAAGATGCGACCGCAGTCGCCGGTACGATGGCGCTTTCTCCGTAAACACCGTATTGCCCCATAGAGAAGGAGGGAATAGTGCTGACTCGATCACCGACCCTGAAACCGCGGACTCCTAATCCCACGGCATCGACGATCCCTGCGGCTTCATAGCCGATGCGTGAAGGGAATTGGGGGCTTTCCAGATATTGGCCCTGGCGGAACATGACCTCGGCGCGATTGAGACCGATGGCCTCCACTTTCAGCCTGATCTCACCTTCACCGGGTTCGCTTAGAGGAAGATCTTCAAGCTTGAGGACTTCGGCTGAACCTGTTTCATGAAAGCGAACTATTTTTGGCATAGCGAACTCCTTAAATGGTCTAGCGAGTCGTTTTCCAAGAGACAGCCTGAAGAAATCGCAGTAGCTTTTTCAGTTAAGGGGCACATCTCCATAAACTGTCATCCGAAAGAAAAGACTATCACTGGTTAGGGATGAAACAAGGCAAACATGAAATGAAATATGAAGATCCGTAATGTTGCGGTATTGAATGTTGAAGGCCGCAATTGCCAAGGTGGCCATTGTAAACCACCCAAGTTTTAGTGCCACGCATTATGAGGCCAATTCAGCAGGCACAGGCCCCGTCTTTTAAATCGTCTTTTATTGATGTGAGGGTTTGAAAATAACCAGAGGATGAAGTCACTGTGAGCCCTAAAAGAAAAAGCCCGAAACGACAGTTCCAGGCTTTCTTGTCTGATATGCTTCTTCGACTCAGCCGAGGAAGACGTTATGATTACGGGCCCGGTTGGCCAGAATTGTCGGATCGATGACTTCGCCACATGAGCAGCACTTCCAAGCATCGAAAGCACGAACGAAATCATAATACTTCTCAGCGTACATGCGGCCTTTACACTTGGGACATCTCATTGCAATAGCTCCTTGATTTCATAATCTGCATACGTTGTTGATTGGTTAACACGTATTAGGAGTTATTACACAAGCCATGCCAAGTCTTCATTAATCCCCTGACGCCAAAGTCCCCCACCGAAACAGGTAATATTTAACTTTATAAATCAGGTAGTTACCTCTTCTAGAAGAATATTTTCCATTGATCAAGTCGTTTTTTGCCGATTCCCGGAACCCTGCTCAGAGCATCAAGACTGCCGAAATCGCCATTTTTTTGACGGTCATTTTCGATTCGTTCAGCCAGGGCCGGGCCGACACCTGGCAAAGCGGACCAATCCTTACGGCTCATGCGGTCTGGATGCAGGGGGATACCCAGTGCCATGCGCTGGCTTGCCATCATCCACCTGCGATGGAGTAATTTAATTTCGCGATCTTTTTTGACGATTTCCAGGCTTTCGCCATCGCACAGAGGGCTGGACCATGCCGGATCAGCGGTGAGATGTGCCATGTCCCAGGCTGTCGTCAATTTTATGACGCCTCGGGGAGTCAAACCGTCATTAAATTGATACACGCCAGGGCTCAGGTCGCCCCCCAGCAGTTCGACATAAATAAAATTTCTCGCCTCGGGATAAAAAACCGGGAGGTCCTCCGTCGTGGAAGCCTCCCGGCCCAAAAGCATACCTAGGAAAACGAGCACCGCCAGCACACTGAGCGTGGGTGGCGGAAGAAAGCGTTTACCGCGCATGATCGCGCATCAGCTTGTACTGCACGGCGTCAACCAGGGCATGGTAGGACGCATCGATGATGTTGTCACTCACACCAACCGTCCCCCAACGGCCCGTTTTGTCTCCAGACTCGATTAGGACCCGTGTTACCGAAGCCGTACCCTTGCCTGCCGGCAGAACGCGCACCTTGTAGTCGAAAAGTTTCATCTCTTTCAACTGGGGGTAAAACTGCTCGAGGGCCTTGCGCATTGCATGGTCCAGGGCATTGACCGGGCCATTGCCCTCGGCGGCGGTATGTTCGATGTGCCCGCCGACCTTGATCTGGATGGTTGCCTCGGAGGTCGGCATTTCATTTTCATGCCGCTTGGTGTCGATGACCCGGAAACCTATGACCGAGAAGAAATTGCGCAACTCCCCCAGGGCCCGCCGCATCAGCAGCTCGAAGGAGGCTTCCGCACCCTCGAATTGGAAACCCTGGTTTTCGAGGTTTTTGATGTCCTCGAGGATTTCCAAAGTTACCGGGTCCTTGCTGTCCAGGTTGATATTGAACTGCTCGGCCTTGGCCAGGATGTTGGACCGCCCGGAAAGGTCGGAAACCAATACCCGGGTCAGGTTGCCGACCTTTTCCGGACGAATATGCTCGTAAGTCTCGGGGTGGCGCTGGATGGCCGACACGTGGACGCCGCCCTTGTGGGCAAACGCCGAATTGCCGACATAGGCCTGGTGCTTATTGGGCACCAGGTTGGCAAGTTCGTAGATGTAGCGCGACGCGACCCGCAGATTCCGCAGCTGCTCGTCGGACACGCATTCGCGCGCCATCTTCAGCCTGAGGGCAGGGATAATCGAGCACAGGTTGGCATTGCCGCAGCGCTCACCGAAACCGTTGATCGTTCCCTGCACGTGCACAGCACCCTGTTCGACGGCCACCAGGGAGTTGGCCACGGCACATTCACTGTCATTATGGGCATGGATGCCGAGGGGCGTCTTGATGCTTTTCTTGACCTGCTTGATGATCGCCGCAACCTCGTAGGGCAAGGTACCGCCATTGGTGTCGCAGAGCACGATGCAGTCGACATCGGCTTTTTGTGCCGCTTCGAGGGTCCTGATGGCGTACTCGGGATCAGCCTTGAAGCCATCGAAGAAATGCTCGGCGTCGTAAATGACCTCCGGAACATTTTCTTTGAGGTAGGCCAGAGAGTCGTAAATCAGCTCGAGGTTTTCTTCCAGGCTGATACGCAAGGCCTCGCGTACGTGAAAATCCCAGGTTTTGCCGAAAATCGTGACCGTGTCAGGATCGGCCTGGACCAGGGTCTGGATGTTGTTGTCCTTGGCCGGCGTCGTCTTGGCCCGGCGCGTCGAACCGAACGCAGCGATCTTGGCGTGATTGAGCGTGATCTTCTTGACGTCCTTGAAAAAGGCGATGTCCTTTGGATTCGAACCTGGCCAGCCCCCCTCGATGTAATCTATGCCAAGATCGTCGAGTTTCTGGGCAATGCGGATCTTGTCCGCCACCAGAAAGGAAACATCTTCGGCCTGCGTGCCATCACGCAAAGTCGTATCGTACAGGTAAACTCTGCTCATCTCACTCTCCCGATCAAACCTTCAGGAGGCAACCCCTCACTTTTCCTGGGCAACCTGATTCTTGTCCAGACCGAAGGCTTCATGCAGAACACGCACGGCCAGTTCGGTGTACTTGTCATCGATAACACAAGAGACCTTGATCTCGCTGGTGGAAATCATCTGGATATTGACTCCCTCGGCAGAAAGCGTCTCGAACATCTTGCTGGCAATCCCCGAATGCGAGCGCATGCCAACACCGACGATCGAAATCTTGGCGATCGACTGGTTGCTTTCAACACCGGCCGCGCCGATCTTGAGCGCAGTCTCTTCGACGATCTTGAGCGCTTTCTTGAAATCGGACCGGGGCACCGTGAAGGTCATGTCGGTCAACCCCTCATGGGAAATATTCTGGATGATCATGTCCACCATGATGTTCGCCGTGGACAGCGGCGAGAACAACTGCGCAGCGATCCCCGGCTTGTCCGGAACGCGCATCACAGAGATCTTTGCTTCGTCCTTGTTGTAAGTGACTCCTGAAACCAGGACCGTTTCCATATCTGCATCCTCCTTCATTACCAGGGTCCCTGGATTGTCATTTAGGCTGGAACGTACATGAACCACGACGTTGTATTTTTTGGCAAATTCAACTGAGCGAAGCTGCAGCACCTTGGAACCGAGCGAAGCCATCTCCAGCATTTCATCGTAGGAGACCTTCTCCATCTTGGAGGCTTCCGGGACTATGCGCGGGTCCGTGGTATAGACCCCGTCGACGTCGGTGAGGATTTCGCAGACATCCGCTTTCAATGCCGCGGCAACGGCCACGGCCGAGGTGTCGGAGCCGCCCCGGCCCAGAGTGGTAATATTGTTGTCACGATCAATCCCCTGGAAGCCGGCGACGATGACGATCGTACCGTTATGCAGGTCTTCACGAATATTGGAATCCTGGATCTCCTCGATGCGCGCCTTCGAAAAGGCGTTGTCGGTATAGATAGGAATCTGCCAGCCGAGATAGCTCTTGGCCTTGTAACCCATCGACTGCAGGGCCATCGACAGCAGTGCTATCGAGACCTGTTCCCCAGCAGCGACCAGGACATCATACTCGCGCTCGCTCGGGAACTCGCACATCGCCTCGGCCAGAGCGACCAGCTTGTTGGTCTCGCCGGCCATGGCCGAGACGACAACGACCATGTCGTTGCCTTCATCGTAAGTGCGTGCAACCCGACGAGCTACATTCTGAATCTTCTCGATGGTCCCTACTGAGGTACCGCCATACTTTTGAACCACGAGTGCCATCTGTGGTCGATCCTTCCTGGTGGGTCTTCTTAAGAACGCACCAATTGTTGAGATATGCCCCAACGGGGTCAAGTGCTTTTAATAACAGTATTCATGCCGGCCGTCAAAGGTTTTCACGGGATATCGTGCGGGATTATCCGGGTGACGAAGGCCAATGCTGGTCAAGTTGTTTCAGAAGAGCACGGCCACGGTCGTCATGCGCATCAAAACGGAATCTGCGCTGCTGCTCAGCCCGCGGATCGATAAAAACCGTGATCGATGCGTCCAGCGCTTCCGTCATGCGGTCAGCCCATTCGACCAGGGTCAACCCGTCGCCTTCGGCAAATTCATCGTAGCCGAGATCCGCGAGGTCATCGACCCGGGAGAGGCGATAAAGATCAAAGTGATAAAAGGGAACACGGCCCTGGTGAATATTCATCAAGCTGTAGCTCGGGCTGGTGACCGGTACCCCGGAGGGGACCCCCAGCCCACGAGCGACACCCTGGGCAAAACAGGTTTTCCCAGCACCCAGGTCACCATTCAGGAGGACAACCAGACCCGCACCGGCGAGCCCGCCAAGCAGCTCCCCCAGGCGGCGCGTCTCCTCCGGGCTCCCGGTTTGCGTTTGCCAGCTGTTCAAGGTTACACGCCCATGCTGCGGATAATATCGAGACGGGCAACGACCCCGACCATCCGGCCTTCGTCGATGACCGGCACAAGATGGGCCTTGTTGTCGACCATCAGGCTGGCGACCGTAGGCACTGGCGTATCCGGTGTGCAGGTGACCACATCCCGGGCGCAGATCTCACCGACCCTGCGGGCAGTGACCTTGCGCACCTCCTCGGTGAACTTCTTCGGGCTCTCCAGGTAGAGGACCCAGTCAAACAAAGAGATCACGGTGGGGATATGCAGAGGCTTATCCTGTTCCACAAGATCCGTCTGGGTGACAATACCCACCAGCCCGCCGTCGTCATCCACGACCGGCATGGCGTTGACATTGTGGTCGACAAACATTTTCGCCAGGGTCTTGATCTCGGTGTCCCGGTGGACGGTATGGATAGACTTGGTCATGATATCGCCAGCTGTGAGCATTTATACCTCCCTCGCCAGAGCCTGTCGTGCGGCAGGCAGTTCGTACATTACGTCTGTGGCCAGCAATCCGGCGTCGCCGAACGAACCCAGCAGGCGGTCCGCGGCCAGGCCGTGCAGGTAGACGCCAAGCGTCGCCGCATCATAAGCTGTGAGCCCCTGGGCCAGCAGGCTGCCGATCAAACCGGTCAGCACATCCCCCATACCGCCGCTGGCCAGACCCGGGTGGCCGCTGCTGTTGACGTTGACCCGTCCATCGGGCGATGCCGTCAAGGTCCGGGCGCCCTTGAGAACCAGCACCACCCGGTGACGGACCGCAAAGTCGCGGGCGACGTTGAAACGGTCAGCCTGGATTTCGGCCGTTGGCAATCCGGTCAGGCGAGACATCTCACCGGGATGAGGCGTCAGCACCATCGGTCGGTCAGCCTGGCGCTCCAGGAGTGACAGGTGGCCACAGAGCGCGCTCAAGCCATCGGCATCGATCACGATCGGCAGGGCAGAATCCAGAATCAGCCGGCGTACCAGGGCGCCCGCTTCCTCACCGAGCCCCAAGCCCGGACCTAACGCCAGCGCCTGTTTGCCCTCTGCCAGAGCGCACAGGGCATCGAGCGCCTGCAGGCTGAGTTCGCCATTGAATTCGGCCATGGGGGCGGTCATGACTTCAGTCAGCCGGGAGGCAATGGTCGGCTGGACGCTTTGCGGGCAGGCCAGCGTGACCAGCCCCGCCCCGCCCCGCAAACCTGATTCGGCAGCCATGACCGCGGCACCACACTTGCCCATCGAGCCGGCCACGACCAGCAGATGGCCAAAGATTCCCTTGTGTCCGTCGCGGCTGCGCACCGGCAACATACGCCTGGCGTGCGCAGCGTCGATCAATAGGTGTTCAGTCGGGACCTGCCCTTCGACAACCGCCGGGATACCGATGTCAACGGTCACCAGTTCACCAACCGACCCCGCGCCCGGGTAACTGACGTGGCCGATCTTGGCAAAAGCGAAGGTGACGGTCAACGTGGCCCTGACAGCGGCCCCGAGGATCCGGCCGGTCGAAGCATCGACACCGGAGGGGATATCGACGGCAACCACCGGGCAAATCTGCCGGTTGAGCCACGCGATGGCCTGCAGATAGGGCCCCTCGACCGGCTTGGTCAGACCGGTACCGAACAGGGCATCGACCAGCACCGTGAAGTCGCCGGCCGCTGCCAGCAGCCTCCCCAGCGCTTCACCGTCGCTGGCATAGGCAATCTCTCCGCCGCAGTTCTCCAGGGCCGCGAGGTTCACCGCGGCATCACCCTTGATGGAGCTGCGTTCGGCCAACACCAGGGTGCTAACTCCCCATCCTCTGTTCAACAGGTGCCTTGCCACCACGTAGCCGTCGCCGCCGTTGTTGCCTTTGCCGGCCATGATCAGCGCTCGTGGGGAAGCCTCTGCTGCAAATCGCCGCTGGATTTCCTCTGCAGCGCCTCGACCGGCATTCTCCATCAAGACAATCCCGGGAATGCCTACTTCGTCGATGGTTCGGCGGTCAACCGCCTGCATTTGCTCGGCCGTAAGGAGTTTCATGGTCGTTCCAGGATCACAGTAGCCACGGCATAGTCGCCGTCATGGCTATAGGATAAGTGTACCACTTCAACCTGCTTTGCGGAGACAATCTCGGCAGCACGTCCGGAAAGCTGCAGATCCGGACGGCCCAGTCCATCGGGGACAACTTCCATGTCATGCCAGCTGATGCCCTCACGCAAACCGAGGCCCAAAGCTTTCAGAAACGACTCCTTGGCCGCAAAGCGTGCCGCCAGATGGGGGGCTGGATCTTTTTTCGCAAAGGCGTAGGCGCGTTCACCAGGGGTAAAAAGCCGCCCCAACAGGGCGGCTTTATTTTTTGTAACAAAGGTGCGGAAGCGCTCGACCTTCGCCAGATCCGTTCCGAGGCCGACAATTGGCATGTTCAGCTCCCGTGCACCAGCGCGGCCATTTCCCGAACGGCCCGGTCCAGACCGACCAGCACAGCACGCGCAATGATGCTGTGTCCGATATTATATTCCTCAATGCCACTGAGAGCGAGGATCGGCCGGAGGTTCTGATAGTTGAGGCCGTGCCCGGCGTTGACCCCCAGGCCAAGCCTTCTGCCCGCCTTGACCGCTTCTTCAATCTTTGCCAACTCGGCATGCCGCGCCTTCTCCTTGGCATTGCAGTAGGTGCCGGTGTGAATTTCTATGTAATCCGCCTTGACCCGTGCACAGGCCTTCAGCTGGGCCAGATCTGGATCGACGAACAGACTCACGGTGATGCCGGCCTGGTGCAGAAGTTCGATCTGCCGGTCCAGCTTCTGGGCATGCTTGACAACATCCAGGCCACCCTCAGTAGTCAACTCCTGGCGCTTCTCCGGAACCAGGGTGACGTAGTCAGGGACCACCTTCATGGCGATGGCCACCATGTCATCGGTAGCGGCCATTTCGAGATTAAGGTGGGTCTGGACCGTGCGCCGCAGGAGCATGACATCACGGTCCTGGATATGCCGGCGGTCTTCGCGCAGATGAACTGTGATGCCATCAGCCCCGGCCAGTTCGGCCATAGCCGCTGCGGTGACCGGGTCCGGCTCGCTGCCGCCCCGCGCCTGACGAAGGGTTGCGACGTGATCGACATTAACACCCAGCTTGGCCATGGTTATTCTCCTGTCGTCGTCTCGCCGATCAGGCCTGCCACAAGCCGGGCAATTTCATTGGCCATGCCGGTAATCTCGCCCTGGTCCCGGCCTTCGAGCATGATCCGCAACAGCGGCTCGGTGCCCGAATAGCGGATCAGGACCCGGCCGGCATCACCCAGGCGGGCCTCGACGTCGGCAATCAGCCCGGCCACCTCGGGGAGTTCCTGGATGTTCCGCCGTTCGCGCACCCGCACGTTTACCAGGACCTGGGGGAGTGCAGTCATGACCGAAGCGAGCTCTGATAGCGGCTTGCCGGTTTTCTGCATAATCGCCAAAACCTGCAGTGCCGAGATGATGCCGTCACCGGTCGTGTTGTGTTCGAGGAACACCATGTGTCCTGACTGTTCGCCGCCGAACCCGTAGCCGCCGCGGCGCATCTCCTCAACCACGTAACGGTCGCCGACGTCGGTTTTCACCACCCGTCCACCGGCCTGGCGCAGGGCGATGTCCAGCCCCAGGTTCGACATCACCGTCGCAACCAGGGTTCGCTGCGGCAGGGCATCACTCTTGAGCATCTCCAGCCCGCAGATCGCCATGATGTGATCACCATCGACCTCGCGGCCGCGCTCGTCGACGAAGATGCAGCGATCGGCGTCACCGTCGAGGGCAATGCCCAGGTCGGCGCCATGCTCGTGTACCGCGGCAGCAATCACTTCGGGATGGGTTGAACCGCACCCGGCGTTGATATTGGTGCCGTTAGGCTTGACCCCGTAGGAGAACACCTCGGCGCCCAACTCCTCGAGAACCGCCGGAGCCACGCGGTAGGCGGCGCCGTGAGCACAGTCGAGAACGATCCTGAGCCCGGCCAGATCGAGCTCTTTGGGGAAGGTGTTTTTGACGAACACGATGTAGCGCCCGATGGCGTCGTCAACCCGGAAGGCCTTGCCGACCGCTTCGGCTGTCGGCCGCAGCGAATTGATGCGGTCGGAAAAGATTAGGTCCTCGATCTGCAGTTCTACTTCATCGGGCAGTTTGAATCCGTCGCGGGCAAAGAACTTGATGCCGTTGTCCTGGTAGGGATTATGGGACGCTGAAATCACCACGCCCGCATCCGCCCGCATCGAAGCGGTCAGGAACGCAATCCCGGGCGTGGGCAAAGGGCCGACCAGCAGGACGTCGACGCCCATGGAGCAGATCCCGGCCGCCAGGGCATTTTCGATCATGTAGCCGGAGAGGCGGGTGTCCTTGCCGATTACGATCCGGCTGCGCCGGTCATCATGCTTGAAGACGTAGGCCGCGGCACGGCCCAGCTGCATGGCCATCTCAGTTGTCATCGGGTGCATGTTGGCAATGCCGCGTACTCCGTCAGTGCCAAAAAGTCGCTTTGTCATTATTGGGTCTTTTTCCCCTCTGAATTGAATTCTTCTACCGCCGGGAGCGGCGGTTGTGGAGCAACATACTTGGGATCAGGTTGCAGTACGACCTGGACTTCGACGGTCTTGGTGTCCTTCAGATCGGTATAGTTGCCGACGTAGCTGATGGCGACGGTCTGGGAAAAGCTCTCCTGAACGTGGGTCAGGTCGATCCCCTCGGTCACGACCTCGGACACGAGCTTGAGTTCACTTTCGGCCCCGCTGACCGAAACCTTTGCCGGAGTCGCTTTGAAGGACTTGACGATGAAGCCGGGCGCCGGCTCACCGGTCAGGATGACCCGCACCGGGACCTGCCGCTCGCGGACCCGTTCCAGCTTGACATCGACATAGGAAGGTGAAATCCGGGTAATCTTCAGGCCGCTCGGCAGGTTGAGGCTCTCCTCGAGGCGCCTGAACGAGGTCACACCGGCCGAGAGCCCCCTCAGATCGACAGCGAGCCTGATATCACCGGGGTTGAGGTTCATCTGCATGGCACGCGGACCGCTGATCCTGATGGCCACTGATGTCGGTATTTCATTGGCGATCATCAAGCCGTCAGGCAAGTTCTGGTATTCCAGCGCCACGATATGGTTGACCTCCATGCGGCTTTCGCCCATGACAAAGAACCAGAGCACCACGGCAAAGGCCAGAGAGATAAATTTGAGCAGCCAGTTTTCGAAAATCTTTTCGACCATGTTCAGCTCTTCTTGCCACGCAAACGGCGCGGTTCAAGCAGGCGGTTGAGAACTTTTTTCAGCGTAGCCACTTCGAGATCACGGGTCATCTTGCCGCTGATCACCACCGAGACCCGACCGGTCTCCTCGGACACCACAATCACGACGGCATCGACCAGCTCGGTTAAACCGATCGCTGCCCGGTGACGCGTGCCATAGCGCGGGCTGATATCCGGATTCTGGGTCAACGGGAGGAAACATCCGGCCCGGGTGACCCGGCCGCGCTGGATAATGGCAGCGCCATCATGAATCGGCGAAGAATGATGAAAGATCGCCTGGATCAGGTCACTGGAGGGCTTGGCATCCAGCTCGACACCGACTTCGAGAAAGTCGTTGATGCCGGTTTCCCGTTCGATAACAATCAGGGCGCCCAGGTTCTTCTGAGAGAGAGCTGCGCAGCCCTTGCACAACTCGTCGATAACACGCGTCTCTTCGCGAAAAGAGAGGTCGGCGAAGAATGGGTTTCGTCCGACATGAATCAGGGCCCGGCGGATGTCATGCTGGAAAAGCACGACGATCACCAGGATGATCGACGAGAGGAAGTTGTTGAGAATCCAGTTGAGGGTATAGAGCCCGCCAATCTGGGAGGCCACGTAGATAATCAGGATGACAGCCAGACCGACCAGCATCTGAACTGCGCGGGTCCCCTTGATGAGCAGCAGGATCCGGTAAATGACGAAGGCGACCAGCAGGATGTCGAGCAGATCCAGAAACCACCGGAAATTTGTCAGCATCTCGAGCATCCAGCACATCCCCTGCAAGTTAATAGGTCAGGTCAGCCGGTCGTCCATCCGGCCCCCAAGCAGACCGCCTGGGCCATCAATGCCGCCTGGTGTGCGGCAGCGACATCATGCACACGGAACAGCCGGGCGCCTCCGGCATAACCGAGGGCAACCGTAGCCAGGGTCCCGGCAAGACGATCACCCGGATCATCCAGTGCCAGGACTTGTCCGATGAAACTCTTGCGCGAGGTGCCGAGCATGATCGGTCGGCCCAATTCGGCCAGGTCGGCGGTCCGGCGCAGCAGTTCCAGGTTGCCGGCAAGATCCTTGCCGAAGCCTATGCCGGGGTCCACGGCTATCTTGTCCTGGGCAACGCCGGCAGCCTCGGCGACTTCCATGCTCCTGCGCAGCGCAGCGATGACATCCTTGACGACGTCAGCATAGCGCGTGTTGCGCTGCATGACCTCCGGTCGTCCGCTGGTGTGCATGACAAACAGCCCGGCGCCGGAATCTGCGATGACCCCGGCCATCTTCTCGTCAAAGGTCAAGCC
>JAHEEU010000072.1 GCA_024640545.1 Geobacteraceae bacterium
GGAGGACGACACGTCCGGGGATGCCGACGACCGTGGCCTGAGGGGGGACCTCCTTGACGACGACCGAATTGGAGCCGATCTTGGCGCCCTTGCCGACCGTGAAGGGGCCAAGCACTTTGGCTCCCGAACCGATGACGACATTGTCGCCGACCGTCGGGTGGCGCTTGACCTTGTCCCAGGTCACGCCGCCGAGAGTGACGCCATGGTAGAGAGTGACATTGTCGCCAATTTCAGCGGTTTCCCCGATGACCACTCCCATGCCGTGATCGATGAAGAACTTCTTGCCGATCTGTGCACCGGGATGAATTTCTATACCGGTGAAAAAACGGCCCATATGCGAGGTTAGCCGGCCCAGGAAATAGAGCTTGCGAGCCCAGAACCAGTGCGCAATCCGATAGAACCAGACCGCGTGCAGTCCCGGATAACAGAAGATAATCTCCAGAACACTGCGCGCAGCAGGGTCCCGGTCGAACACCGAGTAGATGTCTTCGCGAATGGTATCAAACACTTTGGCATGCCCTCCAGGTCCGCCCTCTGTAAAAATACCGGCAATACAACTGCCGGTCACCGAGCCTGGTTAACGAATAGCATACCCGAGTAAAACTGTCAATTATTTTTCACGGGATATCAAAGGAATAGGTGGTAAGCTTCGTTGCCGGTTTCTTCAACGTAACGATAGCCGAGACTGCCCAGGAAAAGCTGCACTTGCGATTCCTGACCGGGGGGGATTTCCAGTCCGACCAGGACCCGGCCAAAGTCGCCGCCCTGGGTCCGGTAATGGAAGAGCGAGATGTTCCAGTCAGCCCCCATGCTTGCGAGGAAGCGGGCCATGGCTCCGGGCCGCTCGGGGAACCAGAAGCGGAACAGACGTTCACCATGGACATTGGGGGAGCGCCCGCCGACCATGTAGCGCACGTGGGTCTTGGCCAGTTCATTGTCGGTCAGGTCAATGTTCTCGAAGCCATGGGCGGTCAATTGTTCGCCAAAGGCGCGGCGCTGCTCATCGCCGTTGATGGAAATGCCGACGAAAATATAAGCGGAGTCGCGCCCGGAGAGGCGATAATTGAATTCGGTAATGTTGCGTTCGCCGACCACTTCACGGCAGAAACGGAACAGCGAGCCAGCCTGTTCTGGAATTGTCACGGCGAAGAGGGCTTCCTGCTTTTCGCCGATCAGCGTCCGTTCCGCAACATAGCGCAACCGATCGAAATTCATGTTGGCCCCGGAGTTGATCGCAACCAGGGTCTGGCCGGCAATGTTCCGCCCGCGGACATACTTCTTGAGCCCGGCCAGGGCAAGGGCGCCGGCCGGTTCGACAATGGATCTCGTGGCCTGGTAGACGCTTTTGATGGCGCTGCAGATTTCATCGATGTCGACCCGAACGATCTCATCGACATGCCTGCGACAGAGGTCGAAGGTCAACTGGCCGACTTCACGCACGGCCACGCCGTCAGCGAAGATGCCGACCGAGTCAAGCTTGACCCGGCGACCTGCGGCAAGTGACTGTGCCATCGCATCACTGTCGGCCGGTTCAACGCCGATGACCCTGACTTCCGGGCAGAGCGCTTTGAGAAAGGTCGCCATGCCGGCAATCAGGCCGCCGCCGCCGACCGGGACAAACACGGCGTCCATCCGGCCGGCACTTTGCCGCAGCAGTTCATCGGCCACAGTCCCCTGCCCGGCGATGACCAGTTCGTCATCGAAAGGCGGCACAAAGACCTTCCCCGACTGCGTCACCAGGTAGGCGCAGTGCTCGGCGGCTTCCGAGTAATTGTCACCGAACAGAACGACACTGGCACCCAAGGCTCTCACCGCTGCAATCTTGATTTCAGGGGTCGTGACCGGCATCACGATCGTCGTGTCAATGCCCAGTTTCTGCCCGGAGAAAGCCACACCCTGGGCATGGTTGCCCGCAGAAGCGGTAATGACCCCCCTGGCCTTCTCCGCTTCACTGAGATTGGCAATCCGGTTATAGGCCCCGCGTATTTTGAAGGAAAAAACCGGCTGCAGGTCTTCGCGTTTGAGCAGCACGCGGTTGTTCAACATCTGCGAAAGGAAAGCCGACTCTTCGAGGGGGGTCTCGATGGCTGCCTCGTAAACCTTGGAGGTGAGAATCTGTTTGAGCAGCTTTTGCATAACCGGTCTTTTCAGGGTTGCTTGACAGATGTCAGGATTAACGTCTGAGAATAAGCGCTACAGCTGAAGATTTCAAGAAAAAGGATAAATCAGGTCAAGTTCCCGCGCCATCAGCGACCGCAGCGGCCCAAGCTGATGCCGAGGGGCAGTGTAACATGCCGCCAGGGTGGCATTTCCCCGCCCCTGTCACTTCGCGCACCTCATCCGGGCAGGATTCACGGAGCAGAGACCGCCTCCGGCCAGGACATTATTGACAGTTAATGATCGACAACTGTATACAGTTTAGCTATACTTCCAAATCAGTTTCCGTCGGGGCTTGCACCTCCCCTGGGAAAACATTTCATGCCATTGTAAAAGGAGAGAGACCATGCCGGAATTCACCTATCAGAACCCTTTTCCCGTCGCAAAAGACCAAACCAGCTACTACAAGTTGCCCGGTTCCGAGAAGTACGTCTCCGTTGACAATTTTGCCGGCCAGGAAGTGCTGAGGGTCTGTCCCGAGGCCCTGACCATCCTGGCAAACGCCGCCATGAAAGACGTTTCCTTCCTGCTGCGCAAGGAGCACAACGATCAGGTCGCCAAAATACTGACCGACCCGGAAGCCTCGCGCAACGACAAGGGCGTCGCCATGGCTTTCCTGCGCAATGCGATGGTCGCTGCCGAGTTCGAACTGCCGACCTGCCAGGACACCGGCACTGCCACCGTCGTCGCCAAGAAGGGTCAGCAGATCTGGACCGGCGTCAACGATGAAGAATATATCGCCAAGGGCGTCTTCAAAACCTACACCGAAGAGAACCTGCGCTACAGCCAGACCGTGGCCCTCGATATGTACCAGGAAAAGAACACCGGCACCAACCTGCCGGCTCAGATCGACCTTTACGCCACCGAGGGCGATGCCTACAAGTTCCTCTTCATAGCCAAGGGCGGCGGCTCCGCCAATAAGACCATGCTCTACCAGGAGACCAAGGCGCTTCTGACCCCAGAAAAGCTCTTCGATTTCCTGGTAGCCAAGATGAAGACCCTCGGCACCGCGGCCTGCCCCCCCTACCATCTGGCCTTCGTTGTCGGCGGCACTTCAGCAGACGCCGTCATGAAGACCGTCAAGCTGGCCACGGCCAAGGAACTCGACGGCCTGCCGACGGCTGGCAACGATCATGGGCAGGCGTTCCGGGATCTCGAACTGGAAGAGAAGCTGCAAAAGGCCGCCCAGGAGCTTGGGATCGGCGCCCAGTTCGGCGGTAAATACTTCACCCACGATGTCCGCGTCATCCGCCTCCCCCGGCACGGCGCTTCCTGCCCCCTCGGCATGGCGGTGTCCTGCTCCGCCGACCGCAACATCAAGGCCAAGATCACCCGCGACGGTCTGTTCATCGAAGAGATGGACCGGGACCCGGGCCGCCTGCTGCCGGAGCAGTACCGCATGGCCAAGCACGAGCACGGCCACAAGCTCAATCTCGACCAGCCGATGGAAGCGATCCTGGCCGAACTGACCAAGCTCAAAGTCGGAGACGCCCTGCTTCTCAATGGCACTATCGTGGTCGGCCGCGACATCGCTCACGCCAAGTTCAAGGAGATCCTCGACTCCGGGCAGCCCTTGCCGGAATACCTGAAGAAACATCCGATCTACTACGCCGGACCGGCCAAAACCCCGGCCGGAAAACCCTCCGGATCCTTCGGCCCGACCACGGCCGGCCGCATGGACTCCTATGTCGGCCTGCTCCAGGAGAACGGCGGCTCAATGGTCATGATCGCCAAGGGCAACCGTTCTCAACAGGTTACCGATGCCTGCAAGAAGTTCGGCGGATTCTACCTCGGCTCGATCGGCGGTCCGGCGGCGCTGCTTGCCGAAGAGAACATCAAGAAGGTAGAATGCATTGACTTCCCAGAGCTCGGCATGGAAGCCGTCTGGAAGATCGAAGTCGTCAACTTCCCCGCCTACATCCTGGTGGATGACAAGGGGAGCGATTTCTTCAAGCAGCTCGGACTTTAAGAACTTTTAGGATAGATGCAAAAAAGCCCCGGTCCTCCGGGGCTTTTTTTGTGCCGCCAGGATCTGTTCTCTGGCGGTTAAAACCTCCTGTGTCTTATCCAGCCAAACAGACTCAAGCCTCCACAAAGGCAACGGCAGCCGCGGTCAGGCTCTCCAGCTCAGCCCTGCTTGACGCCTCGGTATAGACCCTCACCACCGGCTCGGTCCCGGATTTTCTGAACAGCGCCCAGGAGCCGTCCTCGAGGATCATCTTGATCCCGTCGGTAGTAACCAGTTGCCTCACGGGTTTACCGGCCAGCCGGTCTGGCGGCGAGGCCAGCTTTTCGACGATCTTTCCCGCCAACTCCATGGAAAGCCGCAGGTTTTTGCGTGACGTATGGAACTCGCCGACGCGGCGGTAGAGATCGGTCAGCAGCTGGCTCAGTGTCTTGCCCTCGACAGCCACCATTTCGGCGACCAGCAGGCAGGCCAGCACGCCGTCCTTGTCCGGCACGTGGCCCCGCAGGCTCAGGCCGGCGCTTTCTTCACCGCCGATGACGATCTGGTTGTCGCGGATGAATTCGCCGATGTACTTGAAGCCGACTGGCGTTTCACGGACCCTGTAACCATGATGGGCAGCCACAGCGTCGAGGAAATGAGAGGTTGCCACCGAACGGGCCGCATCACCCTGTTCACCTTTTCTCCGGAGCAGGTAATCGTAGAGCAGCGCCAGGATATAGTTCGGTTCGATGAAGGTGCCGTCGGCATCGATGATGCCGTAACGGTCGGCATCGCCGTCGGTGGCGAGACCGAGCACGACCTGGTCGTCTCCCCTGACCCTTGTCATCAGGTCGTTGAGATGAGCCGGCGACGGATCGGGCGGCAGGCCGCCGAAGTACGGGTCGCGGGTAGCGTTGATGGTCTGCACCAGCAGACCGGATTCCACCAGCAGGCTGTCGACATAATCGCGGCCGGCACCATACATCGGGTTGAAGATGACCGAGATCCCCGACTTGCCGATCGCGTCGAGATCGATTTTGCTGCGCAAATCGTCCAGATAAGCCGGCATGGGATCGATTTCTTCAACCAGGCCAGAACGTACCGCCTGGTCTAGCGGCATGTCGCGATAGCAGATCTCGCCGAGCATGGCATTCGCCAGGCGTTCGATCTCGGCGGTCACTTCCGGCAACGCCGGTCCGCCCCAGGCAGTGGAGAACTTGATGCCATTGTACTCGTAGGGGTTGTGGCTGGCAGTGAAGTTGATCGCGCCCGCGGTGCCGCGGCGCATGATTTCATAAGCGATCACCGGGGTTGGTGTATCACGCTTGCAGATGAAGACCGGCACGCCTGATCCGGCCAGGATCCGAGCAGTCTCTCTGGCGAAACGCTCGCCGAAAAAGCGGCTGTCGTGGCCGACCACCAACCCCCGGTCAGTGGCATGCTCGGTCCGCAGGAAATCGGCAATCGCCTGGGTGACGATGCGCACATTCTCCAAGGTGAAGTCCTCGGCGAGGATGCCGCGCCAACCGGAAGTCCCGAACTTGATCTGATTCATCTATCGCTCTCCTTCTGGGTATTTGCTTGGTAACAGCATACGAAAAAAGCTTAGCACAGAAAAGCCGAGGATACGCCGAAAGGTGTGTATTTTTGCAAAGGTTGTCAGACTTCGTCCGGTTCGACACTGTCCGGCATGACCGGCGCCGGGTAGTCGTCGAAGCCGGCCACGTAGGGGCAATCGGCCGGGAGGAAACCTTTGTCTATATTCTCAGGGCTCAGTCGGACGCAGCCGGGGCGCCGGCTGTCACGTTCGGCATAAACCCGGCACAGCTTCGTTGCGGTATCGAGAAACTCGCACGGGATGTCGGTGTAGTAGATACGCCCCTCGAAATCAATTTTTTCGTAGCAGCAGCGACCGCATCGGCAGCAGACGATCTCCCATTCCTTAGGGTGCTTAGTGACGGGTTTGTTCATAGTGGCAAACTACCTAAACGAGAAAATTTGGTCAATGCTCAAGCATACATGGCTTTTGGGGTTGACACGGGTTGGCAAAAGGGGGTAGAAATCCGTTCTCGAAACCAGAACACGCGACAAATAAAGGAGCACCCCCATGCAATGTCAAAAAGTTCTCCCAGGTACAGAGTGCACTTTCTGGAGCAAAAACGGTTGCGTCTTTGAGGGCGGCAGCTGCCAGAACGTGATCGAAATGTGCGAAGGTTGCGACCACATTGTTGAAGGCACCATTGGTCCCGTTTGCATCAAGGCCCCTTCACCACTCAAGAAGTGGTCGGCAGGTCTTTGCAATTTTGCTACGCACCGCAAGGTCGAAGTCAAAATCGAGGACATCAAAGTCAACCCGATCAAGGCTTCTAAGCGCGGCGGTCGCAAGTAAGACAGTTCGTCGAACCAGTTTATTCAGGCCGGCAACCACAAGGTTGCCGGCCTGTTTTTTATAAGGAAAATGATTATCGATTTTGCCGCGCCAGCGGTCCTGGGCTGCAAAGCAGTTTCGCAAAGGCCGGTCAGTCGTATTCGGAAAAGCTGTCCCGGCTCTCGCCAGTTGAATCGTCAGCGAAGATTTCCTCATCAACCAGCAGCGGCAAAGCGCCACTTTTATCGTCGTTATCCTGATCAGGGACAAGTTCACTAAATTCGCGCAGCGTCGGCAGCGCCGAGAGGTCCGGCAGCCCGAACAACTCCAGGAATTCACGGGTTGTGCCGTAAATCATCGGCTTGCCGGGCACATCCTTTTTACCCAGGATTCGCAAAAGGCGCTTTTCCAGCAGGGTCTTCAGCACACTACCGGAATCGACGCCGCGCAGGTACTCGATTTCGGACCGGGTGACCGGCTGCCGGTAGGCGATGATGGCCAGGGTCTCCAGGGCGGGGCGCGAGAACCTGAAGGGCCGGCTGTGGCCCAGTTTCCGCAGGTAATCAGCGTACTCAGGGCGCGTCCTCAACTGGTAGCCGCCGGCGACCTGCTGCAGGAAGAAGCCGCGCGGGGACTCGGCGTAATCGGCAGCCAGGGCATCAAGCGCCGCCAGAATCTCTGCAAGGGGCAACTCCAGGGCTTCGGCCATGCGCTCGGCCTTGATCGGACCGTCGGCAGCAAAGATCAATGCCTCAACCAAAGGGGTGAGTTCAAGAATATCCAAGGGAGTCCTCTCCGACATCGAGTTCATCGACTTTGCCAAGCTCCACCGCGGGAAAGATCCAAATGGTCCCGTGGCGAACATTTTGCATGAAACGCACCATGCGCAGTTTGACCAGTTCCAGCAGGGCCAGGAAGGTGACGATCATTTCACTGCGCTTGATGCCGCCGCTGAACAGGTCTCCAAAGGCCATACTCTCCTGGCCTTGCAGCAGGGTGAGGATGGCGTTGATCCGGTCGGTGATGGACAGCTGCTCCATATTGACTTCATGCACGAACGGCTCGGGGCTCTCCCTCAGAACGTCCTGAAGCGCGGCCAACAGGTCGAAAAGACCCACGGCAATGAAACCTGATTCAGCCTCTTCCAAGACCTCAGGCTCCGGGGCCGCGCGGGCGAACAGGTCCCTTCCCAACTGCGGCTGGTTCTCCAGGGTCTGGGAGACCTCCTTGTACTTCTGGTACTCAAGCAAGCGGCGGACCAGCTCAGCACGAGGGTCCTCCTCATCTTCTTCCAGCTCTTCCTCGACGATCTTGGGCAGCAGCATTTTCGACTTGATATGCAGCAGGGTCGCGGCCATCAGCAGGAACTCGCCGGCCACATCGAGGTTGAGGTTTTTCATTGCATCCAGGGTGACCAGGTACTGCTCGGTAATAGCGGCTATGGGGATATCATAGATATCCATCTCGTTCTTCTTGATGAGATGCAGCAGGAGGTCAAGGGGGCCCTCGAAATTATCAAGCTGTATGGCATAACTGTCCATTGCAGCACTCACCGGTAGAAGAGCAGTTGCATGGTCTGTTCGACCACATCCATGTGCGCGCCGGCCATCATGGCCACAACCTGATGCACAGCCGGGCCGAAAAACGATCGCCAGACCGAGGTGCCGAAAATCAGGAAAACAATCAGCAGCATGCCAAAAGGCTCTACCCTGCGCAGCATCAGCGCCTGCTGCTCCGGCAGGATTCCCATGAGAACCCGGCCGCCGTCCAACGGCGGAATCGGCATCAGGTTGAAGAGGCAGAGGATGACATTGATGTAGAGCCCGAAGGCCGCCATCAGGCCGACAGGATTGATCAGCGACAGAATCTGACTCTGGACTGGAAGCGATGCAGCGACATAAACCACGACTCGCAGCAGCAAGGCGCAAAAAAGCGCCAGCATCAGATTCGCCAGCGGTCCGGCCAGGGCCACCCAGATCATGTCCTTACGTGCATTCCGCAGGTTGTTCGAATTGACCGGCACCGGGCGAGCCCAGCCGAAGCCGAACACCAGCAGGGCAATGGTACCGATCGGGTCGAGGTGTTTGACCGGGTTCAAGGTCAGACGCCCAAGCAGCCGTGCCGTCGGATCACCAAGCTTCTCGGCGATAAAGCCGTGCGCGACTTCGTGCATGGTCACGGCCAGCAAGGCCGGAACCAGCATGATGGAAATTTTGAGCAGGATATGTTCCATAAATGAAGGGTTCTGCCGATCACTGTACAGGATGGGCCTTTTTAGCAGATGTACCGCCCCAAGTCAATGACTGGTAACTGGGACATTAGACGTAAGTAATTGATTTTGTTGTACCATGAACGATTTTATCGCCACTGCTTCCCGGGGTAAAGTGACCTTAGGCACGCATCCTGCGGTTTTCTGTTTGCTGTCTGCTATCTTCCCGTTCGCAGCCCTATTCCCCGGCTTCGATGTCCTTCGCATATTTGCGCTGAACCATGGCCCTCTCCTCTTCAGCGGTCATTACGCGCTCGTCGAGGCGCGCGTAGAGCAGGTCGTCAAGGATGGTCCTGTAGATCGGCCCCGGCGCAATACCGAGCTTGTCTAGGTCTTTGCCGGTGAGCATCGGCTGGACATCACGCAGGTGGGTGATGTAACGGGAAATCCACTGGCGCACCTGCTCGCTGGACGTTTTTGCCATCATGAACAACAGGATTTCCGAGGAAAAGGGCTGGAACCAGCGATACAGGCTGCTGGCGCGCGGCGGGCGGATATCCGACCTTCGCCGTTCCAGGCGTTTCAATAGGCCCAGGGCGACGGTGCGCTGCTGATTCAATATGGTTTTATAGCGTGGGATGATCTGCAGCCGCTTGCAAAGATTCCTGATTCCCGCCTGGTCCAGCACCGTGGTGAAGACCAGGAAGTAGCAGAGCCAGCGCTCGCAAGCATGTCCTGTATAAAGCAGATCATACCAGTCCATGGCCCGCCTGGCTTCGTCGAAGAACTTTGAGTAATCGACTTTGCTGGTCAAAGCAGGGTGCAGGTAACGAAGGACATCGAGTCGGGCCAGGCGAGCAACCGCCGGCAAAGGCTGCGGCTCGTTCATGATCAAAAAAAGCTCATTGAAGATCCGCTTGCCGCTGACCTTTTCCAACAGGCCGAGCCGCACGGCACTGAGCAGGAGATGCTCCGTCTGCTTGCCGATCTGGAAACCGAGGCGCTGTTCGAAACGCACCGCTCTGAAAACCCGGGTCGGGTCCTCGACAAAGCTCAGGTTGTGGAGTACACGCAGAGCCTTGTCGTCAATGTCTCGCTGGCCTCCGTAATAGTCAAGCAGTTCGCCGAAACTCTGCTGATTCAGGTTGATCGCCAGCGTGTTGACGGTGAAATCGCGACGGCTCAGGTCCATCTTCACGGAGGCATGCTCGACATCGGGCAGGGCCCCTGGCTGCAGGTAATACTCCATGCGCGCCGAAGCGATGTCGACCTTGAAATCGTCCGGGTAGATGAGCACCGCCGTACCGAACTTGCGGTGGCAACGCACCCGACAATTGTTGTCGCGGGCGAAGGCCTCGGCAAAGGCAACGCCATCGCCCTCGATGACGATATCGAGGTCGAAGTTCTCCTTGTTAAGCAGCAGGTCACGCACGAAGCCGCCAACGACAAAAACACCGACGTTTAGTTCGTCGCCAACCTGGCCGAGCTGGGCCAGAAGTTTCTGCAGGCGCTTGGGCAGACGGTTGCGCATCAGCCGCTGGATCTGACCGGCCTTGTAACTTCTGCCGCCCCTGCTCACCAGGCTGCGCTCTCCGGAGCGCGGCGGCGTGCCGACACTGCTGGCCAGATGCCGCAGCAGGTCGGTACGGGTGACAGCACCGGCCAGCCTGCCATCTTCGACCACCGGAACAAAGCGCTGGTTGCTTTCGATAATCAGGGCCTTGAGCGTATCAATGGGCGTCTGCGGAGAAACCTGGTGGAAATCGCTGGTCATTATCTCGCTGACCGGTTGAGCCTTGAGGCCGTGGTAGACAGCCTTGTCGATCAACTGGCGCGAGATGATGCCGACCACCTCATGCTTGCTGAGCACCGGGATGGTGTTGATGTTGTAACGGGAAAGGATCTGGTGGGCCGTAGCAATGGAATCGTCTATGTCCACGGACTTGACCGGGGTCGACATCAGGTGGCGAACCTGCCATTGCGGCTGGATATGCTGCTGCAGGACGGTCGGCATTCTATCGAGCACCTGCAGCAGAGTCAGATCACGCACTGCGCAGGAAGCCGCAGAGGCATGCCCTCCCCCGCCGAACTCCTGGAGGATTTCGCCGACATGGACCTCTTTCAGCCGCGACCTGGCAACCATGAAGACCCGGCGCTCCATGCGCACGATGATGAAGAGGACATCGAGATTTTCCATGTCCTTGAGTTTGTGCGCCAGGGTAGCGATATCACCGACGAAGTGATTGATCGAGGCGTGGGCGAGAGCCACGTTGATGCCACGGATATTCAGAATGGACTTGCTGTCGATCAGGTCGTTCAACAGGCGGACCTGATCGGGAGTCAGTTCCTGGACGATCAGGTCGGCAACGATGTTGAGGTTGGCGCCGTGCGACAGCAGAAAAGCTGCGGCCTGGTAATCCTTGACCGTGGTCGTGTGAAAAGTCAGGCTGCCGGTATCTTCGTAGAGGCCAAGCATCATCATGGTCGCCTCATCGGCGGTCAGCTCGACGTGCTTTTCCATGAGAAGGTGGCAGAAGACGGTGACCGTCGAACCGACCGGCTCGACATGTTCGACCACACCGTGCAGGCTGCCGGCCTTGGCTGCGTGGTGATCGTAGATATGGATCTCGACCCCGGGCCGCTTGGCCACAGCGGAGAAAGGGCCGATGCGGGACGCCTGGCGGACATCGACCAGGATGAGCCGGGTGACTTCTTTCAGTTTGATGTCGCGGACCCGTTTGAAACCGAACGCGTACTGAGCGCTCTTCAGGAAGAACTCGCGCAGGCTGCGTTCCTGCCCCCCCGGGAAGACCATCTCTGCCTCAGGATAGAGCCGCTTGGCGGCGATCATCGACCCGAGACAATCGAAATCGGCATTGATATGGGTCGTGATGACGTCCATTCAACCCCCGGGACCCGGAATGCGGGACGCGGGACGCGGCAAAATCGAAATCTTCATATCAAACTCTCCCTGTACAATACTACCAAGAGAACCACTCCTTAGCAGCATGCAGAAAGTCGTCACACAGCTTGCAATGGCTTCAGGTTTCGAGTTGCAGATTTTCACGCCCCTCGTTCCAGCCGTTATAGTTTGAGGCTGCCGATCAGCTGGTGGATATCTTCAATCCCCTCGTCGATGCAGAACTCCTCGATCCCTTCGATGATCGTCATCATCGACGTCGGGTCGACGAAGTTGGCCGTACCGACCTGAACGGCCTTGGCGCCGACGATCAGGAATTCCAGGGCGTCCATCGGTCGCACGATGCCGCCAATGCCGATGACCGGCACGGTGACGGTCTGCACGACCTGATGGACCATGCGTACTGCGATTGGCCGGATCGCCGGACCGGAGAGTCCGCCTGTGCGGTTCGCAATACGCGGCTTGCGCGTGTGGATGTCCACCGACATACCGGTGATCGTGTTGATGCAGGAGATGGCGTCGGCGCCGGCCTCCTCGACCGCACGGGCCACCACGGTGATATCGGTCACATTGGGTGTCAGCTTGACGATCAGCGGCTTCTGCAGGTGCTTGCGGACCAGAGCAACGACTTCACTGGCCGCCCGCGGATCGGTGCCAAAGACGATGCCGCCCTGCTTGACGTTGGGGCAGGAGATGTTCAGTTCTGCTGCAGCGATTTCGGGAATGTCGTTGAGCCGCCGGGCAACTTCTCCGTATTCCTCGAGCGTGTTGCCGAAAAAGTTGGCGATCACCGGGGTGTTGACGGTGCGCAGGAACGGCATCTTGTACTTGATAAAAGCATCGATGCCGACGTTCTGCAGGCCGATGGCGTTAAGCATGCCGCTGATCGTCTCGGCAATTCGCGGCGTCGGGTTGCCGGCTTTGGGTTTTAGGGAGAGCCCCTTGGTGACAATAGCGCCGATCTTCTCCAGATCGAGGAACGGAGCGTACTCCTCTCCGTAACCGAAGGTCCCCGAAGCCGGCATCACCGGATTGCGCAGCTGGATGCCGGCGATTTCCACCGCAAGGTTGGGCCGCTTGACAGTCTTCTTGGTCAGCTCTTTCATCAGGCGCACCCCCCGCAGTCGTTGCCAGCCTGTCCCAGGGTCGTCCAGTCAAGGTATTGCGACTTGAAGACCGGCCCGACCTTGCAGGTACAAAGATAACTGGGATTCTCCTCGCTATGCCCCGCTCCTTTGACCACGCAGCCGAGGCAGGCCCCGACCCCGCAGGCCATGGACTCTTCCAAAGAGACCTGCAGCGGCGTCTTGTTGGCCAGGCAGATATCGTGCACGGCCTTGAGCATCGGCATCGGGCCGCAGGCAAAGACTTCGGCCCCCGGGAATTTCTGCAGTTTGCGCAACAGGACCTGGGTGACCAGACCCTCCTCGCCGAGGCTGCCGTCGTCGGTGGAGACGTA
>JAHEEU010000229.1 GCA_024640545.1 Geobacteraceae bacterium
TCGAAGAACTTACGAAGGACTACGATGTGATCCTCTGTGATACGCCGCCGCTTATGTCGGTAGCCGATGCCCGCTCTATGAGCACGCTGTTTGACGGCACGATCCTGGTGGTGCGCGCTCATCAGACCCCGTTCGATCTGGCACGCAAGGCGATCAAGTCGTTGACCGATATCAATGCGCCGCTGCTTGGTATGGTAATCAACGCTCTCGACCTGAAGAAGGGTGACTATTATTACAATTATTATCATTACTCGGCTTACGGAGAAGAACCCGCGGAAGAGACGGTGAAGGGATAGGGGTTTAAGCTGTAAGCTGTAGGGCTCTAAGGCTGGTCTTTTCCTTGTCTCGGTTTTTTTAAAGTTCCGGGGTCAACCAACGTCTGTTTTTTCTGTATGCTTAGAGCTTACAGCTCTGAGCTCATCGAGCTCAGCCATGATTGATATTCACTGCCATATCCTGCCAGCTATTGATGACGGCCCTGCAACTCTGGCTGAAGCTCTGGACATGGCGCGACTAGCCGTTGCGGACGGTGTTGAAACGATCTTTGCCACGCCGCACATTTCACCGCAGGGGCTGCAACGTGAAGAGGTTCTCGCAGCGACCACGGCCTTGCAGGAGGCGGTTGCCGCAGCTGGCTTCGATCTGCGACTGCTGCCGGGAGGAGATTGCAGCAGCCATCTCGATACAGACGCGTTATGCGCCAACCTGATGCATAACGGTCCCTACCTGCTGCTGGAATTCCCGCACACCTATCTGCCCGGCGATGCCGCAGAGCAGGTTTTCGAACTGACAACCCACGGCATCATCCCCGTCATCACACACCCGGAACGCAACGCTGATGTCTTACGCGACCCCAAACGCCTGGAACCGATCCTCGAGGCAGGCGGCCTGGTGCAGATGACGTGTCAGAGCCTGACCGGCGGTTTCGGGGCAGAATCCCGGGCCTGCGCCCGGCACTTCCTGCGACAGGGATATGTGCATTTTTTGGCTTCGGACGGCCATTCGGCTTCGTGGCGAAAGCCGGTATTGAGTGCCGGCTACAAGGTCGCCACCAGGTTGATCGGTGTGGCCAGGGCAAATGCTTTGGTGATGGATAACCCGGCCCGTCTCATCTCCGGTGAAAGATTAGGGGGGGACGGTGCCTGCTCCTCCTGAAAAACAAAGATTGCGGCGCAATAGTCTGGTTTTCCTGGCCCTGGCGACCCTGTTCTTCGGCGTTCTGACCGGAGGCGCCACAGGCTCCTGGCCGCTGGCAATACTGGTGGTTGGCTGTTTACTGTTGCTGCTTCTGACCCTGCTCGGTCACAAGGGTGCGCTGCTGCGGCCTCCCGGATGGCTGCCGCTGCTCCTGCTGCTCGGTTTTGTCCTGATGCAGCTGATTCCTTTGCCTCCGGCACTGCTGGCGCTCCTTTCACCTGCAACCGGAGAGCGCTACAGCGAGGGGATCTGGCTGATCAAGCCGGACCTCTGGCTCCCCTTGAGCGTCCATCCAAAAGCGACCCTGGTCGCTTTTGTGCGCCTTTCTGCCGGCGCGGCCTTCTTCTTCGCGATGGTCCAGCTGCTGAGCCGCTTCCGCACTCTCAAGCTCGCAACCTCGATACTGATCACCTTTGGTGGGCTGTTCGCTCTGCTCGGCCTGTTGCAGTTCATCTTTCCGTCCGATCATGTACTCTGGTTCTTTATCGAGTGGCCGAAGCGGACTGCTCATCATTTTGCCACTTATGTCAACGGTAACCACTATGCAGGACTGATCGGCATGCTTTTGCCATTGGCTTTGGCCGTGACCGTTTATCGCTTGCCGCGTCGGCTTTACAGCGGCTGGCGAGAAGGGGTCGTCGAATTCTTCTCCAACCCTGACACGGCGGCATTTGCAGGTTTCCTGGCAGCGACGGTCGTGATGGGCGCCTCGGTCTTTTTCAGCCTGTCGCGCGGCGGCGTGCTGGCTTCCCTCGCGGCCATGTTCAGTTTTTTCTTGATGCTCGCCCTGCTTGGGATCGAGCGTCGGCGCATCCTGCTGCCAGGTTTTGTGCTGCTTCTGATCCTCGGCGCAGTCGGCTGGGTCGGCTGGGAACCGGTATTTGAACGCTTCGAGTCCGTGCGCACCGAGTCGGGGGAGTTGAATACGCAGCGACTCGATTACTGGCAGGACAGCCTCGAGAGCATCAAAGCCTATCCGTTGTTCGGCACCGGTGCGGGAACCTTTGCCGATGCTTATCCGCGGTTTCAGACGGTGACCACGCGCAAGCTGGTTGATCATGCACACAACGATTATGTCGAATGGCTCTTCGAGGGTGGTCTGGTCGGAACTGTCCTGGCCGCGTGGTTCCTGCTCGATGTGGTGGTCCGCTCGTTCCGGGCCAGCCGCAGACGTGGTCATCTGTTTTCATTTTATCTGTGGCTCGGCGCCATGTCGGGGTTGGTTTCAATTCTGTTGCACAGCATCACCGATTTTAACCTGCAGATCCCCGCCAATGGGCTGATGCTCTCCGCGTTGCTGGCCCTGCTGGTTGCTGCAGCCCATACCCGCTCCCGTAGCGGTGGGGTTTGTTCGGACTTGCCTGGCATCCCGACGCAAACGGTCCGACTCCTGGTGTGGCCAGTGGCCTTACTGTTGCTGGTTGTCGGCCTGTGTGCCGGTTTTGCCGGGGCGGTTGCTGATTCTAGACTCAAGGCGTTAGATGCGCTTGATGTTAAAACTTTCGATGACGACCAGACGCGGACCGTAATCCTTGGACAATTGACAAGCGCGGCGCAGTTCGATCCCTGGTCCGCCCGGCACCGTTATGCCCTGGGCCAGGTTGCCTGGCTTGGTGAAAAGGGCCGTGCGAAAGACTTTTTTGCCGAGGCCTTGCAGCGGAACCCAGTTTCGTCGCTCTACGCCAACGCCTTGGCCAAGGCCATGCTTGGCAATGGCGAGAAAAACCACGTGACAGAGCTCTTTGCCATGGCGGCCGAAAACGATCGCGCCGAACCAGGCTACTGGAAGGATCTGGGCGGATGGTACCTGAGGCTTGACCAGCACGAGAAGGCCCTGCAGGTATTCCGCCAGGTAATTGCCCTGCGCCCCTTGCAGACCCGCGAGTTTTTAACCTACATGATTCTGCAGGGGCTTACTGACGCAGAATTGGAAGAGGCAATCCCCGATCATCCAGAAGCCCACCTGCAAATTGCTGACTATCTGCGTGGCGTTGGCCGATTCAGCCGTGTCGAGGCTCACCTGGAAGCAGCGATGCGCCTGGTTGAACGTCCCGGACAACAGAATCCGCAGGTTTTTGAAAGGGTCAGCCAGTATTTCCTGAATAAGGATAATACGGCACGAGCTTTTCTGGTGCTGCAACGCGGCCTTAAATCTTACCCTGAAAATACCGACCTGTTGTTGCACCTCGCCCGGCTCTCGGAGCGTGAGAATTTGACCGTACAGGCGATCGACTATTATCGGAGGCTGTCCCTCGTCAACCCGGGCAACAAAATTGCCCGGGAGCGGCTGCAAAAACTCGGAGATGGGTTGCGCTAGAGGCGGCAGATCCTTGTTTCTCAACTCTCATCAGTGTCCTGATAATCCAAGGGCTTGTCGCCCGTTTCCAGATATATAACTCATGGCTTTTAACATGTGGATATGCTATAAGAATCACTTGTTTTTGACGAGATTGATCGTTGCAGGAGTTGAAGGACTGTAAAGC
>JAHEEU010000230.1 GCA_024640545.1 Geobacteraceae bacterium
CCGCCCATGCCGCCCATGTCAGGCATACCATGGCCGCCGCCGTCATTCTTGGCAGGCTTGTCGGCGATGCAGGCCTCGGTGGTCAGCATCAGGCCGGCTACGGAAGCGGCGTTCTGCAGCGCGTAGCGCACCACTTTGGTCGGGTCGATGATGCCGGCCTTGACCAGGTCGGTATACTCGTCAGTCGCCGCGTTGAAGCCGTAGGCCCCTTTGTGGTTCTTGACTTCGTTGACCACGATCGAGCCTTCCTGGCCGGCGTTGGCAGCGATCTGGCGCAGCGGCTCTTCGAGAGCGCGCTTGACGATATTCACGCCGAACACCTGCTCACCCTTGACGGCGACTTTTCCAACCGCCTCGATGGCGCGGATCAGGGCCACACCGCCGCCGGGGACTATGCCCTCTTCAACGGCAGCACGGGTGGCGTGCAGGGCGTCCTCGACGCGGGCCTTCTTCTCTTTCATCTCGGTTTCGGTGGCAGCACCGACCTTGACGACCGCAACGCCGCCGACCAGCTTGGCAAGACGCTCCTGCAGTTTTTCGCGATCGTAGTCGCTGCTGGTTTCATCGATCTGGGCGCGGATCTGCTTGACGCGGCCGGCAATATCGGCCTCGGAACCGGCACCGTCGATGATCGTGGTGTTATCCTTGTCGAGGACGATCCGCTTGGCGGTGCCAAGCATGTCGAGGGTCGCGGTTTCCAGTTTGAAGCCGACTTCCTCGGAGATCACGCGGCCACCGGTGAGTACTGCGATATCCTCGAGCATTGCCTTGCGGCGGTCACCGAAGCCGGGAGCCTTGACGGCAGCGATGGTGAGGGTGCCACGCAGCTTGTTGACCACCAGGGTGGCCAGGGCTTCGCCATCAACGTCTTCAGCGATGATCAGCAGCGGGCGGCCCTGCTTGGCAACCGGCTCGAGAACCGGCAGCAGGTCGCGCATGTTGCTGATCTTCTTGTCGTGGATCAGGATCAGGGCGTCTTCCAGGACCGTTTCCATGCGCTCGGGATCGGTCACGAAGTAAGGCGAGAGGTAACCGCGGTCGAACTGCATCCCCTCGACGGTCTCGAGAGAGGTTTCCATCGACTTGGCTTCCTCGACGGTGATGACGCCTTCCTTGCCGACCTTCTCCATGGCCTCGGCAATGATGTTGCCGATGGTTTCGTCGCTGTTGGCCGAAATGGTACCGACCTGGGCGATTTCGGTATGGTCCTTGACCGGCTTGGAGAGCTTCTGCAGGGAAGCAACGGCCGCTTCAACAGCCTTGTCGATGCCGCGTTTGATTTCCATCGGGCTGTGCCCGGCGGTCACCAGCTTGACGCCTTCGCGGTAAATGGACTGAGCCAGAACCGTGGCGGTGGTGGTGCCGTCACCGGCAACGTCGGAGGTTTTGGAAGCGACTTCCTTGACCAGCTGTGCGCCCATGTTCTCGAACTTGCCTTCCAGTTCGATCTCCTTGGCAACGGTCACGCCGTCCTTGGTGATCAGCGGGGCACCGAAGCTCTTCTCGATAACGACGTTGCGACCCTTGGGGCCGAGGGTGACTTTTACTGCGTTGGCAAGGGCGTTGACCCCTTCCAGAATCGATGCACGGGCTTCCTGCCCGAATCTAATTTCTTTACCAGCCATTTCTATTGATCCTCCTTATCGGTCCGGTTAATGAGTTTTATTCGACGACGCCGAGGACATCGTCCTCACGCATCATGAGATATTCCTTGCCGTCGATCTTGATATCGGTGCCGGAATACTTGCCGAACAGCACCTTGTCGCCAACCTTGACATCAAGGGGCAGGACTTTGCCATCTTCGGTCATTTTGCCCTTGCCGACGGCAATAACATTGCCCTGCTGGGGTTTTTCCTTGGCAGAGTCAGGAATGATGATGCCGGCGGCCGTTTTGGTCTCCTCCTCGAGACGTTCTACGATGATCCGGTCATGCAAAGGTCTGATTTTCATGTTGGTACTCTCCTTTTCTGAAAAATCTGGGATATAAGGTCTCTTGATGTTCCTTGAGATCCGCATCTGGACAGTGCGTTAGCACTCAAGGAAGCAGAGTGCCAAAAGCAGGCCTAATATAATCTGCCTCCCGAGATTGTCAAGGGATTTCCAGAAAAAATTTCAGAATAAGACGGAATTGCCAGGTGAGAAGCAAGTGGAGGGCGGCACCCGCTGCGACTGCAGCGACATCCTGCAGTTAAGCGACCAGGGCACCGCCGCAAGAGGATCCGCAGCCGGCCGTACAACCGAAGCAATGTTCACCGGTGACGATGGTGCGCCCCTGCAGAAGAGCCGGGTCCAGTTGGGCCACATGCTCCGGCAACCCGCCTGCCAGAGACATCCCCAGGATGCTGTTGAAGTCACAATCGGCCAGGGTGCCGTCCCAGGAGACACAAATCTGGTGACGACACATCAAACCATCCAGGGTGGCACGGTTGAAATTATCTGTCAGCAGGGTTTTGTAACGCTCGGCCTGCCCGTTTTGCTGCAGATCGTTGAGGAAGCGACCCATCGGCATGTTGGTGATCGTCAGCAGACGGGTAAAATCTACACCGAAACGCTCTTTGAGCTCCCTCCGGTAAGCGGCTTCCAAGGTCGCCTGGTCCGGGGGGAGGAACGCACCGCCGGGGTTGTAAACGAGGTTCAGCGGCAGTTCAGGCCGTCGCCCGTAACCAAGGGAGTTCAACCGGCGTAAGGCGGCAATGCTGCGCCTGTAAACACCACCACCCCTCTGGTTGTCAACGTTATCGTCGAGATAACAAGGTAAAGACGCCACCAGGTGAATACCGTGGCCGGCCAGGAATTCCGGTGTATCGGCCTGGCCGGCTTCGAAGAAAACCGTCAGGTTGGTCCGCACCTGCACCTGATGTCCAGCCTCGCAGAGGCTACCGATAAACTGCCGGAAGCACGGGTTGAGCTCTGGCGCCCCTCCGGTCAGGTCGACCTGGGCCTGAGGCAGGGCCTTCGCCAGGCGCAAAACACTTTGCATCGTCTCCCAGGTCATGATTTCCGTGCGCTGGGGAGTCGCTTCAACGTGGCAATGTCGACAACTCAGGTTGCAGAGCAGGCCGAGATTGACCTGAATCGTCTGCACGGCCTGGCTCTGCAGATCGGCGCCAAGGACCTGGCGGACTGACTGAGCAAAATTAGTCATGGGCGCTCCAGTGATTTGCAGTGATCTTTATAAATCATAATATACCCCATCTACACGGAGCAGGTAAACCCGGGGGTCAGGGACATCACCAACGGACCTGGGAGAGGAAAAAGAACGGGCCTTTAGCCAATAATATGGTAATTCTAGCCACAAAGACACGAAGGCACCAAAATATGCTTTATTTCATTTTGAGATTAATTTATCAGGCCAAGCAAGGGGACTCATCGCAGAACAATACCCTTGATTGTTTCCTGTCTTGGAGACTTAGTGGCGGACCTTTGCTTTGGTGATATGTCCGAAAAAAAAGGCCGCCTCGATCCCGGGGCGGCACTATCAACTGGTTTGTAATCTGCAAATGATAACTTAGACCAAACCACGCTTCTGCGCGTAAAGGGTCAGGTCAACCCGGTTGCTGAAACCGAGCTTTCGATAGATATTGTGAACATGGATCTTGATCGTGCCTTCGGTAACAATCAGTTTTTTGGCAATTTCCTGGTTGGTCATTCCACTGGCCACGTGTCGCAT
>JAHEEU010000073.1 GCA_024640545.1 Geobacteraceae bacterium
TCGTTCAACTCCACGGCCAGGCGTTCGATCCCCTTGGCATCGGCATCGCGGATCACCGGGACGAGCAGGCCGCCGGGAGTGTCGACGGCGACGCCGATGTGCACGTACTGCTTGAGGACCAGCTCCTTCGCCGCCAGGTCGAGGCTGCTGTTGAAGCGCGGGAATTCCCTGAGGGCCGCGGCGCAGACCTTGACCAGGATGGCGGTCATGGTCAGGCGGCTTTCGTTGATCGCCCTGGTATTGAATTCCTTACGGAAGGCTTCGATCTCGGTCACCCGGGCATGGTCGTACTGGGTAACCATGGGGATAGTCGACCAGGCGTAGCTCATGGCATCGGCGGTCAGTTCGCGGACCCGCGAGAGGGGTTCGCGGCTCACTTCCCCCCAGCGGGCGAAATCCGGCAGCGGGCGCTGGGCGTGCAGTCCGGGGAATTCGCCATGCGCCAGAGGGGCCGGGCCTCCGCCGGTGATGCGCTGCATGGTGTCGCGCACGAAACTACGCACGTCGGTCTGGCTGATGCGGCCGCCCGGGCCGCTCCCCTGGACCTGGTAGATATCGACGCCCAGATCACGGGCCAGCCGGCGCACCGATGGCGCCGCAGGGGCCACCTGGTCACCGCGGCGCACTATGCCCAGATCGGGTTCGGCCCGGTCGGCCACGGCCGCGGGTTCCGCGACGGCGGCCTTGGCACGCGGCTCCGGCGCCGGCTGTTCCTCCGCTTTTAGTTCCGGTTCTGGCGCCGGTTCGGGCCTGGCAGCGGCCTTGTCCACCGGCTCAGAGGCTGCGGTGGCGGCCGCCCCGGCCGCTTCGATCAGCATGATGACTGCGCCGATCGGCACACTGTCGCCCTGGGCCACCTTGATCTCGGCGATCGTACCGGCAAAAGGCGACGGGATGGCGATGACCGCCTTGTCGGTCTCCAGCTCCAGCAGGGTCTGGTCTTCTTCGACGCTGTCGCCGACGGCGACAGCGATGTCGACAACGGTGCCCTCGGCCACTCCGTCCGACACTTCAGGGACTTTGATCTCGTGTCTCATGGCGTTCCTTTATCAAGCTGGTTCGGGTTTACGGGCGTACACTTCAAAAGTTTGACGTTTTTGCGATCACCGCATCTTAACGCGGAAGCGCCAGGCCGGAAAGAATTTTATCAAGTGTTTTCAAATTGTTAACTCTACTTTCCGGCGCCGCAGCGTTATCTTCTCGAGTTTGTTCCCTTCGGCAGGACTCCTACCCTAGTCGACATGCGGGTTGAGTTTGGCCGGATTGATCTTCAGGTCGGCAATCGCTTTGGCAACCGTGTCACTGGTGACATCGGCGGTTTTCTCAAGCTGCTTGAGTGCCGCAACCACGATATAGCGAGCATCAACCTCGAAGAAGTCGCGCAGGTTCTCGCGGCTGTCGCTACGCCCGAAACCATCGGTTCCAAGGCAGTGCAGCGGCCCGGGGAACCATTGCGCGACCGAGGCCGGCAGCAGCTTCATGTAATCCGAGGCCGCCACGAAAACCCCCTTTTCCCTGGCCAGCAGGCTGCTGACGTAAGGCACCCTGGCGCGCTTCTTCGGGTTCAGCAGGTTCCAGCGTTCGCATTCCATGGCATCCTGGTAGAGCTCCTTGTAACTGGTGACGCTCCAGACATCGGCGGCGACACCGTAATTCTGTTCCAGGATCTCCTGGGCCTTGATCGCTTCGTTGAGAATGGCGCCGCTGCCAAGCAGGTGAGCCTTGGCCTTGCCCTTTTTGAGGCTGGCCGGCCGGAAGCGGTACATCCCCTTGATGATCCCCTCCTTGACCTCGGCCCCCTTCGGCATGGGTGGCATCAGGTAGGTCTCGTTCATCACCGTCAGGTAGTAGATCCAGTCTTCCTGGTGGCAGTACATGCGGTTGAGGCCGTCATGGATAATGACCGCCAGCTCGTAGGCAAAAGCCGGGTCGTAAGCCTTAACCTTGGTCGGGGTCATGGCCAGAACGTGGCTGTGGCCGTCCTGGTGCTGCAGACCTTCGCCCGCCAGGGTGGTGCGCCCCGAGGTGGCACCGATCAGGAAGCCCCGGGCCCGGCAGTCGCAGGCCTGCCAGATCAGGTCGCCGACCCGCTGGAAGCCGAACATCGAGTAGAAGGTGTAGAAGGGAATCGTCTGCACACCGTTGCTGGAATAGGCCGTGCCCGCGGCGATGAAACTGGCCATCGAGCCGGCTTCGCTCAAGCCCTCTTCGAGGATCGCGCCGGTCTTCTTCTCGTTGTAGTAGAGCAGGCTGCCCTTGTCGATCGGCTCGTAGAGCTGCCCGGAGTGGCTGTAGATGCCGGCCTGGCGGAACAGCGACTCCATGCCGAAGGTGCGCGCTTCGTCGGGGACGATCGGGACGATCAGCTTGCCCAGTTCGGGATCGCGCAGCAGCTTGGCCAGCAGATGCACAAAGGCCATGGTCGTCGCCAGTTCACGCTCACCGGAGCCGGCATAATATTCGCGGATCAACTCTTCGGTGTGGCAGGCGATCGGCTGGCTGCCGTCGAAGCGCTTCGGCACCGAGCCGCCGAGTGCTGCGCGCCGTGCTTTGAGATACTGCATCTCCGGACTGTCCTCCGACGGCCGGTAGAAGGGGGCTTCGGCGATTTCGCTGTCGCTGACCGGGATATTGAAACGGGTGCGAAACTCCTTGAGTTCATCTTCGTTGAGCTTTTTCTGCGAGTGGGTGATGTTCTTGCCTTCACCGGCCTCACCGAGCCCGTACCCTTTGATGGTATGGGCCAGGATCACCGTCGGCGAGCCGGTGTGCTCGACCGCGGCCTTGTAGGCGGCGTACACCTTGTCCGGGTCATGCCCCCCCCGGGTCAGGCTGCCGAGCTGCGCGTCACTGTAATGTTCCACGACCTTGAGCAGTTCCGGGTACTTGCCGAAAAAATGCTCGCGGATGCGGGCGCCGTTGTTCAGGGTGAAATGCTGCATCTCCCCGTCCAGCACCTCGTCCATGCGTTTCACCAGCAGGCCGGTATTGTCCTTCTCGAGCAGGCGATCCCAGTCGTCGCCCCAGATGACCTTGATGACGTTCCAACCGGCGCCGCGGAAGGCGGCTTCCAGCTCCTGGACGATCTTGCCGTTGCCGCGCACCGGGCCGTCCAGGCGCTGCAGGTTGCAGTTGATGACGAAGATCAGGTTGTGCAGGTTTTCCCTCGCCGCCAGGGTGATGGCGCCGAGGGATTCCGGTTCGTCCATCTCGCCGTCGCCGAGCATCGCCCAGACCTTGCGGCCACTCGACTTGCGCAGACCGCGATCGACAAGGTAGTGGTTGAAGCGCGCCTGGTAGATCGCCGACAGGGCGGTCAACCCCATGGAGACCGTCGGGAACTCCCAGAAATCCCTCATCAGGAAGGGGTGAGGATAAGAGGAAAGGCCGCCTTCGGGGGCCAGTTCGTTACGGAAGCGTTCGAGGTCCTGCTCGCTGAGACGCCCTTCGAGGAAGGCCCGGGCGTAGACCCCCGGCGCGGCGTGCCCCTGGAAGTAGACCATGTCACCGAGGAAATCGTCTGTGCGGCCCCGCCAGAAATGGTTGAAGCCGACCTCCCAGAGCGTTGCCGCCGAGGCGTAGGTGGAGATATGCCCGCCGATGCCGTTCACTTCCCGGTTGGCTCGGACCACCATGGCCATGGCGTTCCAGCGGATGATCGACTTGATGCGCCGCTCGATCTCGCGGTTGCCCGGGAAAACCGGTTGTTGGTCACGGGGGATGGTATTGATATAAGGGGTGTTGGCGGTAAAGGGGATGCTGACACCCTGCTCCTGGGCCCGGATCTGCAGCAGGCGCAGCAATTGTCGCACCCTCTCCTCCCCCTGCGTCTGCAGGACAAAGTCGAGTGACTCGCGCCATTCGGCGTTCTCAATCTCCTGGAGGTTATTACTGGGTGTCCTGCGATCATCATTCGTCATGGGTAACAACTCCTCTGAACGTTACAATTGCGCCTGGCAGCAGAAGCGGCAGAGCGCATTTAGAAAAAGCATACCATTAGAATGTACCTGAACATTGGTTGTTTTGCCACGGAATGGAGGAAAAAAGGCTCTCAGGATACCAAGCCGGGAACGCCAGGCAAAACCAGGCAACGGGGAAAACCAGACCTCCAGCGTGCCACCGAACTGATGGTTTTTTAGCGGACCTATAATCAAAACAAAGGTTAACCGCCAAGATGTGAATACCAAGATCAAAAGCACATTTTTTAACGCAAAGACGCTAAGAGGTCATTCAAGACGCAAAAAAAACGTTCTTTATGTGAAAATTAAATCTTTGCGGCTTTCTTTGTTCTCTGCGACTTTGCGTTGAACAAGCCTTTTGCCATAACCTTCTTTTCGGTTCTAAATTCGTTTTTTAAACAAAAAAGAGCCCCACGGAAATCCGTGGGGCTCTAGTACAGTCAAAGCAAAACTTTTAAATTCTGCGCACGCTGGCTGACTGGGGACCCTTCTGGCCCTGGGTGACGTCAAACGTCACGCGATCTCCCTCGGCGAGAGATTTGAACCCGTCGCCCTGGATTTCTGAGAAATGCACGAACACATCGGGCCCGTTGTCCTGCTCGATAAAACCAAAACCCTTTGCGTCGTTAAACCACTTCACTGTTCCTTCTGCCATTTTTGTAACTCCTGGGGCCTTTTTGGCCCCCTGCTTGGTGTGCAAACCGAATCTGTTAAAAATAAAAAACACGCAACCGAAAGAGGTCTGCGTGGTTCATTCGTGACTGATTAACTTTTAATCTTGTCCGACAAACTAACTCTGCACAAACGTTTAAGATAATTTCAAAATACCACAGCTGTCATGGCAATGCAAGATGAATATTTGGGACACTCATCAAGAGCGCCGTTTTTGAGTGCCCACACACCATTCGCGCTAACCTGTTATGCTTATATAATCAGACTGTGTCATGGGGACATGGCCCTTTCGGTCCTTTCCCCGGCAACGACTCTAGGAGTGGAACTATATTGCCATGCACCGCTTGAGAATCACTCACCTCACAGAATATCAGTTCTGCGGGCCGGTCACTCTAAAGCCCCATCGCCTCTTGCTCCGACCTCGGGAAGGGCCGGAAGTGCACATCGAATCCTCGTCGCTGACCATTTTCCCTGCCCATACCATCAAGTGGCACAGGGACGTTCTCGACAACGCCGCGGCCGTGGTCGATTTTCTCGAACCCACACAAAACCTCGCCATCACCAGCGAAGTGATCATCCAGCACTACGTGGAGAATCCGTTTGATTTTCTCTTTGAAGACTATGCTGTCAACTACCCCTTCCAGTATGCCCCCATGGACCGGGTCGACCTGACCCCCTTTCTGCAGCCGAGTTATCCCGGCGACGAGGGTGCCATCCGCACCTGGCTCGGCCGGTTGAACTTAAGACAGCCGGCCATGCAGACCTACGCCCTGCTCGACTTGATAAACCGGGCCATCGCCGGCCAGTTTGCCTACGCCGCCCGTGAAGAACCCGGGGTTCAGGCTCCGGCACAGACTCTGGCCCTGAGACGGGGTTCCTGTCGCGATTTTGCCGCCCTGTTCGTTGAGACCTGCCGCTGCCTGGGCCTGGCCAGCCGCTTCGTCAGCGGCTATGCGCACGCTCCGGCCATGGAGCATTGGTCAGCGACGACCCATGCCTGGGCGGAAGTCTACCTCCCCGGTGCCGGCTGGAAGGGGTTCGACCCGACCAACGGCGAGGTCGCCGGAGTTCGACACATTTCCGTGGCCGTGGCACATCACCCGGAGGCCGTCCCCCCGGTGGCCGGGAGTTTTGTCGGCCTGCCCGGACCTCCCCCTAAATTAATCGTCGATGTCAGGGTGGTTGCACTCGGTGATTAGATTCAGGCTGAGGACATAAGACCAACCCGTCTGCCAGGTTGAACGACGCTTGTTCATGCGGTAGCAGACCGCGGGGATTCTGATATATTTACCAGCGTCAGGTGCGCCCCGCCGCACTCTATATCCCCCTGGACAAGGAACCAAGCGGCCCGCACGCCACATTCCCGGCGCCATGCATGTGCCATGCTCCACGGGTACAGCCGGATCACGTCAATTCGAATGTTTTAAAAAACGACCAGCTTTTCGCCCTTTTCCATACCCCGGAGGTCACACTGGACATGACAGGAGCCGCACTATGATCACCGCCATCGCCACCTTCCAGTTGCCGAAACCGATCACCCTCAACCAGGCACGCGAGATCTTCTTGAGCACGGCCCCGAAATATCAGGGAGTGGCAGGACTGATTCGCAAGTACTACCTGCTGTCGCAGGACGGCACGACCGTCGGCGGGGTTTATCTCTGGAAGAGCAGAGCACAGGCTGAAGCACTCTATACGGAAAGCTGGCGGACGTTCGTAAGGGAAAAGTACGGCACAGACCCAACGGTCACTTACATGGACAGCCCTGTTGTGGTCGACAATCTCAGCAACGAGATCATCGCCGAGTAGCTGACTACGGCCACCTTTGCCGTAGGCTGGCCAGTCCCGGCCGGCGAACCACCCCGGAACACTCAGTCGGATTCGTTCTTATCCAAACCGAAATGACCACCTGGTGGATATCGCCAGGTGGCCATGTTGTCCAGCTGCGAGGGAAATAATCTAATTGGGATTTTGGCTTTTCAGGTCATCGATGACCTGTTCCAGCTGTTCCTTGACCTTGATGGCGGCTTGAACCGCAATTGGGTTGCTGATCAGGTCCATGATCCGTGCAGGATCCTTGATCATGATTCTGCAGCGGCCGTTTTGGAGTTCGTAGACAATGATAGTACATGGAATTTGTAGGCCGATGTCAGGGTCCGCCACGAAAAACTCTCTGGCGAACTCCGGGTTGCACGCGCCCAGGATCACATAGCGCCCCAACTTGCCCTGCAGCGAGTCGCCCACTATTTCCTCGAGGTTCAAGCGCGTATAAATCTCGAAGCCGTGCAGGGCCAGCAGTTTCTCGACCTTGGCGACGGCGTCCTCGAACCTAAGCAAAAAATTTGCTCCAAAACCATAGTTGCAATCGGATGCCATAAATCCTCCTCTGCATCGGATGTTACACAGGATTTGCATTTTAGCAAAGATTAAAATTCTTGCCTTACATGACTCGAGAGGCAAAAAAGCCGTTACAAAAATCGCTCCATCCTGACCATCATTGCCAGAAAAAGCTAGAAAAACAAATAACTTACAAGACTATTAAATTTTCCACCCGAACCGCGCCGGGTTGATTGACCCCGGCCTGCCGTGGAGTCTTGCATGCTGACGGGCGGCATTTTTCCGAAAGGCGCCTGGCAACCCCGCTCCCGGCAGACAAAAAATCTGAGCAGGTTGACAACAGCCAAAGCTGGTTAACGAGCAATCAATAAATTGAATATTTCATATAAATTGATTTTGATATAATTTGCGAGATATTACATGATTGCCACAAGTTTTACGTACCAATAAAGACCAACAGATCAAGGAGCTATCAATGTCTAAACAAGCTACTTTCCGCCAGGGCCTGCTGACCATTGCGCGCGCGCTGTATGTTCTGGTTACTGTCGCTGTCGTCCTGCTCGCAATCTCCTCGCTGGGTCTCGGAGGGCACTGACAGAACAGCGCAGGGCATAGTGATTGATCAACCAGGGCCCTCCCGGATCGGGAGGGCCCTGCTGTTTGTGGCTATTGCCGAAGACGTTCCTGACAGGGAACCCGGGCGCTGGAGGCTGCCAATCGTCGCTTTCAGCAGCGCGATGACTTGCCGCAACGACTAATCCTTTACCTTGACGCCATTGTAGAGTAGATTTGTTTAATCTGGCCTGGCTCGCTCTCTGGGGGATCATAATGCATAGTGGTCAGCAAGAGAGATACGGATAAAACTTAAGACCGCTGTTGTCGGCACACCGCTGAACGGCGGTTTTTGTATGCCGGCTCCTGCAGCTCAATAGTCTTACTCTTGAACCCACCGGGTCAATCGACCCAGCTGCTGAGCCAAGGATTCGACTTTCTGGAGGGCGATCTCATGAGCCTGCTTCGCCCCATCTCCCACGGCCGATTCCTCTGGCTGCTGATGTTTCCGTTCCTGGTGGAGTGTTTTATCCTGTCGTTCAATGTCTACGACCGCAAGGACTGGATATTGGAAAACGTCCTTGTTCTGCTGGCGCTGTGCGCGCTGATAGCGACCCGGAGAAAATTACCGCTGTCGCGGATTTCCTACACATTGATCTTCATCTTCCTTGCCCTGCACGAGGTGGGTTCGCACTACACCTACGCGGAAGTTCCCTACGACCAGTGGTATGCCAGCTTGACCGGCAACAGCTTCAATGAACTGGTCGGCTGGGAGCGAAATAATTTCGACCGTATCGTACATTTTTCCTATGGCCTGCTGATCACCTACCCGATCCGGGAGATTTACCTGCGGATTGCCAACGCCGAAGGCTTCTGGGGTTATTTCCTGCCGCTGGACTTCGCTATGTCGACCTCGATGATTTACGAATTGATCGAATGGGCGGCAGCGGAAATCTTCGGCGGCGACCTCGGCATTGCCTACCTGGGTACACAGGGTGACGTCTGGGATGCCCACAAGGATATGGGCCTGGCCAGCCTCGGCGCACTGATCGCAATGATCCTGACCTTGGCCATCAATCGCTGTATCCAGCGCGACTTTGCCCGGGAGTGGGCAAACAGCCTTAGAATCAAGCGGCCATCGCCCCTTGGCGAGGATGAGATTCTGCGTCTCTGGAAGGAAAAGCACAAGCGCTGACGGGTGATATGTCGGCCGCTTGCACCAATCGTTGCACACCATCCATTAACTGGCGTTCAAGCACAAATGACTGTCACCCGGGCCCGCACCCGCAAGACGGGCCAAGCGGAGCCACACCACGAGGCAAATCGAGTGCACTTGTCAGAAGATTTTAAGTGGTCGTATGCCATATTCAATCATTGAGGAACGACACCGCTTGCTGCGGGTGCGAAAGGCCAGGGACGTTCCACGGGTTCAATCAGAGCCGGGGTCAGCCAGTAAGCCGTGAGCGCTAGAAGTTAAGATTTTTTGACGTGATGTGCAATGTGCAATATAATGACTAAAATTGTACTAATTTGTATTGGGGATCTGTATAGACAATCGGTAGGCATTAAAATTCAAGCCTAGCAAAGGCCACCACTGTTCATGATGCGGCCCGGCAATCTTTATCCGGACCTCGCTTGAGAATGAACTATCCAACAGGAGAAGGCGATGGCTCCGAAGAGTCTTATATTGATTGTGGATGACGAGCTTTTTTTCAGGGAGATCCTGCAAGACGCTCTGTCAGGAGATTACGACATCATCGAGGGGAAAAACGGTGACGAAGCCATCTCTCTTGCCCTGGCGCACAAACCCAGTCTGATCATCATGGACGTAGAGATGCCCGGCAGAAGCGGAGTCGACGCCTGCAAGGTTCTCAAGGATATGGACGAAACAGCGGCGATCCCATTGATCCTGCTCTCTGCGCGCTCCAGGAAAGACGACCTTATCCTCGGCTTGCAGGCGGGGGCCGACGATTACTTCACCAAGCCGATGAGCATTCCTGAAGTAACTGCCAGGGTGGATGCCCATCTCCGCACGAGTGATTACTATTCTGAACTCGAGCACAAGGACCTGCTTTTTCTGCTGGAACTCTCGGAAAACATCGCGGCGATTCGCAATCCCATGACAATCCTCCGCCTGATCGTCAAGAAGATGGCGGAGATCGTCGATCTCACGCGGTGTTCGATCATCAGTATCAACGACAGGGGTGAAGCTTGCGTCAAGGCCAGCAACGACCTGAAAAGGAATGATGAAATCAAGCTCGAACTATCCAGGTACCCGGAAATTTCCAAATCCTTCGAGTCGAAACAAACCATTATCGTCAATGACGTCAAGCACGATCCCTTGATGGATTCCGTCCGGCAGTACATCCACGAGCTCGACTATAATTCCATAGTCGTTATCCCGATCATCAAGAAGGAGAGCGTCATAGGGACTTTCTTCCTGAGGACGTCCTCTCCCCTGAAAGACGGGATCACCCTGAGAGTCCGCAAGCTGTGCCAGCTGGTGGCCAACATCTCGGCGAATGCCCTGGAGAACGCGATCCTTTTCGAATCGATGAAAACCGCGCAGGAGTATTTCGAGGAGATGGCCATCCGTGATGGCCTGACCAAGCTCTACAACCATCGCTACTTCTACAACCGGCTCGAAGAGGAATTCAGCCGGGCCAGCCGCTATGGCACCCCCCTGTCACTGGTCTTCTTTGACATAGACAATTTCAAACGGGTCAACGACACCTTCGGTCATACCAATGGCGACAAGGTTCTCGCACAGATTGGATCTTTCATGAAGAAGGTCGCCAGGGAAAGTGATATCGCAGCACGCTACGGAGGAGAGGAGTTTGCCCTCCTCCTGCCGAATACACCGGCAGCGGGAGCTCTCGATGTGGGGACAAGGTTGTGCACGATTATCCGGGAACACCAGTTCGCAGATCTGGATGGCGGGAAGATCAGCATCAGTGCGGGTGTCTCAACCTATGCTGCTGATAATCTGCAGGCCTTCGAGCAATTGGTCAAGCTGGCCGACGAGGCCATGTATACGGCCAAGAAGCAGGGGAAGGATCGCATCTTACAAGCCTGACCGCAAACCTGCCTTGCGGAAGACACGCAGCGTATGTAACCTGAACTGGGGCGGCTCATCGCATTGCAGGCCCCTGGGCAAGTACGCGGGAATGCTCAGCTGGTCACGGCCCCCTTTGAAGCCGACGACACCAGCATGGCGTATTTTGCCAGGACCCCCCGACGATAGCGTGGTTCGGGGCGCTGCCATTGTGCCAGGCGCCGGCTGATCTCTTCCTGGTCAAGCCTGAGGTTCAACTCGCCGCGTTCGAGGTCTATCTCGACGACATCCCCCTCCTGCACTACGGCAATCACTCCTCCGACCTGGGCTTCCGGGGCCACGTGACCGATCATGATGCCGTGGGTGCCACCTGAAAAGCGCCCGTCGGTGACCAGTGCCACGCTCTTGCCAAGCCCGGCCCCCATCAGCGCCGATGAGGGCGAGAGCATCTCGCGCATGCCAGGACCACCGCGCGGCCCTTCGTAGCGGATGACCACCACGTCGCCGGCCTTGATTCTTCCGGCCAGGATCGCTTCCAGAGCCCCCTCCTCGCGCTCGAAAACCCGTGCCGGGCCGGCAAAACGGGTCATCTCCTTACCGCTGATCTTCATGACGCAGCCATCTGAGGCCAGGTTGCCACGCAGCACCCGGATATGCTGGCGGGCGGGCGCGTAGGGCTTATCTGGGCTGTAAAAGATATCCTGGTTATCGGGGCGCGGCGGGGCTTCGGCCAGGTTCTCGGCCAGGGTGCGCCCGGTTACCGTCAGGCAGTCGCCGTGCAGGTAGCCGGCGTCCAGCAGGGTTTTCATGACCATCGGCAGTCCGCCGATCCTGTGCAGGTCATTCATCACGTACTGGCCGAAGGGTTTGAAGTTGCCGAGCAGCGGTACCTTTGCAGTCACCTGCTCGATATCGGCAAGAGTCAGCTCGACTGCGGCTTCGTGAGCCAGGGCCAGAAGGTGCAGGACCGCATTGGTCGAACCGCCCAGGGCCCAGGCCACGGTCAGGGCATTTTCGAACGCCTTGCGGGTCATGATGTCGCGGGCCTTGACGCCCGATGCGAGCAGCGCGATGACTGCACTGGCGACGCGCCTGCAATCTTCACGCTTGTCCGCCGAGATCTCATTCCCCTCGTCCACTGCAAGATTTGAAGACGCGCCGGGCAGGCTCATACCGAGAGCCTCAATGGCCGACGCCATGGTATTGGCGGTATACATGCCGGCACAGGACCCGGCACCGGGGCAGGCACGGCACTCGATGGCATGCAGTTCTTCGGCGTCGATCTTCCCTGCGCAGTGGGCGCCGATCGCCTCGAAGGCGCTGACGATATTGAGGGCCTTGCCGCGATATTCGCCGGGCAGGATACTCCCGCCGTACAGGGTCAGGCCGGTCAGGTTGTTGCGCGCGATCGGCATCAGGGCGGCCGGGATGGTCTTGTCGCAGCCGGACAGGGTAATCACGGCGTCGACCATGTACCCCTCAGTCATCAGCTCGATGCTGTCGGCGATGACCTCCCGGCTGACCAGGGAGTACTTCATCGCCTCGGTGCCCATGGAGATGCCGTCGGAGACAACCGGGGTGCCGAAGACGATGACCTTGCCGCCGGCATCCTCGATGGCCTGCTGGACGATGTCGCCCAAAGCCCGGACATGATCATTGCAGGGCGTACCGTTGGTGTGCGGCACCGCCAGGGCGATGATCGGCTTGTCGAAATCCTCGTCGGTAAAGCGGACGGCCCGTAGCATGGTCCGGGCAGCGGTGCGCGCAACCCATTTTTCGGAATTTTTTTGGCCGGTAATTTCTTCGCTGCGACGTTTCATAACGCTCCTCAGGCAACATTGCCTAGCAAAGTTCAGGGTGTTCCCTCTGATCTTTGTGTCTTTTTGACCATTGAGTGGTTACTTTTCCAGAGCCGTGACACCGGTGCGGGCGATTTCGATCAGGTGTTCGGGACCGAGATCCTTGAGGAAACCATCGAGCCGGTCGGTCGGACCGGCGATCTGGATAATGTGGATATCGTGCGGCTGGGTATCGAGAACTTCGATCTGGTACTTCTTCTGCAGCTTCTCGAACTGCTTGGCGTCCAGTTCGAACTTGACGATGGCCACCTCGCGCCAGTAGCTGTGGTCGCGATCGAGCTCCTTGGCGCGAATCACCTCGGTAAACTTTTCGATCTGCCGGATGACCTGGACGACCTTGGCCTCGTCGTCCTCGCGCAGGGTAATGGTCATGCGACTGACCCCCGGGGCCTTGGCCTTGCAGACGGTCAGGGTATCGACGTTGTACATCTTGCGGCGGATCAGCATGGAAATCTTGTTCAATGTCCCCGGTTTATCTTGGACGAAGGCGAGGATAGACCGACGTTTCATCAGTTTCGCTGTCATGGTTCTCTTTC
>JAHEEU010000074.1 GCA_024640545.1 Geobacteraceae bacterium
CGGCGGTTCTGTATGGAAGGGCCGTCGCTCAACGGATAAAAGGTACTCCGGGGATAACAGGCTTATCTCCCCCAAGAGTTCACATCGACGGGGAGGTTTGGCACCTCGATGTCGGCTCATCGCATCCTGGGGCTGGAGCAGGTCCCAAGGGTTTGGCTGTTCGCCAATTAAAGCGGTACGCGAGCTGGGTTTAAAACGTCGTGAGACAGTTTGGTCCCTATCTGCCGTGGGCGTAGGAGATTTGAGAGGATCTGTCCTTAGTACGAGAGGACCGGGATGGACGAACCTCTAGTGTACCTGTTGTCCCGCCAGGGGCATTTGCAGGGTAGCTATGTTCGGAAAGGATAACCGCTGAAAGCATCTAAGCGGGAAGCCCACCTCAAGACTAGATCTCCCTGGACTTCGGTCCCTGAAGGTCCGTCGAAGACGACGACGTTGATAGGCCGGCGGTGTAAGCACAGTAATGTGTTCAGCTAACCGGTACTAATCGACCGTGAGGCTTGACCATAAAAAGTTTTTGCGTGAAGAAGGGGGGAGGTTCTCCTCCCCCCGACTTCCAAGATATGCTGGTATCGTGAAATCAAAAAAATATTCTAAGCAATTGAAACCGAAATTACGCTTTTCGGTGGCAATAGCGTAGGGGTCACACCTGTTCCCATCTCGAACACAGAAGTTAAGCCCTACTGCGCCGATGATACTGCATGGGCAACTGTGTGGGAAAGTAGGACGCCGCCGAAATTAATTGCAAAAGCCCCACCTCGTATGAGGTGGGGCTTTTTTGTTTTTGGTCAGGCCAGCAACCACCTGATGGCTGAAAACGACTTAACCGCGGTCACAATCTGACCAGGTCGTCCTTGAGGCGGGTCAGCCTTGTAGCACCATCTTGGCCGACGACGAAGGTGTTTTCTATGCCTACCACGCCAATCCCTGGGAAAACGAATTTCGGTTCAACGGCGATGGTCTGGTTCAACTGCAGGGGGACGTTGAAGCCTTTGGCCAGGACCGGCATTTCGTCCAGTTCAAGGCCGACCCCGTGGCCGACGAACCTTGCCTGCTCACCGGGCGGGCCCATGAAGTTGGAACCCAGGCCTGCGTCTTCGGCCATCCGGGCGGCGAGCTCGAAGATCTCTGCGCAGTTGGCTCCCGGCCGCATGGCGGCAGCGACCTGCTCCTGGATGACACGGGCGGTATCGAACGCCCGCTGGAGTTCGTCGTCAAGATCACCGATGACGAATATCCTGGTCATGTCCAGGAGATAACCGTCAAAGGTGCCGGTATAGTCGATCATGATTGGTTCATGCCGGGTAATCTGCTGGGTCGAAGCGCCATGGGGCGAGGCCTTGGACATGCCGGCACCGGTGACGGCCCCGTCGAAAAAGCCGGGAGTGCTGCCCCGGTCTCCGGAGACCGCCAACCCCATGAAGAGCTCCTGGTTGTAGGCCCGCATCCGGGTAGTGCCCTCACCGCCGGCTTTGCGCAGGCGCATTTCGAACTCGGCGGCCAGATCGACTTCACGCATGCCGGCTCGCAGGAAATCCGGGACCTGGGCGAAGACCGCGCAGAGCTGGTCGGCGCCGCGACGCATGACATCGAGCTCCCAGGCACTTTTGACCGCGCGCAGGTCGCGAACCAGCGCGGAGATGTCGTTGAATTGGCAACCGGACAGGAGCTTGGCGTAGTAGTTGTACTGCTGCACCGGCAGGACGTCGAAGGTCATGCCGATCCGGCCCGGCTCGCCGGACAGGGTCGCGGCAAATTCCTTGCTGGAGGGGAAGGGGAGCACTTGGTCGACCTGGGCCTCTTCGAGGGCGCGCCCCAGGCTTTTACGCACCAGCAGCTGTGCTTCGCCGCTGGCTGCGGCCCAGAAGACGCCGTTCTGGCGGGTGCCGGTAAAGTAGTAAAGGTCGATCGGGTGGCTTATCAGTGCCCCATCGAGACCCTGCTCACGGAGCCTGTCCTGCAGCCCGGCGATGCGCCCGGAATATTCATCCTTGAGTGTCATACTTGCCCCCAACGGTCGTAGAAGGTGATTTCTGCGAGTGATTTACGTGGCCTGGGCTTCGGCTCCTGGTCAGGATAGCCCAGGGGGGTGATGCCGACCACCTTGATATTTGCGGGGATGCCAAGGGCGTTTTTGATCGCCGTTTCGTCGAACCAACCCATCCAGCAGGTGCCGAGGCCGAGAGCATGGGCGGCCAGACAGAGATGCTCGAAGGCAATGGCGGTGTCGGCGATGTAATACTCGATACCGTTTTCCACCCCCGATGCCGTGGGGTCAGCGCAGACCACGATCATCACCGGCGCCGATGCAATGGCGCGGCTGCCGGGGTTGTCCGTCGGGAAGGCGGACAGCAGTTTCTCCCGGCGTTCACGATCCCTGACGACCAGGAAACGCCAGCATTGCAGGTTCTTCCACGAGGGCGCCAGGCGGGCCGCGTCGAGAACCAGCTCGAGCTTGTCAGTCTCAACGGCCGTGTCCTGGTATCTGCGAATGCTGCGGCGATCCCTGATGACCTGGAAAATATCCACTTGGATCTCCTTGCCAGAGGCTGCTTACATGTTGCGTCGATACTGGCCGCCGACCTCGTAAAGGGCCGCGCTGATCTGGCCGAGGGAGGCAACCTTGACGGCTTCCAACAGCTCGGCGAAGATGTTGCCGCCGCTCTCGGCAGCCTGCTGCAGACGCTTGAGGGCGAGTGGTGCCTCCGCGGCATGCTGCGCCTGAAAGGTCCGCAGGTTGTCAATCTGGTGGCGTTTCTCCTCTTCGGTGGAGCGGGCCAGCTCTCCGGGGATCTCGTAGCCCTGCTCGGCGGTTTTCGGGTTCAGGTAGGTGTTGACGCCGATAATCGGCAACTCGCCGGTGTGCTTTTTGTGCTCGTAGAGCATGGACTCTTCCTGGATCTTGCTGCGCTGGTAGAGGGTTTCCATCGCCCCGAGAACTCCGCCGCGCTGATTGATCTGCTCGAATTGATGCAACACCGCCTCTTCGACCAGGTCGGTCAGCTCCTCTATGATAAAGGAGCCCTGCAACGGGTTTTCGTTCCTCGTCATCCCCAGCTCCTTGTTAATGATCATCTGGATGGCCATCGCCCGGCGCACCGATTCCTCGGTCGGGGTGGTGATCGCCTCGTCGTAAGCGTTGGTGTGCAGCGAGTTGCAGTTGTCGTAAATCGCCATGAGTCCCTGCAGGGTGGTGCGGATGTCGTTAAAGGACATTTCCTGGGCGTGCAGCGAACGACCTGAAGTCTGGATGTGGTACTTGAGCATCTGGCTCTTCTGGTTGGCGCCGTAGCGGTCGCGCATCACCACGGCCCATATCCGTCGCGCAACCCGGCCGATCACGGAATACTCGGGATCCAGGCCATTGCTGAAGAAGAATGACAGGTTGCCGGCAAAATCGTCGATGTGCATCCCCCGCGACAGGTAGTATTCGACGAAAGTAAAGCCGTTGGAGAGGGTGAAGGCGAGCTGGCTGATCGGGTTGGCGCCCGCTTCGGCGATGTGGTAGCCGCTGATCGATACCGAGTAGTAGTTGCGGACCTTCCGGTCGATGAAGTACTGCTGGATATCGCCCATCATGCGCAGGGCGAACTCGGTCGTGAAGATACAGGTGTTCTGCCCCTGGTCCTCCTTCAGGATATCCGCCTGCACCGTGCCGCGCACCGTCTGCAGGGTGCAGCTTTCGATCTCGGCCAACTCCTCGACTGACGGCTCGCGCCCGTTTTCGCTGCGGAACTTGTCGCTCTGCTGCCGGATGGCAGTGTTCATGAACATTGCCAGCAGCATCGGCGCCGGGCCGTTGATGGTCAGCGAAACAGAGGTCATCGGATCGCAGAGGTCGAAGCCGGCGAAGAGCTTGTCCATATCGTTCTGGGTGCAGATCGAGACGCCGCTCATGCCGACCTTGCCGTAGATGTCGGGCCGTTCGTCCGGGTCTTCGCCATAGAGGGTGACGCTGTCAAATGCGGTCGAGAGGCGCTTGGCGGCGTCATCGCGGGTCAGGTAATGGAAGCGGCGGTTGGTCCGCTCCGGAGTCCCTTCGCCGGCGAACTGGCGCTTGGGGTCCTCGGCGGTGCGCTTGAAGGGGAACAGCCCCGCGGTATAGGGAAAGAACCCGGGCGCGTTCTCCTTCATGCACCAGCGAATGATTTCGCCATAGTCGGCAAAATCGGGCAGACAGACCTTCGGGATACGGGTGCCGGAGAGGGTTGTCGTGGTCAGCTCGGTGCGAATTTCCTTGTCGCGCACCTTGGTGACCATGACGTCTTGCCGGTAGGCCTTTTTCAGCTCAGGCCATTTTTGCAGCAGCTTGCGGTTCTTATCGCTGAGCGCGCCTTCTGTCTGTTCAAGGAGCGTGTCGAGGTCGGCGTTCTGGCCGCCGCACTTTTCGGCCAGCAGTCGGCGGGCGCCGGCAAGCTGGTAGACCTCTCTGCCGAACTGCACCTGGTTTTCAACCTGCTTGCGGTAGGCATTGGCCGTGTGGGCGATTTCCGCCAGGTATCCTGACCTTTCCGGGGGGATGATCAGCTGGGCAACACTCTGCCCCTCACCGACGGCCATCTGCGATTGCCAGCCGAGGTTGCGCTTGGCGTTGAACCTGTCGATCAGTGCCCGGTAGAGCCGGTTGACGCCGATATCGTTGAACTGGCTGGCGATGGTGCCGTAGACCGGCAGATCCTCGTCGGCCGCATCGAACAGGTGACGGTTGCGCCGGTACTGCTTGCGGACGTTGCGCAGGGCGTCTTCGGCGCCGCGTTTCTCCATCTTGTTGAGGGCGATCAGGTCGGCGAAGTCGAGCATGTCGATCTTCTCCAGCTGGGTCGGCGCGCCGAATTCGCTGGTCATCACGTAGAGCGACAGGTCGCAGACCTCGACGATGCCGGCGTCGCCCTGACCGATCCCGCTGGTTTCGACGATGATCAGGTCAAAGCAGGCAGCCTTGAGGACCTCGAGCGCCTCGCGGATTGCCGCGGAGAGTTCACTCCGCGAATCGCGGGTCGCCAGCGAGCGCATGAAGACCCTCGGCGTGTCGATGGCATTCATGCGGATGCGGTCGCCGAGCAGCGCACCGCCGGTGCGTTTACGGGTCGGGTCGACCGAAAGAATGGCCACCGCCTTATCCTGGAAATCGCGAAGGAAACGCCGCACCAACTCGTCGGTCAGAGAGCTTTTGCCGGCGCCGCCGGTCCCGGTGATGCCGAGCACCGGGACTTGTGCGGCATGCTGGCGAATCTGCTGCTGGGTGGCCTGCAACTGCTCGTCAGGATGCTCGACCAGCTGCTCGGCGGCGGTGATCAGCCTGGCCACAGCCTGCGGGTCGCGCAGCGGCAGTCTTTCCAGGTCGCTGGAGAGCTGGCGCGGTGGTGGGAAGTCGCACTGCTGCAGCTCGTAGTTGACCATCCCCTGGAGGCCCATGCGCCGGCCGTCCTCGGGGGAAAAAATCTTGCAGATGCCGTAGTCTTCGAGTTCCTTGATCTCGTCCGGCAGGATCACCCCGCCGCCGCCGCCAAAGATCCGTACATGCCCGGCGCCCTTCTCCTGGAGCAGGTCGTACATGAACTTGAAGAATTCCATGTGCCCGCCCTGGTAGGAGCTGACCGCAATGCCCTGGGCGTCTTCCTGGATCGCCGCTTGAACAACCTCGTGTACTGAACGGTTATGTCCGAGATGCACCACCTCGGCGCCCGAGTCCTGCATGATGCGGCGCATGATGTTGATGGAAACGTCGTGGCCATCGTAAAGGCTGGTCGCGGTGACGAAGCGGATCGGGTTTTTCGGTCGGTAGACAGATGTTGCCATGGTGAAGCCTCCTCTGGGCCTTTCCGGTACATGACCGGCGGCATGGCCTCAGGACTGGTCCGGCAGTTCCTGGTGCCATGGAATAATTTTGAACCATCAACTTGATTAGCAAGCGGCGTGCCACACAGTCTGTGTCTGCCAAAAAGCGGCAAACGACATTATCGCGGCACTTCCCCGCTTGCCGGGTGGTTGCTGTGCGTCTGATGGTGACGTTTGCCCCGGCTTATTGTCTACGCTGGTTTACATTCGCCACGGTCCCTCGCGCTGCCCAGGCCAGAATTGACCGGCACCCGTGAGCGGTGCGCCGAGTCAATGGACGCCTCCGGACAGTGAGCAAAGCGCGTCTTGTAACCTATCACGTTAAGGCCTCCCGGGCACTTGATGACCGGTCTCAGTATCCCAGTTCGGTTGCCGTGCCGAGCAGGTGGACCGTCACTTGGTCGCCGGCGGCGTAACGATCACGCTCCGCGTCGAGGATGGCGATCCCCTGGGCGTTGATCATGGTGCGCAGAATCCCGGTATTCTGGTCTCCTGGGTTGGCCGCCAGCAGCACGCCGTCGTCATCCAGCCTGAGCGAGACGCGCATCAGCTGCAGACGTCCGGCCTTCTTCTTATAGGGGATCTGCAGCTGCGCCTTGAAGAGCGGTTTGATGACCGTGCGATGGCCCATCATCTTCAGGAGCGCCGGGCGCACGAACTCTTCAAAAGTAAGCATGGTGGAGACCGGGTTGCCAGGCAGGGAGAACACCGGCACATCGCCTTTCATGCCGAAGGCGGTCGGCTTGCCCGGCTTGATGTTGACTTTCCAGAACTGCTGCCTGACGCCGAGCTCATCGAGCACCTCGCGGACCAGGTCGCAGTCGCCGGCCGAGACCCCGGCCGAGGTGATCAAGGCGTCGGCTTGCAACCCTTCCCGGAGCTTCTCGCCCAGGCTCTCCCGGTTGTCTCTGGCGATGCCGAGGATCAAGGGTAGCCCGCCGATCTCCTTGACCGCTGCGGCCAGGGCCCAGGAGTTGCTGTTGATCACCCCTCCGGCGCTGCGCTGCTCGTCGACCTCCTGCAGCTCGTCTCCGGTAGCCAGGATCGCCACCCGGACCTGCCGGTGAACTCTTGCCGACGCCATGCCGAAGGAGGCGAGCAGGCTGATTTCGGCAGGGCGCAGCACGGTGCCGGCGGCAATCACCAGGTCGCCGGGTCGGATATCCTCCCCCTGCCGGCGGATGTGGTCGCCGGTTTTTACCTCGCCGAGCAGGCGGACCTGGTGCGGCAATTCTTCGGTCTCTTCGAAGGGTACTACCGCATCGGCACCTGGCGGCACCGGGGCGCCGGTCATTATCTTGATCGCGGTCCCCGGTTCGATCCGACGGTCACTGTCGCTGCCGGCCGGGAGATATCCCTTGATCGGCAGCAGGACTCCTGCTCCGCAGTCTGTGATTCGCACCGCGTAGCCGTCCATCGCCGAGTTGTCGAAGGCCGGCAAAGGCTGGCTGGCGATGACCGCTTCGGCGACCGCACGCCCCGCGGCATCGAGCAGTGCGGCGTCTTCGATCGGCAGCAATGGTACGGCGGTCAGGATCTGTTCGCGCGCTTCGTAAAAGGAAAGCATGGACATTCTCACCTTAGCTTTATTGGCTGTCAGCGTTGCTGCAGCAGGTTCAATCCCATGTTGACCAGCAGCGCTACGCCCAGCAGGATCATGCCGAGGGCCAGGCCGAAGGCGAACTCGCCTTTGCTGGTTTCCAGGGCAATGGCTGTGGTCATGGTCCGGGTGCTGTTGCGGATATTGCCACCGAGCATCATGGCCACCCCGACTTCGGCGACCACCCGGCCGAAACCGGCAATCACCGCGGCCATCACCCCGAAGCGGATTTCCCGCAGCAACTGGCGGGCGGCCTGCAGGCGGGTCGCCCCCAGGGTCAAGGCGGTGTTGATGATCCGCTGATCGGCACCGTTCACCGCGGCCAGCACCAGGTTGGCCACGATCGGTGCGGCCAGAACCGTTTGCCCGGCGATCATCGCCAGAGGGGTAAAGAGCAGTCCCAGTGGACCGAGCGGTCCCTGGCGGCTGAACAGCCCGAACAGCACCAGGCCGACCACCACCGTCGGCAGCGCCATCAGGGTGTTGAGCAGGGTGATCGCCAGGCGCCGGCCGCGGAAACGACTGATCCCCAGCCATAAACCGATCGGTATCCCCGCCAGCCCGGAGAGGACCGTGGCGCAGCCGGAAGTATAGAGGGAGGTCCAGACGGCCATCCGGACCTCCCGGTCGAAACTGAAGATCAGTTCCAGCGCCTTGATCAGTGAATCGAGCAGGTAGCTCAAAAGAACCTCTTACTGTTGTACATAGAAGAGCTGTTCGCCTCCCCTGCGGAAGCCGGTGATCAGGTCTCTTCCCTGTTTCGAGGTCAGGTAGTCGAGGAACTTCTTCGCCAGGCCGACCTTGACATGGGGGTGCTTCTGCGGGTTGACCATGATCACGCCGTAGGGGTTGAAGAGTCCGGGGTCCCCTTCGACCGTGATCCTGAGGTCGGTCTTGGTCTTGTAGGCCAGGTAGGTGCCGCGGTCGCTCAGGGTGTAGCCGACGCGCTCGGTCGCCATGGTAATGACCTCACCCATGCCGCGCCCGGCCTCTAGGTACCAGTCGCCTGCCGGTGTGATGCCGGCGGCCTTCCAGAGCTGCTTTTCCCGGGTGTGGGTGCCGGAGTCGTCGCCACGGGAGACGAAGGTCGCTTTGGCCGCGGCGATCTTGCCCAGTGCCGCCGCCGCATCCACGCTATTGGCGATGCCGGCGGGATCGGCAGCCGGGCCGAGGATGACGAAGTCATTGTACATGACGTCACGACGGTCGACGCCGAAGCCGTCGGCGACGAACTGGTCTTCCTTGCTGCGGGCGTGGACCAGCACCACGTCGACATCGCCGGTCTCGCCGAGCTTGATCGCCTTGCCGGTGCCGACAGCGATCACGTCGACCTGGCAGTCGTTGGCCTGCTCGAAGGGGGGGAGCAGCGCGGCGAGCAGTCCGGAATTTTCCGTCGAGGTGGTGGTCGCCAGGCGCAGGTGCTCCCCGGCCAGAGCCGGGCAGGCGATCAGCAGCAGGGCCAACAGCATTAGCAGGTGTTGCATCCTCTTCATGATCTTCCTCCTCTTAACCGGCACCCGTGAGTGACCGCAGGGACAGGTTACAACAAAAAACGCCTTCCGTTTGGAAGGCGCGCACAGCCCCGCCATGGGGCTGTCAGTCTCCTTTCCAAGTACGGGAGGTCCGGTCGTTTCCCACCGAACCCATAGGTTCACAAACCACGGCGGCAGCCGACAGGTCGGAGAACTCGGAGTATTGCAGCGATGTCTTGTTGCGGCTGTCCGCGGCCCCCTCATGAGGCGCCGCGGGCAGCGATTGGTTTGTCGGTTCAGCCGGTCAGGCGTTGCCGCAGCGGGCCTGCTCCGCGGACTGTTGCTGCCCTTTCGGCTGCTGCAGGCGGCCGCCCCGCAGGTGAATCTGCTCACCGCCAAGCCGTTTTGGCTGGGCGGGATCGTGGGTGGCGACCACCAGGCAGATCCCCTGTCCCGGCAGGGTGACCAGGAACCGCTCGAGGGCTTCAACCTGGCCGGCGTCCAGGTTGGCGGTCGGCTCGTCGAGCAGCAGGAGCTTCGGTTTCAGGGCCAGTGCCCGGGCCAGTGCCACGCGCCGGGTTTCGCCGCCGGAGAGTTCCCGGGCCGGACGCTGTTTGAAGCCTTGCAGCCCAGTGATTTCCAGGGCCTGGTCGATGCGCTGCGCGAGCTGACGGCCCTGGAGCCGGCGCAGCTTGAGGCCGAAGGCCAGGTTCTCTTCGACGGTCCCGAACAGCAGCAGCGGGTTCTGCTCGAGCAGGGTGATCTGCTGACGCAGACGGTGCAGGGTCCTTGCCTGCCATGCCACCCCCTGACCTGCAAAGCGCATGCTGCCGCCCCTCCTCGGTGGCATAAGCAGGGCCAGCAGCTGCAGAAGGCTACTCTTTCCGGAGCCGTTTTCGCCGTGCAGGGTGTAGAGGCGATCGGCCTCCAGCAGGAGCTGTTCGATGTGCAGGCAGAATGTCCCGCGCCGCAGCTCGATATGGTTCAGTTCGTAAAGCGCCATGCGCCTTGGGCTCCTATCAGGCCGGCTTGTGAGGTTAGAAGGAATTTATCCTAGAAAGGGCTCTTCCGCAAGATTCTTTTCTGCCAGGCAGATAGCCGCTGGCATCCTCCCCTGGTAGGTCCTTCACCCTCCACAGTCCAGGTTCGTTGCCAAAAACCCGGCAATCGCCTGCAAGGTCTCCTCAGGCCGCTCGCGAAACGGCGTATGCCCGCAACACGGCAGCAGCAGCTGATCGGCTCTGCGGGGCAGCCGCGCCTGGATTTTTTCCAGTTGCCGGAGGGTCCCGTAATTGTCCTCTTCCCCCTGGATCAACAGCACCGGCACCTTGATCTGCGGCAGGAAGTCTTCCAGATTCCACGTCTTGAAACCGTCATCCAGCCAGGCCCCGGCCCAGCCGTGAAAGGTGCTGTCGACGCGGTCACCATGGTAGCGGGCCAGGCGCACGCGCAAAGCGGTGGTTCGATAGGCGCTTACCGCTGCGCGGATGCTCCGGATCGTCAGTTCTTCGACGAATACGTGCGGGGCCATCAGGATCAGCCCCGCGATACGCCGGCTGGCTACGCCGCCGGCGTTGATCAGAGCGATGGAGGCGCCGTCGCTGTGCCCGACCAGAACCGCCTTTGGTACCTCGGCGGCCTCGAGAACCTGCGGCAAGACCTCGAGCCCCTCCTCGTGCATGAAGGTGAGCGGCCGCGGCAGGGGGCAGGGGCCCGACCCGCCGTAACCGGCCCGACTGTACACCAAGACCCGGCAGCTGGTAGCCACGGCAACCCGGTGCGGGAAGTCGCGCCACATGGCCAGGCAACCCAGACCTTCATGAAGAAAAACCAGGGTCGTAGCACCGCTCCGGGGGGGGGTGAGCAGCTCGTATTCCAGGCTGACGCCGCCGATGTTGAAAAAACCGCGGGATGCACGCAAGGGACGGATTACCCCCCAGAGACGTAGGATACCAGGTAGACCTCGCTGCCGTCAGGAATGCCGGTCTGATCTTCTCCGGCCAGGATCATCTTGCCGTTGATGACGATATTGAGGTTCGGATCATCGAGGATGCGAGCCGCTTCGGGGAGTTTGTGCCGCAGCAGTTGCCGCAGCTCTCCCAGGTGTGCAACCTGCTCATCGACGATGACGGCTCCCTCAGGTGCGCCGGGAAATGCTCCCGGGAATTTAACCTTGATGCTGTAGCCCGTGACGATTTGCGCGAGCCGGGCATGCCAGTCAAGTGCTGGTGCGCCTTCCTGATTGAGCCCGGTCAGCCGGTAGAAGCGCTGCTTGAGAGCGGCAAACTGGTTGCGGTCGATTTTTTCCCCCTTGAAGGGACCGACCTCGATCGCTTCGTCGAACCAGCGCAGCGGCAGGGTGTCGTCGTCGCCGCGCAGGCCGAGACGGAAGTTGAGCATTCGCTCCAGCCCGGTGATGTTGAGGCCGATGCCGTCGAGGTGCCGTTCGTCGAAAGACAACCCGGTCAGCCCGCTGACTTGAGTGGCGAAATCGGCCAGGTCGGGAGTCGACGGCGAGTTGAACAGCTTGGTGTTGAATCGGCACATGCCGATGGCGTCGCCGGCGGCAAAGGTGTTTTCGCAGCGCCGCACGGCGTGCTCCTTCCCCTCGTAGGAGGTCGGCTCCGGGGAGACCACCCCGCCGTAGAGAGCGGTCTTGAAGTCGGCGTCATCGTTGATGCGGGCATTGATCTCCAAAGTGGCGCGGTTGCGCAGGTGGTCCATGCCGCGGGTGGCGACCGCCAGACCCAGGGCAAAGGCCTTGAGGATGCGGGAGTCGTGGGGGTCGGACTGGAACAGCCCCTTGGAAGCCATGCAGTAACGCAGGGCCTCGGGCGGGTACTTGCCCAGTTCGACGGCGCGGCTGGAGGCGGCGATGGTGTCGCCGAAACCTGTGCGCTTGGCTGTCATGAACAGGAGCTGTTCGATGACCGGGTAGTTCCCCCAGTTCAGGTCGAGCCCGCCGGTGTCCTGCCGGTCAATAATGCCGCGCTGGTAGAGTTCCATGGCCCAGGCGATGGCGCTGCCGGTGCTCGAGGCATCAAGGGCCAGGTCGTTGAGAATGTTGTTCAGGCGCAGGACCTGTTCAGGTTCCTTGATGCCGATGTCGGGACCGAACTTGCCGACGATGATATATTCCGGGCCCTCACCCTTGTCGTAGCGGTCGAATCGGCCGTCGTTGTTGATGCCGTTGTAGGCGCGCCGTTTGTGGTGATCGAGGGCGCTCTGTTCCCTGTCGTAGCTGGCATTGCCGGCGAGGCCGGTCAGGGCGCTGGCACCCCAGCCGCCCTTGCCGCCCGGAAGCATGTCGTTATTGGCACGGCAGCACACCGGGCACCTGTAGCAGCCGCTCATCCCTGGCCGGTAAGGATCGAAGTTGTCGGCATCGAGGCTGTCGTACCAGGTGGTCTCCTGGTGGTTTTTGGCCCCCATGGCGCCGAGTACCCGGCTTGGCTTGTAAAGGAAGGGGGTGCCGACCTTTTTCAGGGCGTTCTGGACCACGCTCGCTGCAAGGATTTTTTTGCCAATCTGCCGGTTGTACTCTTTGAAGGAGGCGGCCTGCTCCTCCTGGCCGGGCTTGCCCTGGATGAGAATCGCCTTGAGGTGCAGGGCGCCCATTTTGGCACCGCCGCCGCCGCGGGCCCAGATCGATTTCTCACCCGCCATGATGCCGCTGCAGAGGACCCGGTTTTCACCGGCGCTGCTGATGCGCGCCAGGGCCATGTCCTTGCGCTCGCGGCAGGAAAAGGCACTCTCGATGGCCGCGGTCAAGGCAATGTTGTCCATGCCGCGATAAGGGGTCGCATCGACAAAGCTGATCTCATCATGGTGGATTTTCAGCAATGTCCATTCCGGGTTTCGGCCGTAGAGGACCAGGTGGTCATAGCCGTGAAGTTTGAGGTAGGTGGGGAAATAGTCGCCGGCGTTGCTGTCGAGGATCGCCCGGCTCTCCGGTGAACGGCTGGTGACGTTGCCGCGGGT
>JAHEEU010000231.1 GCA_024640545.1 Geobacteraceae bacterium
GCACCTGGCCTTCGAGGAAACCGGCCATGGCATCTTCCACTTCGCGGGCCGCGTTCAGGACCGTGTTCTGATAATTGATAACGAGTTGCTGCAGGCGGGCATCCTGCACCCGAACCTGGTTTTTGATGCGTCCGTAGTTGAACAGGTCCCAGGTCAATGATGGTCCGGCGAAATAGGTGCCACTGTCGCTGCTGAACAGGTCGCTTAAATGGCTGCCGCCCTCGCGGGTCAGCGGGCTGTCACTGGTCTGCAGGCCGATGCTGCCGATCAGGGTGAAATGCGGGAAGAGGTCGGCTTTGGCCACACCGATCAAGGCGCTCTGGGCTGCTGCCTGTAATTCCGCCCGTCGGACATCTGGCCGCCGGCGCAGCAGGTCCGCGGGAACGCCGACCGCGACTTCAGGGGGCGGCTTCGGAATCCCGACGGCGTCGTTCTGCTGCAGCTGTGCGGAAAGGTCCCTGGGCGGGATGCCGAGCAGCACGCTCAAAGCATTCTGCGCACGCCGGGACTCTGTACGGTAGTTGGGGATCGCCGCCAGGGTGTTGGACAGCAGGCTGCGGGCCTGCTGCACGTCGAGTTCAGTGACCAGCCCGCCCTCGAAGCGATTTTCAGCGATCTCCAGGGAGCGCTCCTGGATCCTGACGCTCTCCTCTGCCAGGCGGATACGATCCTCAACAGTCCGGATCAGGATATAGGCACGGGCCACCTCTCCCGTCAGGGTCACCATGACATCGTCATAGCTGGCGATGGCCGCCAGGAATTGTGCGTCGGCCGCTTCAACCCCGCGGCTGAACTTGCCCCAGAAGTCGAGCTCCCAGCCTGCGGAGAAACTGGTATTGAGGTCCTTGTAGTGCAGGTCTCCGGCGGCGGTATTCGCAGCATTCCGGCTGGCCCCGATGGCCGCTGCCGAAGCCCCAAGTTGCTGCTGTTGCGGGTAGAGGTTGCCTGTGGCGATGCCGAGCTGGGCGCGTGCTTCGAGAATACGCAGACCGGCGATTTGGAGGCTGAGATTCTGTTGGTACGCTTCTTCGACCAGGCGGTTCAGGGTCGGGTCATTGAAAACCGTCCACCAGTCGTCATGGTAATCTGCTTTCACAGCGATCTGAGAATTTTGAGCTCCCAGCCAGGAATCGGCGACCGGGGCTTTGGGGGGAGTGAACTCTGGGCCAACCTTGATACAACCGGCCGTTACCAGGGCGATGCCCATCGCCAAAACCATCACAAAACGCATGCAATTCTCCCGAGGCATGGTATTTTAGTCAACGAGATGTATATTTCTAAATTATTTTAGAGACTTGAATGATACAACATATTATTTGACGATACAAATAACCTCTTGATTTTTTCGGTTCTATAACCCAAAAAAAGTGATGCATGCCACGAGGACACGAAGGCACAAAACAGCACATTATGCAGGTTTAAGATCAATTCATCAGGCCCAGCAAGTGTTGCTTGCTCAGCAATAACAGTGATTGCTTCGTGTCTTGATGACTTAGTGACTAACCTTTGTTTTGGTTGTAAGTCCGTATTTTTTTGCCAATAAGGTTGACAACACATTGCATGGTATCCTTAGCTTATATTTCAATATGTTAACCTCATTAAGAGAACCGCCACAAAGGAGATCTCATGCCTTGGAATGACACCCAGAGTTCCCGTCTGCGCCGCCTGTTTCTCGAAGGCTTTTCGGCGATGGACCTTGCCGAGCCGCTGGTCTCCTTCGATGCCTCTGCCGATGCGCAGTCGGTACGGAAGTTCATGTCCGAGCAGGATTTCGACCTGGTCGGAATTAGGCAGGATGGCCTGGTCAAAGGTTACGTGCGGCGTGAGGATCTCAATTCAGGCCCCTGCCAGGATTATTTGCGCTACTTTACCCCGGCGGACGACATGGTGCCGGATACCGCCAACCTGGTCGCGGTCGTCAATTCCCTGGCGATCAACGAAAAATGCTTTGTGACCATCCTCGACCAGGTCGGTGCCATCATTACATTAAGCGACCTGGAAAAGCCGCCGATGCGCATGTTCCTGTTCGGCTGGATTACGCTTGGCGAAATGCTGATGACAGAGATTCTGCGTCACCGCTATGTTGACGACTCGTGGCAGGACCTGCTGTCCTCGCAACGTCTGGACAAGGCCAAACAACTCCAGGAGGAGCGTGCCAGGCGCGGTCAGAAAGTCGACCTGGTTGACTGCCTGCAGTACGGTGACAAAGGCTGGATCATCTCCTATGACGAAGGGCTCCGCAAGGCGCTCGGCATGGCGTCACGTAGAGAGGCGCGCCAGGCTATCAAGGAAATGGAAAGTCTGCGCAACAACCTGGCCCATACCCAGGAGATCATCCCCGGCGGTTGGCAGCGGATCGTGGTCTCCTGCAGCCGTATGGAGCAGAATCTCGAAAATTTTTCCGGAGGGATAAATCTTCTGAAGAAGTCCAGGGCCAAGGCATGACAATCGTTCAGAGGATCGAGACCCTGATGAGACGAAGGTCTGCCGGCTGGTGGCCTGAACTGTGCGAGGTGATCCCCGCGTTGGACGCCCTGGCCGACACGCCGCAACCTCCCGAGTACCACGCCGAAGGCGACGTCGCCGTTCACACCCGGTTGGCGGTCGCGACCTGCCCGGACCATTGCGATCCGGACCTGCTCTGGGTTGCCCTGCTGCACGATATCGGCAAACCGGCCACCACCAAGCAGAATGCGGATGGTCGCATCACCGCTTATGGGCATGCCCGGCTCGGAGCGGACATGGCGGCCGAGATTCTTGCTCGGTTGGACATGACTGAACAACGGCGCAGCCGGATCGTCTGGGCCATCCGCCATCACATGTTTCACCACTCCTGGCAGTTGCAAGACCCTGCCAAGCTGACCAAAAGGCAGCGAGCCCACCTGGTGAACCCCGATTTTCCCCTGCTGCTTGAATTCCTGCGCATCGACTCGGCGGCCTCGCAGAGTTGTAACGATGGCCTGCGGGCCTACAGGTTTTATCGTCAGCTGTGGTCAGATGTGGCCGGAGCCCGGCAGCAGTAGCACAAACAGCAAAGCCCCCGTACTCATCGGGTGCTTTGCTGTTCAAAATCCACTTAGGAGATCTCATCGTCATTGAGCATAATGGCGAATTGGCCTGTGCTGTTGATGTATGTCAGTTCTGCCCGGGCAGGCTCTTTATGGCCTGGGCAAGCTCCTTGCTCAAATCTGCAAGGAGCAGGCTCTCAGCCTTGACCAGGCCGGCATAGTCGCCACCTTCAACCGGCTGCCGATAGACGCTCCTGCCGCTGGCCAGGTTATTCTCCCCGTCCCCATCGGTAATCGTCCAGCGGGCGTTCAAGGTCGCCTCCCCAGAGAGTTCGCCATCGAACTGAGAGATGGCGATGATCACGCGATGGGTCGGCGAAAAATGTGATATCCAGGGGAAGAAGGCGATTGTTTCGGTTCCGATCAGGTCGCCAAGATTGTCACCCAGAACGACGGACATATCATTTTCAATGACTCCGGCCCAGCGGTTAAACTCGTCGAACTGGTAGATGTTCCGGGTATCGCGAGTGACAATCTGGATGCGCTTGAGCGCTTCCGGAATGGTGATTGGTCCGATGCCGATGCGCAGATCGGATTTGGCCTGAACCTTTGCAGCGGTTCCCAGCTGTTCCATCGACAGCA
>JAHEEU010000232.1 GCA_024640545.1 Geobacteraceae bacterium
CGAAGCCGGTGCCGATGATGACTCCGTCAATCAGCGAGTGAAGCCCCATACCGATGAAGGCCACCAGCCCCATCGGGTGAGGACGCAGGCAGCATTCATCATGGCAATCGGCAACTTCCAGGTTGATATGGTGCTGTTCCTCATGACCGGCGTGGATCATCAGGTGGTGTTCAAAAAAATAGAAGAGGACGAAGGCGAGCAGAATAAAGAGCGGCGCGCTGGATGTCAGCTCCATCGCTTCAGGCAGGATATGGAGCACGCCGACGCCGAGCAGAACACCAGCCGAAAAAGACACCAGGACGGCAGAGTAACGGCGGCTCCAAGTCTCCCTGGCCAGGACCAGGGACATTCCGGCGAAAGTTGCTGCTCCCGCAAAGCTGCCGGCAAAGAGTACCTGCCACCATTGTTCAGACATTGCATGCTCTCCTAGATGAATAGATGTCGCAGTATAGAGTCGAAGTCTGTTAAGGGCAAGCGCCCTGTGCCATTGCCCTGATTAAACTGACCTCGGCCTTTGATCCCCTAACGATGTTTCTGGCCGTACCCGCCGAGCCAGATCCTGGCTGCTCTCTTCTTCTCCTGATGCGCACCTTGTGCGCACGCATCAGAGTCTTCCCTGGCAGGGTCTGGTCCGTCAAGCCGGGAAAATGTCGATTTTGTGCCCGGGATTTGACCTGCGTCAAATATTCGGCCTGGCACATCCCGTAAAGTTGAGAAACTTTTCATTTGAGTTGTCTTTTAAATCTGCTGCGTGATATGTAAATTTTTCGTCGGCTCGTCCATCTCTGACGGGTCAACCATTATAGGGCCCCTGAGGTCATATGTCAGTGAGGAGGTAAAAGGAATGAGCAGTCAATTGTTTTGGAAAGGGTTTCTCTTGACAGGGCTTCTTTGGCTGGCACCGGCAGCCGGCATGGCCGCGACTGACCGTCTTTCCGTAGAAACTCAGGAATGTATCGGTTGTCATGCGGCCATGCCTGGAATCGTCAGCCAGTGGGAAGACAGTGCGCACTGGAACGCCGGTGTCGGCTGCTACGAGTGCCACAAAGCAGAACAGGGTGATGCCGATGCCTTCGATCACAACGGGTTTTCGATTGCGATCATCGTTTCGCCCCGTGACTGCGGTCAGTGTCACCCCAAGGAGACCATGGAGCAGGAAGCCAGCCATCATGCCAAGGCGGGCGACATCCTGAACACCCAGGACGGTATCCTTGGCCAGACGATCGGCGGCGAGCCGGCCGTTGCCGTTGGTTGCCGGCAATGCCACGGTTCCATCGTCAAGGTCAATGCCGACGGCTCGCTCGACACCAATACCTGGCCAAACACCGGAATCGGTCGGGTCAATCCCGATGGCTCAAAGGGAACCTGCTCGGCATGCCACACCCGTCATCGTTTCAGCAAGGAACAGGCACGCAAGCCCGAAACCTGCGGCAAATGTCATCTCGGCCCGGACCACCCCCAGAAAGAGGTTTACGAAGAATCCAAGCACGGCATCCTCTACCGCGCCTTTGAAGACGATCTGAACATGGACAAGCCGAAGTGGGTCGCCGGTGAGGATTATTACGATGCCCCGACCTGTGCTACCTGCCACATGAGCGCCACCGTCAACCAGCCCGTGACCCATGATGTCGGCACCCGGCTGTCCTGGAACCTGCGCGCGCCGATTTCCAAGCGGACCGAGGGCTGGGAGAAGAAGCTCGAGGACATGCAGGATGTCTGCTCTGCTTGTCATGGTTCTCCCTTCGTGGAAGGTTTCTACAAACAGCTTGACAGCTTTGTCGGTTTGTATAATGACAAGTTCGCCATCCCGGCCAAAGAGATTCGTGATCTTCTGATGGAGAAGGAGGTGATCTCCAAGGGGAATTTCGATGACCCGATCGACTGGACCTACTGGGAGCTTTGGCACCATGAAGGTCGTCGTGCCCGCCACGGCGCCGCCATGAGCGGACCGGACTATGCCTGGTGGCATGGCATCTACGATGTCGCCAAACACTTCTATACGGAACTCCTGCCGCAGTCGCAAGAGGCGTGCGAGAAGGCCGGCAAGCCGGAAGTCTATGCAGAGATCATCGCCAAGTACATCGACGGCCGCAAGGAGCACGAGTGGTATACCAAGGGTTTTGATCCCAAGCGTGTCGAGGAGATGAAGGCCTACTACCAGAAGCGTTATCAGCAGGACGTCAAGTAGCTTGCATAGCAGTCAACAGCAACCGGCCGGGCAGTGCCCGGCCGGTTTTTTTTGGGGTAAGTTCTCCTCTGGAGATGTGCCTGTCCACAAGCCACTGTGGACAGCTATGTGGAAAGGGCCCGTTGCGTCAGCTAAAGCACCTGCAAGGTCTACATTTTTAGCATTCTGCACAGAAATAAATCATGACTTAATCTGGTTGTTTAAATATTCATCGAGCTGAATAAAGTGATTTTCAAATCCTATTGCGTCAAGGACAATTATGCCGGCTGTCCCGCTATTTGATTGCCTTGCCCCTGCCATTATGTTATGTAAAAACTCTTTTATAACAGTATGTTAATTGCCCATTCTCAATCTTGGTGGCACTCAGGTGACAAACCCAGAGCGTTTTGCAAAAACCTCGTTCCTATGAATTTTACATTGTAAATCAGCGGCTTCAGCATGGCCCTTAAAACTTAGTTTAGAACTGCGCAGCTAAAGCTGCGCATGCGTTGCAAAGGAGACCAAAAAATGCGGATCACCCCCGCCGTGGAGCTGAAAAACCGTATCGCGAGTCTGCAGAAAGAGATGTCTATCCACAGCCTGGAAGCGATCCTCATTTTGCAGAACGCGGACCTGTTTTACTTTACCGGGGCTATCCAGCAGGGCGCACTTTACGTGCCGGCCGAAGGCGAAGCCCTCTACCTGGTGCGCAAGGATTATGCCCGGGCACGCATGGAGTCGGGCCTCAAGGAGGTTGTGCCGTTCAGGAGCCCGCGCGATATCCCCGGCCTGCTGGCTGATTACCGCTATGCGTTACCGAAAACGGTGGGTATGGAACTCGACGTGGTGCCGATGACGGTCATGAACAGATTCCAGGCCGGGCTAGGGGAAGTGAGCATCAGCGATGCAACGCCACTGGTGCGTAATGTTCGGGCAGTCAAGTCGGGCTACGAAATCAACATCATGAAAGATGCTGCGCTGATCGTCGAAAAAGTCTGCAAGCGGGTGCCGGAGGTTTTGCGCGAAGGGATGACCGATCTTGAACTGGCCGCAGAGCTGGAGTTCGTGGCCAGGAAGGCGGGTCATCAGGGCCTTGTCCGCATGCGTGGTTTCAATAACGAGCTTTTTTACGGCCACGTTTTCTCCGGAACGGACAGCGCGGTTCCCACCTATTCGGACACCCCTTTGGGAGGCCTGGGACTCAACCCTTCTTTTCCACAGGGCGCGAGTTTCAAAAAGATTCGCAGGCATGAACCGATTACCGTCGATTTGTCAGGCGTTTTCGACGGCTACATCGTCGATCAAACGCGCATGTTCAGTCTTGGAGAACTGCCGGAAAAGCTCGTGAAAGCGTATTCCGACATGCTGACGATCCAGGAGCACGCCAAGCGGTCGGCAAGACCCGGAGCGAGTTGGGGTGGTCTGTACGAAGAGTGCCTGGATTTGGCCTGTCAAATGGGCTATCGGGATC
>JAHEEU010000003.1 GCA_024640545.1 Geobacteraceae bacterium
GCGCCGAGCTGTTTGACATCACCGGCCTGACGGAACTCTACGGCCCCGGAACCGGCATCGAATGCCGGCAGCATGACTGCATCCACTACTGGGGCGACTATTACCTGTTGGAGATTCTCGACCCGGCCACCCTGGAACCGGTCGCCGAGGGGGAATGGGGCGAGATGGTGGTCACCACGCTCTGCAAGGAGGGGGCGCCGCTGATCCGCTACCGGACCCGCGACATCACCCGGCTGATCCCCGGGCGCTGCACCTGCGGCAGCGTCCTGCCGCGGCACTCGCGCATCAAGGGACGCACCGATGACACCATCAAGTTCCGCGGGGTCAATATCTACCCGAGCAGCATCGACACCATCCTGTCCGCGGTCCCCGGCCTCGGCTCCGAGTACCAGATTCACCTGACCCGTGACCCGGCCGGCCGTGACCACATGCGCCTGTTGGTGGAGCGGGCCGCCGGAGTTCAACCCGAGCGCAATGCCGAGCTGATCCATGAGGCGGAGCACCAGATCAAAAAACAACTGCTGGTCTCCGCTGAACTCGAGCTGATGGGCTACGGTGTTCTGCCCCGCTCGGAACGCAAGAGTCAGCGGGTGTTCGACTCGCGGATCACCGACGACATCGTCTGACCGCCGGCCAGACCTTTGCCGAGGGGAATTTCCTTCCAAATGGAAGAGTCATCGCTTAATATTCTTGAAATGCAATGACCTGATCGACAGAACGGCCACTGGCCACTTTCATGTAAAGGAGACCTGCCATGCGAAAGATCCTTGTAAGCCTGCTCGGACTACTGCTGACCGCTGCCCCGGCACTGGCAGCCGACACGATCAAACTGGGGGCGTTCTTCGACCTCTCCGGGCGCGCCGCCTTCATCGGCACCCCGACCAAGCTGGTGGCGGAGATGGTGGTCGCCAAGATCAACGCCGAGGGGGGCATAAACGGCAAGATGCTCGAGCTCGAGGTCGGCGACACGGAAGCGAATCCGGCCAAAGCCGCCTCCATTGCCAAGAAATTCATCTACAAGGACAAGGTTGTCGCCATCATCGGTCCGACCCTGACCGATACCGGCATGAACGTGAAGAAAATTGCCCATGAAGGGAAGGTGCCGATTTTCATGACCGTCGGCGGCGACCCGGTCATCATGGGAGGCGAGAAGTTCGGGCCGTTCGACTGGGTCTTCAAATCCCCGCAGCGCTCGAGCACGGCCGTTGAACGGCTCTTCATCTATCTCAAGGAGAAAGGGCTGACCAGGGTCGCGCTGCTGACCGCCGCTGATGGCTTCGGCAAGGACGGCGCCCGCTGGATGAAGAAGCTGGCGCCCGATTACGGCATAGAGATTCTCGGTGAAGAGTCGTTCGGCACCAGAGATACCGACATGACCGCCCAGTTGACCAAGGCCAAGAACCTTAAGCCCCAGGCGCTGATCGCCTGGACGATCGGTCCGGCCGGATCCATCGTCGCCAAAAACAAGGTGCAGCTGGGCATCGACCTGCCGCTGTTCCAGTGTCACGGGCTGCCCGATCCCAAGTACATCGAACTGGCTGGTGCGGCCAGCGAGGGGGACCGGATGCCGGCCACCAAGCTGATGGTCGCCGACGCCCTGTCGGACAGCGACCCGCAGAAACCGGTGATCGAGGAGTTCATCAAGCTCTACAAGGCGAACGGCTATGACAAGCAGTTCCCGATCAACACCCACTCCGGCTACGCCTGGGACGCCATCATGATCGTCGCCAACGCCATCAAGCAGGCCGGCACTGAGCCGGAAGCCCTACGCAAGGCGATCGAGGACACGAAAAACTACGTCGGAATTTCCGGGACTTACAACATCACCCCGGAAGACCACAACGGCCTCGGGGTCGATTCGATGGTCATGGTCGAAGTCAAGGACGGTAAATTCGTCATGGCCGAATAGCCAGACGGTTCAGGTTCAGACGCAAGGGCCCGGAGAGATTTCTCCGGGCCCTTGCTTTTTTTGTCATTGTCCCGGGCCTTGAGCAACTTGAGAGGACGCTCGAGCAGGGGCTCGCGGACCGAGCCGCTCGGCAGGGCTACTTCCTGATGCGCAGCGCCCGGAAAGGCACCATCCCCCGGCCGGTCACGGGCGGAACGAAAGCTTCCTTGACGAAGCGCACGTCCTCGATCGTGTAGAAGGCCTGCGGGTTGAAGCGCTTGATGACGCCGATGATGGTTTCGAGCTTGCGCCGCCTGGCGACGGTGAAGAGCAGCTTGACCGGACCGTCATCGCCTTCGGCGTCGATACTGGTCACCCCGTGGCCGCTCTCCCTGAGGAAATCGACCAGCTCGGTGGCATCGTGACGGGTAATGATGCGGATGATCTGGTTACCGATGGCAATGCGCTCCTCGAGCAGCATTCCCACGTAGTTGCCGACCGCGAAACCGAGCGCGAAGGAGGCATAGGTCACCCAGTTGTCCATGTGCTTCATCACCTGGCTGACCGCCAGGATCCAGACTAGCGACTCGAAGAAGCCGAGCAGGGCCGCGTAATTCTTGAAGCCCTTCGAGACAAAGATGATGCGCAGCGTGCCGACGCTCACATCGAGGATCCGGGCGAGAAAGACCAGGATCGGAATCGAGATCAGGGCCAGGGTATCTGCAGACATCGCGAACTTCTCCTTGAATGAGGCCTGAAACAGACGAAGGACCGCCGCGACAGCTTTGGGCTGCGACAGCTCAACAAATCTGTTGTTTAAGGTAACCGAGACCGGGGCCGGGCGGGAAAAGGCCGCCTGGCCGCAAACGAGCGATTTTTTCTGAGCAGGCCCCTCGCCGCGGGGGCTATTTCTTCCTGGAAGGCCGCTTGATGGTTTCGCCGGCCACCATGAACGCTCCTTTGCCGCGATGATGCAGCGTCCGCGGATCGCTGACCGCCGGGTCGATCCATGCCTTGCATCCTTCGAGGACAAAGAGGTTGTATACGTCGACCATCCCGGTGTCAACGACTTTACATTCGATGCTGGCGTAGCACTCCTCGATGAGCGGCGCCCCCACCCGGGCGGCGGGCGTGGCCGTGAGCGCAAAAATCTTGAACTTGTCGGTGGTGCGTCCGCTGCTGTTGCCGCAGCCGACGACCTGGTCGGCCAGGTCCACGGTCGGGATGTTGAGCACGCACTCCAGGGTGTCTGTCAGGATATCGAAAGTATGATTCTGATCGCTGATCACGCAGGCCAGGGTGGGTGGTTCGAACTCCAGCATCGTCTGCCATGACATGGTCATGACGTTCTTCCGATCACCCTTGGCGGTGGTGAGCAGCAAAACCGGCCCCGGTTCGAGCAGGCCGTACACCTTGGACAGGGGAAGCGGTTTTTTTGCCATGAAGTACACCTCCAGGAGTCGGCCGCGGACCGGAAGGCCTGATGGGTGAAAGGAAGTTCCCCGCAGCAGGGTGCAGCGCATTGCCCCGCTCGTCGACTAAACTCTTAGCACGGGCGCGGGGAAACGCAAGTCAACCCTGCCCTTCCAAAAACCCGGCACTTGAGGTACAACAGTCTCTGAACGCTGCACATGAGGGCCCTGTCTGCTTGACGGCCATCCGCTATGCCTGAAACCATGACCATTCAATACCGGCTCACCAGGGAGCTCTGGCGAAGCTTCTTCGAAGCTCACTACAGCGGTCAGCGCACCCTGCGGCAGCGCTACTTCTGGGGCGTGGTATGCATCATCATCGGCTGCCTCGGATTCGGCGGCTACTACTCATCGCCGCTGCTCGCGGCCCTGCTGCTGGCAACCGGGTTTTTCGCGGTCCTGTCGAAACCGCTCCTGATCATCAAGTCGCTGCGCAGCGCCTGCCGGCATCCCTTCTTCGACAAGGAGTTGACCGTGACGGCCGGGCCCAAGGAGATCGCGGTGCGCAGCGGCACCGCCGGTTATAGCCAGCCATGGAACAATTTTTTCGGCTATCGCAGGCTCAAGCCTGGCCTGCTCCTCTACCACGACCGCAACGCCTTCTTTTTCATACCCGCGGCGGCCATGACGGGGGAGCAGGCGGAAGACCTGGAACGGTTGCTCGTCGCTGCCGGCGTGACAAAACTCTGAGGGCACCTTACTCGCGCCAGCAATGGACCGCAGCACCTCACAGGAGTATTGAAGTACGGCCCCCGAAACCAGGTGTGTCAACCATCCAAAACGGCAAGACGATCATGAAAAAGTGCCCCTTCTGCGCGGAAGATATTCAGGACCTAGCGATCAAGTGCAAGCACTGCGGGGAATTTCTCGAGGGCTCCCCGCACCGGCATACTGTCGGGGCCAAGCGCCCCTGGTACTTCAGCACGACCTTCATCGTCGTGGCACTCTTGAGCGTCGGCCCCCTGGCCCTGCCCCTGATCTGGTGGCGGCCGCAGACATCGCCTGCCTGGAAGCTCGGCCTCACCGTCGTCATCCTGGCGCTCAGCTGGTTCCTGTACCAGGTCACGCTGGAGTCTTTGCGCAGCATCCAGGAATATTACAAGCTGCTTGAAACCCTCTAACTACACCCTGTTCCTGTTCTAATTTCGACCAGTCGAACCTGCTTCCGCCTGCCACCGTGCCATAGGCGGCCGGAGCCTTATTCTCCGCCCCCTATGGTGTGAGCCGGTTGCGGTGCTATAGTTAGTCCATGGAAAACTTCACTCGGTTCATGCTGATGCTCGTCTGTCTCTGGGGACTGGCCGTGCCCACGGCCCTGGCGCAGAACACGCCCCCGGATTTCGCCCAATGGCTCGAACAGCTGCGCGCGGAGGCCCGTGCCGCGGGGATTTCTCAGTCCACCCTGGATAAGGCCCTGGCCGGTATCGAAGCGCCGCAAAAGGGGGTGCTCGACAGTGACCGGGCGCAGCCCGAGAAGGTCCAGTCGCTGGCCGACTACGTCGCCGCCCGGGTCACCCCGGAACGCATCGCCGAGGGGCGGCAGGTGCTGCTCCGCTACCCGACCTGGCTCGGCCGCGTCGAGCGAAAGTACGGGGTGCAGCGTCGCTTCATCGTCGCCCTGTGGGGGATCGAGAGCGGCTACGGCCGGCACACGGGCAAAATCCCGGTCGTCCCGGCACTGGTCACCCTGGCCTTCGACACCCGCCGCAGCGACTACTTCCGCAAGGAACTGCTCGATGCGCTGCGCATCCTTGATGCCGGGCGGATCGCCTTGCCGCAGATGCAGGGCTCCTGGGCTGGGGCCATGGGGCATTTTCAGTTCATGCCCTCCTCCTACCGCCAATTTGCGGTCGACGGCGACGGCGACGGCCGTATCGATCTCTGGAATTCGATCCCCGACGCGCTGGCCTCGGCGGCCAATTATCTGGCCCAAGCCGGCTGGCAGGACGACCAGACCTGGGGCCGTCCGGTCAGGCTGCCGAAACAATTCGATCGGTCCCTGGCCGGGCTCAAGACCCGGCTTACCCTGGCTCGCTGGCAGTCACTCGGCGTGCGCACCAGCAGCGGCCACGCCCTACCCCGTCGCAACCTGCAGGCCTCGCTGATCATCCCCGAAGACGCTGGCGAACCTGCCTATCTGGTCTACGACAATTTCCGGGTGCTGCTCAGGTGGAACCGCGCCAATTCGTTTGCGGTCGCTGTGGGCAGCCTCGCTGACAGCTATACCAAAGGGAAATGATCAAACAGGCTCCTGCCCTGGTGCCCTGCGGGCAGCCCATCGCACGATTGACAGCCCCCGGGCAATCCGTTAAGGTGCCCCGCTCATCCTTTTCTCTCCGTCAGCTTTGCAGCATGACGTTATCCCCTCCAGCTTGGTCCGGTATCAACGGACCGACTCTAGCCAGGATTCTGATCGATGTCTTTTGAATTTCTCGGCCTGCGCGCCGAACTGCTGAGCGCGGTCGCAACCCAGGGTTACACCACGCCGACCCCCATCCAGGCACAGGCCATCCCGGTGATTTTCGAGGGAAGCGATTTGCTTGCCGGGGCCCAGACCGGCACCGGCAAGACCGCTGCCTTCGCCCTGCCGATCGTCCAGATGCTCAGTGAAAACGCCCCCAGGAAAAAGCGCAGGAACCCGCGTGCGCTGGTCCTGGTGCCGACCCGCGAACTGGCGGCCCAGGTCAGTGAACAGATGCAGAATTACGGGCGGCGCCTGTCGCTGCGCTCGACCATGATCTATGGCGGTGTGAATATTCGGGCGCAGATCGAGCGGTTGCGCCGGGGCATCGATATCGTGGTAGCAACACCGGGGAGACTGCTCGATCATGCCGAGCGGGGCACGATTAAACTGACCGAGGTCGAGTTCCTGGTGTTGGACGAGGCCGACCGCATGCTCGACCTGGGGTTTATCGACGATATCCTGCACGTTGTCGAGTTTCTGCCGTCACAGCGCCAGAACCTGCTGTTTTCTGCGACCTATTCTCAAAACATCAAGCAACTCGCCGACGAACTGCTCGACCAGCCGCGGCGCATCGAGGTGACGCGTCGCAACATCGCCGCCGATGCTGTGACCCAGGCAGTCTACCCGGTGGAGCGCCGCCGCAAGCGCGAGATGCTCTCGCACCTGGTCCGCAAGGAAGGCTGGGAGCAGGTGCTGGTCTTCACACGCACCCGCTACAGCGCCGACAAGCTGACCGCGGAATTGCTCTTCGACGGCATCAAGGCGGCCGCCATACACAGCAACAAGAGTCAGTCGCTGCGCACCAGGACCCTGGCCGAATTCAAGCGCGGCGAACTGCGCGTGCTGGTTGCAACCGACGTGGCCGCACGCGGACTCGACATCCAACGTCTGCCGCACGTGGTCAACTACGAGCTGTCCCAGGTTCCCGAAGACTACGTGCACCGCATCGGCCGCACCGGCCGGGCCGGCGAAGACGGCGTCGCCATCTCCCTGGTCTGCCCGGCGGAGCTGCCACTGCTGAATGAGATCGAAAAACTGCTCACCTATGCCATCCCCCGCCAGGTGATCGCCGAATTCCCCCAGGTTGCTGTCAAACGGGGAACCAGCGGGGCGTCGGGCACAAAGCAGAAAGCCAAGGGCCCAAAAAAGGCGCAGGCAGGCAGGAAGGCCCCTGGACTTCCCAGGGCAAAAAAGCAGCAGGCCAAAGGGGGGAAGCCAGCGGCGAAGCCCGGGGCATCCAAGGTACGGAAGAAAACCACGGAGTCCCGGCGTTCCGATGGCTTGGCCGCTCGGCCCGCCCAGAGCAGCGGTCGGCGGGGGAGTCGTTCCTAGACCCAGGCAGGGCGGGGTGGCAGAATATGCAGACGCGAACTCGCAGCATGAGCGGCGCGTGGCAGGGTTAGTGGTGACCGCTTTCCCATGCCGCGCGCCGTTTGCTGTTTACAGCTCCTTGAAGCTGAACCGGTAGATGAAGCTCTTCGGTTCGTAGAAGTCGAGGGGCTTGCCGCCGACCTCGGCATAGGGGTAGCCGAAGGTGTTGAGCGGTTCGCCGGACTGGGCAGGATTGAGCACCAGGTCGCGGCCGCTGGCCAGCTTGAAGCGGTAGGCATCGATGCCTCCCCAGAAGTAGTCGCGCAGCGTGACGATGCCCGGGCTGGTGAGTTGAAGTTTCTCTACCAGCATCGCCTTGAGCACATCGGCCGGATCGGCGGGGACCCAGCCTGCGCCGGGGAGGAAGAACTCGGCCCAGCAGTGCTGCCAGGAAGTGATGTCCTGTTCGGCCTGTTTGCCGAGGCGCAGGCCGAAGACCTCACGGGCCGGGACCCCCGCCGCGCGGCAGAGGGCGACGAACACCGAGGAGATGTCAGTGCACTTGCCGCCCGGCCTGATCAGCAGGTAGCAGACGTCCCCCTTGCCGCAGCCGCGGGTCTCGGGATCGCGGTACATATTCTCCACGGTCCAGTCGTAAATTGCTCTGGCCCGTTCCAAAACGGTCGTTTTGCCGGCGGTGATCTTGTCCGCCAGTTCCTTGACGGCTCCATCGGTCGGCCCGATACGGGTGGGACCCAGGTAGGCGGCGTAGTCGGCCGGGTTCCAGACCGGCTCCCGGTCCGGGTGCTCGCCGCGGCGCAGCTCGTTGCGCGTCACTGTGAAGGCGAGGGTCAGTTTGCGGCTTTTGCTGCTTTGGGGCCATTCGGCGTACAGCAGCGGCGTGCCGTTGTCGGGGACGGTGTAGACGCCCGCTGCAGCATAGTCTCCAGCGAACCGGATGCTGCCGATCAGCTGATCATGGTCGGAGACCGGGTAGGGGATCCAGAGCCGGGCCGTTTCACCCGCCGGTTGAGAGCTCAGGTCGAACTCCATGGTCACCTGCCCGGAGCGGGTTTGGGCCCAGGCGGGCAGGGCACACAACACAGTTACGGCAACAAGTGCCAGCAGCAGTCTCTTCATGGACGGGGGCCCCCTTGAATTTCAGTTTGGCAAAGCGGTTGAATTGTCAACGATTGACAGCCCCCGGTCAAATTGATAATTTCCATAAAAGCGATTAATGATATCGGTAACACCAATAGGGGTGCCATGAACTTGCGTCAACTTGAAGTGTTCGTCGCCGTAGTCGAGACGGGCAGCTTTTCACGCGGGGCCGAGGCCGCTTCCTTGACCCAGTCGACTGTAAGCCAGCATATGGCCGCGCTCGAAGGCGAAGTCGGGCTTCGCCTGATGGACCGCACCGGGCAGGGAGTTCTGCTGACCGGGGCCGGCAAGCTGTTCCTGCGGCATGCCCGCCAGGTGTTGGCCGAATGCGACTCCCTGCGCCAGGCCATGAACGGCTTTCGCGGGTTACAAAAAGCGGAGCTGATCGTGGGCGCCAGCAACATCCCCGCCAACTACCTGGTTCCGGCCATTCTGCCACGACTGGCCGCCGAACACCCGGGGATCGCCTTGACGCTGCAGACCGGGGACAGCAGGGCGGTACTCGACCAACTGCTGGCCGAAAGTATCGAGCTGGCAGTGGTCGGCAGCCGTGGCAACGACCGGGACCTCGACTTCACCCCCTTGACTCATGACCTGCTGGTCCTGGCGGTCAACCCCCGACATCCCTGGGGTCGCTGCTCGGCGCTCACACTCGACGACCTGGTGGCGAGCCCCCTCGTCGTACGGGAAAACGGCTCCGGGAGCGACCAAGCCCTGCGCCAGGCCCTGCACCTGGCCGGGTTCGATCCGGCCCGCCTGCAGGTTGCCGTGCGCCTCGGCAGCAACGAAGCCGTTCGCCAGGCCGTCATCAGCGGGTTCGGAGCGGCGTTCCTCTCGGAGATCTCGATCCGGCAGGAGTTGCAACGCGGCGAGTTGGTCAAGGTCCCGGTTGCCGGTTTCAGCGTTCCGCGGCAGTTCTGGCTGGCGACCAGGAGCCGGCGGACAGCGTCGCCGGCAGCCCGGATTTTTACTGCCCTGATGCAGGAATGCTTTCCCGCAGCCGCAACCGGCTCATGACCTTTCACGGAGGATGACAATGTACGTCGACCTGGACCAACTGAGAACCCTGATCACCAAGCACAGCGATGCAATTGACCAGAGCGTTGCCGGAACCGGCTACCTGGCCAGAACTGTCATCGGTGTCGCCACCTACCTGCTCGACAACGAAGGCGACCTCGAGCTGCTGACCGCCAGGCAGAGAGCCACGTTTGACAGATTTCTGGCACCGCTGATGCAGGAAACACCGAGATGATGACATTCTTTTTACAAATTACTGACCTCCTCGTGACGACATGAGTGTGAGCGGGTGATTTACTGGGCTCCACAGCAAACAGCCCATGTGATGCACCCGTCACGTCAACCCAGAGGAGGAAAGACCATGCAAACCACAGCCAAGCTTTACACCATGATGCTGACCCTGGCCGTCCTGTTTGGTGCCGTACCGGCACCTGCCGCGCCCCTGGTCGGATGCGACCTCACCCTCGATCGCACCATCCTGCCTGCCGGCCAGGCACAAAAAACCGTCATAAAGATCAACCTCGATGTGCCGGCGATTCCGGTCGAAACGGCCCGCCCGCCCGTCAACCTGGCCCTGGTCCTGGACCGCTCCGGTTCGATGTCGGGAGACAAGATCGCCAAGGCACGCGAAGCGGCAATTGCCGCCCTGCGCCGCCTCGGGCCGCAGGACCTTTTCTCGCTGGTCATTTACGACCACAACGTGCAAACCCTGGTCCCACCGCAGAGTGCCGCTAACAGCGAATGGATCGAATCGCGCATCAACAGCATCCGCACCGGAGGCAACACCGCCCTGTATGGCGCAGTCAGCCAGGGTGCGGCCGAAGTGCGCAAGAATCTCTACGACCGCTATGTGCACCGGGTCGTCCTGCTCTCCGACGGCCTTGCCAATGTCGGGCCGAGTTCCCCGGCCGACCTGGCCCGCCTCGGAGCGGCACTGATCAAGGAGGGGATCTCGGTCTCCACCATCGGCATCGGCACTGATTTCAACGAGGACCTGATGACCCAACTGGCCGACCGCAGTGACGGCAACCATTACTTCGTTGAATCCAGCCTTGACCTGCCGCGCATCTTTGCCGCCGAACTCGGCGACATCCTCTCGGTCGCAGCCCGCAAGGTGATGATCGAAATCGACTGCCCGAACGGCGTCCGTCCGTTGCGGATCATCGGCCGCGAGGGGCGCATCCGCGGCAACCGGGTCGAGATTCACCTCAACCAGCTCTACGGCGGCCAGGAGAAGTATGCCCTGGTCGAAGTGCTGGTCGAACCGGGGCGCGAAGACGAGCTGAAGAAGGTCGCCGATGCCCGCTGCTCCTATGAAAATGCCCTCACCAATGCGCAGGAGAGTTCAGTGGCCGTTGCCCAGGTGCGCTTCTCGCAGCGCCAGGAGGAGGTTCGCCGCTCTGCCAGCAAGGCGGTGCAGAAGGCAGTGGTGGACAACGAGATGGCGGAGGTCCGCGACAAGGCGCTCGACCTCTACAATGCCGGCCGCAAGGATGAGGCGGTGCAGCAGCTGAAAGCAAAGAGCAGCGAGATCTCCTCGCGCAGCCAGGCCCTCGGTTTCGGCGACATCGCCCAGGAAGCGGAAGGCGCCCTGCAGCAGGATGCAGACACCTTTGCTGCCCCGGCACCGATGGCACCGGCGGAGAAGAAGCTGCTGCGCTCGGAAAGCTACAAGGTGCGCAAGCAGCAAAAGGAATATTGATCCTTATGGTGACCGGGGCGGGAAGTTTTCCCGCCCCGGACTAAAACAGGAGTGGCAGCGGGCTGAATATGGAATCCCCGAGCCTTCTCCTGTATTCTGTGTTCTGTATTCTGTTTTCTGTGTTCTTTTTTCTTAGTCCGATTGTTTACCTATGACCCGACTGCGACTCATCACAACTTGGCTGCTCCTGCTGATCCCAACGCTGTTGTTGGGCCTGGGTGCGCTTTACCTGCTCAAGGGTGAGGAGACCCGCCTGGCCAGCAGCGCCAAGGCGGCGGCCGGCGACCGCAGCACGGCGATCGCCGGCAATATCGATTTGGCCGTTGCCGAGGTCAAGGACGGCCTGCTCGAAACGCTGCGCACCCTGCCACGGGCAAGTCTGGCCAGGGAAGCTGACCAGCTTGAAGAGTGGAAGCGCGGCAACCCGCTGGTCCGCAATGTCTTTATCTGGGAGACCGGGCACGGTCTGCGCTACCCCGATCCGGAGATGCCGTCGAGCGACGAGGAGGCCGATTTCATCCGCCGCTACCGCGCCCTGTTCGCCAGCCAGACCCCCTGGCAGGGCCCGCCTGGCGACAGCGCCGTAAACAACAGCCCCGGCCAGGCGAGCAACATCCTGCTGGAACGCAGGGAACTACGCGAACTCGCCAAACAGGCCCCGGCAATGGCAGACGTCAGCGGAGCTCCGGCCTCGGACGCAGCCCCAGCCGTTACCAACGGCTGGCGGCCGTGGTTCGCCGACAACAGCCTGCACTTGATCGGTTGGTACGAGTGGACCGGCCGGCCGCTGCGGATCGGTGTCGAGGTCGAAATGATGGCTTTGCTGAGCCGCCTGCTCGGCAACTTCCCGGCCGAGCCTCCATACACGGAAACCTATGCGCTGCTCGATGGCAACGGCGCGGTATTCCACCAGGTCGGGCGCCTGGAAATCACTCCAAGCAGCCAGCCGCTGGCCACAGCCGCCATCGCCGGCCTGCCGCACTGGCGGGTTGCCGTCTATGCAAACAGCACGGACGGTGCCACTGGCGGCAGTTTCCTGCTGCTCGGCTCGCTGCTGGTCGGCATTTTCGTGGTCGCCATCCTGTTCGGTGGCTCGCTGCTGCTCTGGCAGGCCCACCGCAACCAGGTGGACGCCTGGCAGAAGACCTCTTTCGTCTCAAGCGTTTCTCACGAGCTGAAGACGCCGCTCACCACGATCCGCATGTATGCCGAGCTGCTTGGTGAAAAGCGCATAGAGGATCCCGACAAGCAGAGACGTTACCTGCAGGTGATCATCCGCGAGAGCCAGCGCCTGACCCGGCTGGTCAACAACGTGCTCGACTTCAGCCGGCTCGAACAGGGGCGTCGTAAGTTTACCAGGGAGGAGGTAGACCTGGCCGCCCTGTTGCACGGGCTGCTCGACAACCAGCTGGTACGCATCGAGGAGGCCGGCATGCAACTGGCGCGGCAGATTGAAGCTTCACCGGCTGTGGTTGAAAGCGACCGTGACGCGCTCGAGCAGATCGTGCTCAACCTGATCGACAACGCCATCAAGTATGCCGCGGCCGGCAAACTTTTGCGGGTTGAATTACAGCCGCAGCAAGGCTGTTGGCTGGTGCGCATCAGCGATCAGGGACCCGGCATCCCCAGCGCTCACCGCCAGCAGGTTTTTGACAAGTTTCACAGGGTCGACACGTCGCTGACCGCCCGCCAGCAAGGGAGCGGGCTCGGTCTGAGCATCGCCCGCCAGCTCGCCGAAGGGCTCGGCGGGGCCCTGGTCTTCTGTCCAGGCAGCAACGGCGGGGCCTGTTTCGAACTCACTGTGCCGATGGGAGGTGAAGCATGAGCAGCCGCGTGCTGATCGCCGAAGATGACGCCAACCTGCGCCAGGGGCTGATCGACCTGCTCGAAGGTGAAGGCTACCAGGTTCTGCCCTGCAGCGACGGCAGGCAGGCCCTGGATTGCTTCCACCGGGAGGCTCCCGACCTGGTCCTGCTCGATGTCATGATGCCTGAGCTGAGCGGCTACGATGTCTGCAGGGAGATCAGGAAAAACGACGGCTGTACGCCGATCATCATGCTGACCGCCAAGGGGGAGGAAATCGACAAGGTGGTCGGTCTGGAACTCGGCGCCGACGACTACGTCACCAAGCCCTTCGGCCTGCACGAGCTGCGTGCACGCATTGCCGCCGTCCTGCGCCGGGTTCGGAACCACCGGACAGAATCGCCGGCCACCCTGCCGGAGCGGTTCCCCATGGGACAAGCCCTGGTCGACCGCAATACCTACCAGGTCACTGTCGCTGACCGCACACACAGCCTGACCTCACGGGAGATGAAACTCCTGGAAATCTTCCATGCCCGGCCGAATCAGGTCCTTTCACGCAACGACCTGCTCAATGCCGCCTGGGGCATTGACTATTTCGGCACGACCAGGACCCTCGACCAGCACATCGCCCAATTGCGCAAGAAGATTGAGCCGGACCCGTCTTCACCGCAATTCCTGCTCACTGTTCACGGAGTGGGCTACAAGTTTCAATCGCCAGGGTAAACAGCCCCCTCACTGGCGGTTGAGCGTAGCATCTGTTTCGGGCCCGAAAGGTTTCAGCAGAACAATCAACTGCGGCAGCAGGGTCAGCGCCGCCAACAGGGCGATAACCATCGCCAGAACGGTGAGCACTCCGAAGTAGATGCTCGGGATGAAATTGGAGAGCACGAGGATCGAAAAGCCGATGATGATGCTCACCGAAGTATAGTACATGGCATAGCCGATGCTGCCGTGGCAGCGATGCATTGTCGCCAGGTAATGGCCGTCCCTGGCAAACTCCCGCCGGAAACGATGGATGTAGTGAATCGTGTCATCGACGGCGATACCAACGCTGATCGCCGCGATGGTGATGGTCATCATGTCGAGGGGAATCCCCACCCAGCCCATGAAGCCCAGCACGGTCACCACCGAAAGGAGGTTGGGGAAGATGGCAATGAGGGAGATCTTCAGCGAGCGGAAGAGGACCATGAACATCAGCATCAGCGCGACCACCACCGCGCCCATGGTCAGAATCTGCGAAGAGAACAGGCTCTGCAGCATGTTGTTGTACAGCAGCAGCAGCCCGGCCAGCTGCACGTCCTCCGCCGGCAAACCGAGGTCCCGGGTCAGCCCCAGCCGGATGGTCCGAAGCAGCTCGTTGCGCCGCAGCTTCTTGTCCGAATCCTTGACGCGCATGGCGAAGCGCGCCTGGTTGTGCTCTACGGAGACGTAGGGGCTCAGGATGATCCGACGGTAGGTTTCCGGCAGTTCGTTGTAGACCAGGGCCAGTTGGAAGTTGTCCAGGTCCTGGCCCCGGTTGATGCGGCGCCCGACCTGGAGCATCGTGCCCAGGGAGAGGACCTTGCCCGTCTCCGGCAGGGCATCGAGATAGTCGTGCACCGCTTCGACCTTGGCCATCTTACGGGCCGTGAACCAGTACTGGGCCTGGCCCTTGTCCGCCTCGAACTCCGCCTCGAGCTCTGCAAAAACCCCTGTCGGCACGCCGCCTGCCGACTCTTTCGGCGCAGCCTCGTCCGCGGGGAAGCTGACCAGGACATCCAGGGGCGTCGTCCCGCCCAGTTTCTCGTCGATCACTTTCATTCCCTGGTAAATCTCCGTCGACTCCTTGAAATAATCGATGAAACTGTTTTCCACCACCAGCCGCGAAGCGCCCAGGATACTGCCGATCAGCAGCAGAAGGCTGAGCGCTATGATCAGTCGGCCATGACTTTCGGTAAAACGCCCCAGGGTTTTGCTGATGGAAAAAGACAGCTGACAGGAGGTGGGGATGCTTGTGGGGATCAACATCATCAGTGCGGGGAAGAGGACGAAGGTCAAGAGCAGCGAGATGCCGATTCCGGCACTCATCATCCAGCCGAAGTTGATCACTGGCAGGATATCGCACAAGATCAGGGAGCTGAAGCCGGCCACCGTGGTGAGCACTGCGAAGCAACAGGGCTTGGCCATGGAATGGACGGTCTCCAGGACCAGCCGCCGCTGGTCCGCCCCCGGGTCCATGCAGATGAGCTCGCGGTAGCGGACGATCAGGTGGATAACCACCGACATGGTGATAATCAACTGCAGGGAGATGAAGTTGGAGGAGATGACCGTGACCTCCCAGCCGAACATACCCAGCAGGCCGCAGGTGGCGACCACCGAAAGAACGCTGCAGAGCAGGGGGAGGACAACCCAGTGCAGCTGCCTGAAGATCAACCACAGGGTCAATGCCAGCAGGGAAAGGACGCATAAGCCGAAGACCTCAAGGTCGCTCTTGATGAAGGAGATCAGGTCGTCGGCAATCATGCTGACACCGCCGAGGAAGAGTTCGGCCGTTCCCCGATGCCTGGCCATGACGGCCCGAACTTCCTCGATATTGTGATGCTGGCTGAGCCGCATCGCGTCGCGGTGGACCTTGAAGCGCTCCTGGACGTCGTCCAGCTCGGTGCGCTCCGCCGCCGACAGGCCACTGGCGTCCGCCTTCTGGCGCAGCTGATTGCGCCGCTCGAGCAGTTGTTTGAAGAGCGGGTCGTCAGGCAGAATCACCTGCAGAGCGGTGGTGCGCAGGTCGGGGCTGACCAGAAGATTGCGGTAAATGGGGCTTTTCTGGAACTCCCTGCGGGCCAACTCCCGGTCGACTCCCGCAGACTCGAGGGTCCTGACATCATAAACCAGCTCCTTGACCGGCCGCGGCGGACTTTCCAGCAGGGGGACATCGAGGATGGACGTGACCGACTCGACCCCGTCGAGGGCCTTGAGCTCGTCGCGCAACAGCGCCAGGTCGGCCAGGACCGCAGCCGAGAAGAGATCGTCGTGCGGAATGTAGGAGACGATCAGGAAATCCGAGCCGCCGTAGCGGTCGTTGACCAGGCGTGTGAATTGCAGGTCCTGGTCGTCCTCGAGGACCAGGGTCTCGGCCGAGGCGTCAATCTCGAGCTTGCGGGCCTGATTCGCCAGTGCGATCAACAGCAGCAGCATCACCAGCAGAACGGTTTTCGGATAGACCAGGATGAGCCGGTCGTAAAAGGCTTTCAACATCACTGCGCCCCCGGACGGCTCCCCGTGTCGACCGGAGCAGGGAGGGCAAAGCTGCCTTCGCTCTTGAGCTTGCCAAGCAGGTCGTCGATGGTGCCCTCGCTCAGGACCCCGTCAAACTGGGAGCGATAGGTCTGGATGACGCTCACCCCGCCGATCTCCACGTCGTAGATTTTCCATCCCTGGGCGGCGCGGTAGAACTTGTAGAGCATGCCGATACGGCTGTCCCTGGAAACCATGGTCGTCGGCATATGCACCGTTTTCCCTTGCGCCTGCGGTTCACCATAGAGGATTTCTTCGTCGGTGTAGAGGTCGAGCTTGTCGAGGTAGGAAGCCTGCAGACGCTTGATAAAGAGCTCGGAGAATTCCAGCTGCTTCGCCTGGCCGAGGCCGGGCCAGTACTTCGAGCCCAGGCTCAGTTTGGCCATGGTCTGGTAGTCGAAGATCGGTGAGACGATATCGAGAATCCGTTCGTTTCTGTGGACCTTGTCCAGCGTCTTGTCCTGCAGCAGCACCACCACTTTATCGACCTTCCCCTTGAGTAAATCGCGCACCTCGTCCAGGTCGCCGGCCAGGGCCGGCGTAACAGCAAGGCAGAGACAGAGAATGCCGGTTAACAGGAATTGCATGAGTACTCCTTACTCCTCGATTTGCTTATTCCGTCGCTGTTCGTAGCCGTCCCTGAGGAAGGTATAGAGGTCGACAGCATCCTTTTTCAAGCTCTCGTACTCGCCGATATGCAGGGACGTGTAGTTCACCCGGTCATAGGCGCGTACGGCCAGCTGCACGTCGGTCTCTTCGATATAGCTGACCGGGTCAAGGAAATAATCAGGGATGAGGCCGAGAGTGTCGCGCAGGTTGGAGGGCCCCAACAGCGGCAGCACGAGGTGAAAACCGCTGCCGACGCCGTAGTGGCCAAGGGTCTGGCCAAAGTCCTCCGGGTAGGCCTGCAGCCCGAAGCGGTTGGCCGCCGGGTCGCCGAAACCGAGCACGCCAACCGTCGTGTTGACCAGGAAACGCGCCAGTTCGGTACCGGCCCGTTTCGGCTTGAGCTGCAGCAGGTTGTTGGCAAAGCGCACCGGCATCAGCAGGTTGCGGAAGAAGCGCCCCACCGCCAGCCTGGCCCCCTCCGGCACCACCGCACGATAGCCCTGGGCGACCGGCTTGAGCAGCCAGAAGTAGATCTTGTCATTGACCTGGGTCATCAGCCGGTTGTAGCCGATCAACGGATCACTGACCGGTTCGGTGGCGCCCGCCGTAAATTCTTCTTCAAGGGCGAAGGGATCCCCCCCGACCGCGGCAAGAGAACTCACCTCAGGCCCGGTGGCAGAAACAGGTTCGTGAACGGCAGCGGGATGAGCTGCACATCCTCCGGAAAGGAGCACCAGAATGGCCAGGAAAACCGGCAGCCTGGCGGGGGTTGTCCGGGGAAGGCTTGTCATGAGGCCTCCTGGTTGCGGACAGGGCTTGCCGGCGGCAAACGAATTATGCCGCATGTCCGGCACCGACATGATACAGCAAGCCCGGGTTGTCTGTAATTTTACCATGCGGCAGGCAAATCTTCTCGCCAACGGCGAATGCAGCCCCCTGCCTGCACAGGTCAGGGGAACACCCGCGCCGGCAGGCGGGAAGGAAACGGCGCCGTCAAGGCCGGTCGGCCGCACTGTTTCGAGGCGGTGAACAGAAGGAGGGGTTAGAGGATGACCATGATCAGGGTCAGGGTCACCAGGCTGGCCAGGGTTGAGACAAGCACCACGGAGGTGACAAACTCCGGGACGATATTTTTCTCCTTGGAGATGATGGCAACCAGGATGGCCGTGGGCATGCCGGCCTGCAGGACCCCGGCAGCATAGTCGATATGGGCCAGTCCGAAGGGAATCGCCACCAGGCATGCCAGGACCGGGGCCAGCAGCAGACGGATTGAGGAGGCGACCACGATATCGGCGGAGAGGTGGACCCGTTTCTGCTCGAGCAGCTGCAGCCCCAGGGCAAAGAGCATCACCGGGATCATGCCATCGGCCAGGAGGCCGATCAAGCGCGACAGCATCAGCGGGACCTCCAGGCCACCATTGGAGACGATCAACCCGGGCACCGCCGCCCACAGGGCAGGCGTTCTGAGCAGGCCGCTCAAGGCCCCGCGGCTGCCGCCGTGGGCCCATCCGGCGACGCCGACACAGACCGCGAACGCCGTGATGCTGATGGCGACGAAGTAAATGGTGGCCGGCGCGACGGCCGCGTCGCCAAGCCGAAAGCGGATCATGGCCAGCCCGTAATTTCCGACGTTGCCGAACACGGCGATCATCACGAAGGCGGCGATCGTCTCCCTGGAGCGCCCCAGCAGCCTGGCCACCCCGCCCGCGCACAGTGCGGTCAGCAGGTGGGTCGCCGCGATGAAGCAGATCATCTTGGCGGCGTTCTCCAGCGGTATGGCAGAACGGCCGATCGCCTGGAAGATAAATGCCGGCACGAACACGTAATAGGCCAGGCGAGTCAGGGTTTGGGCCTGCAGGGCCAGGCGGCCGCCCAGCAGGTAGCCGAGCAGGACGATGCCGAAAACCGGCATGATGACATTGAGAAAGACGTTGAAAAGTTCTGTCATGGCACGCTAACGAAGAGGGGTCTCAGTTCCACGAGCCTCTAAATGAGGTTGCAAACGCGCAGCAGGAAAATCCCCAGCGTCGAGGAGACGATCGACCCCAGGGAGGTCGCAGCGATAATTGCCGCCGCCAGGTAATGGTTGGCGCCAAACGCCTGGGCCATGGGATAGCTGGCCGCTGCGGTGGGTGCCGAGGCCATCAGGAACAGGACACCCAGGCTTTCGCCGCGCAGGCCGATGGCGATGCCGCCAACAGTGATCAACAGCGGCACCAGGAGCAGTTTTCCCGCCGTGCCCCAATAGAGCGGCGGCGACGTCTGGAATTCCCTGAGACGGATGGCGGCCCCGGCACAGAGCAGGGCCAGCGGCAAAGTCATCTGGGCAAAATAGCTGCCCGTATTGAGGATAATCCGGGGGACCGCTATCCCGCTCAACGAAATGCCGACGCCGGCGGCGATTGCCAGGATCAGGGGGTTTTTGACAATCCCGTTGATGATGACCTGGACCCTTTTCCCGTTGGTTTCCTGTCCCTGGTGCCGGGTCAGGGTCATCACGGCCAGGACATTGTAGAGCGTGGTCACGAACGCCAGGTAGATCGAGGCAACCGGCAAGACCTTCTCACCGAAAGCGCTCAGGCAGTAGGCCAGTCCGATAATCCCCATGTTGCTACGAAAGGCGCCCTGGACAAAAACACCCCGATCACGGTGATCGGCGATACGCGAACTGGCCAGTCTTTCCAGGAGGAAGTACACGGCCAGGGTGGCAACAACCGCATAAAGAAACAGCTGCGTATCTACAAGGTGCCTGAAATCGGTCTCGACCAGGTTGACGAACAGCAGGCAGGGCAGCGTTACCTTGAAGACGAGTTCCGAACCGGTCTTGGCAAATTCATCGGTGATCAAACCACGCCGCTTGAAGTAAATCCCCAGACCCAGGATGCAGAAGATCGGTGCGGTGATGTGAATGGCAAAGGATAAATCAGTTAGCATATTGTATTCTGGGTGAAAGGATTGGGGTTGAATTCTAGTAAACTTATGTTTTGACTTGTGGCATAAAAGGGTGACGGATGCTTCAGCACGAGTGTGGGTATTTGTCTGCCGCAAAGGCTGAAATGGCCAGGGTCAAAATGATCACGGACCCGACATCAAAGTGGTGAGGCCGCCAGCATGCGTCACCATCATGGCCCAAGACGGCAATCGTGTAAACAGTTTAGATCATGTATTATTCACCCGTTCGACTTGGGCGCCGAAACCGTCCGGCACCGGCAGATTCAACCAGGGCACGGTTGTTATGCAGAAGAGACATGTCTATGCCTTGCTGTTCGGCGTCCCGGGGCTGTTCCTTGCCCTGATCGCGACCCTGCTGGTCATCGGGACAGTCAGCGGCTTTATGTGGCTGTATCTGTTTGGCGACCGACCGTGGCCGGCCGTAAGTGGAGATTTCCTGACTCTGTTGGCGGCCGCCACCTTCCTGCTGTTGTGGACGGCGACGGTCATCGTCGGCTATCGTACCGGCAAGCGGCTGGAAGCCTCCCCGGGGCTGAACCGACGGCATATCCTGGCCTCTGCAGCACTGACGGTCGCCCCGTTGCTGCTCCTGGTCCTGCACCAGTGGAGCATCGGCAACCTCGGGAAGCGCTCGGACTCCCTGGTCTGCCGTGACCTCTGCCTTGCAAAGGGCTATTCGGCCAGCGGCATGCCGCCGGAAAACACCGGCGAGAAGGACTGCATCTGCTATGATTCAGGCTGGGAGGTTCTGCGCATGCCGCTGAACGCCAGTGTCTCCGACCAAGCAACTGACCAACAAGCCAAACAATAGGCCCGCCACGGAGACACTCAGGCGCCAAGGAGAATCAATCGGTTTTGTCGGGTTGTAGAAATGCTTCCCGCTCAGGGCTGGGTTTTTCCCAAGAGAGTCTTTGCTTGGGGTCTTTGCGCCTTAGTGGCTGAATAACCTTTTTATTGGCGATAGGGCTGCCAGGAAAAGGGCTGGCCTCCTTTTCCCGGGCAAAAGCCATGTTATGATTTACGGAAGACACCCCCGGACAGAAAGGAGCCTGTTATGAAAGTCGATTGGGCCTACCTGCGTAAAGGTTGAACCTCCTGTAAAAATGCTCAAGAGTTTCTTGAGTCCAAGCAGGTCAGTGTCAAGGAAGTCGTCGATGCCAAGCAAACCCGTTTTGACGAGGATGCCGCCTGGGCACTGCTGAAAACGGCAAAGACCGTGACCGTTGCCAAGGGCAAGAAGGTCCAGAACTTCACCACCGCGACCGACGATAAACAGGCGATCCTGCAGCAGGCGATGGGGCCGAGCGGCAACCTGCGCGCGCCAGCCTACCGTGCCAAGGACCGCTTCATCATCGGCTTCAACGCCGAGCTGTATGAAGACTGGGTGAAGTGAGCCGTCCATCAAAAAGACCTTCGGCATAATCCTGATCTGCGTCATCGGCGGCTGCGTCGTCCTGGTGACGCTCGTCCTGGTGCTGCAGGTGGCCCTCTCCCTGATCGCTGCGGAATGAGATCGAGCCCTGAAATGATGAAACTCCTGCTCCAACTGGCGGCGGTCCCACTGCTGGCCTTAGTGACCCTCGCCCCGGCGGCGGCCGAAGACCGGCAGCTGATCGCATTCGGTGACAACTTCCCGGAGTTGGAACTGACGCTTGCCGGACCGGACCATGATCGCAGCTACCTCGGTCTCGGGGCCAGGTCCAGCTTCACGGCCAGCCAGGTCAGGGCTGATCTGCTCCTGGTGGAGCTGCTCAACGTGCATTGCTCCCACTGCCAGGAGCAGGCACCGGCCTACAACGAGCTGTTCAAGCTCATCGAGAAGACTCCGGCGACCCGCGGCCGCATCAAGCTGCTCGGCATTGCCGTAGGCAACCTGGCAGAGGAGGTCGAGGCGTTTCGCCGGGCCTACCAGGTGCCGTTTCCGATCGTCGCCGATCCGCGTTTTGCCGCCCATCGCGCGTTGGGCGGCAGTGCCACGCCCTTCTCCATTTATGTCCGCCAGGACAGCTCCGGTCGACCCGGCGTCGTAGCCGAGGCCCGCCTGGGTCTGAACACTGATGTCCAAAAGCTGTTTGCTGAACTGCAGCAACTCGCCAGCGCCGATGCCGCGGCCCTGCGGCGCCAGGGGGCAGCGGCCACACGTCAACGCACGGCGATCACGCCCCTCTACAGCGAGGAGCAACTGGCGGAACGGGTACGGCAGGCCTTTATCAAGACGGGGGGCCAGCTGGCCGGGTTCGGACCGGTCGAGCTGCGCAGCGGCCGGCGGATCTATACTGCGGTATTGCGCCGAGGGGAACAGAGTGGCCGGCTCTTTGCCGAAGTCGCCAGCCGCCAGACGGTCTGCGACATCTGTCACGACGTACATTTCATCTACGTCTTCGATACGGCCACACGGATTGTCGGTTTTGAACCGCTGCAGGTCACCAAGTACGGCAACCTGGCGTGGAGCGACCAGGAGGTGGAGTGGATGCGCCGGCGGGTGGTGGGGCAGTACCTCACCGCGCCGCGCTCCTTCGACCCCAAAGTGGACGCGGTGACCTCGGCGACGATCAGCTCGGCAATCATCTTCGACAGCCTCGCCCAGGGGGAGTCGCTGATCGAGGAGCTGCGCGCCAGGGGCTACTAGCCTCCGTTACAGGCCGCCTGCCGTTACCGGCAGCAGCAGTCCGTGCCCGGCTTCTTCATCTCACCAGCACGACCACGGAACGACCCCGCACCCGATAACTGGCCTGCTCAGGCAGTGGCGGCTCTTCCCCCGGGTGGCAGCTGGCCTGCCCGGCAGCGAGCGCCGTGTCGACGAAACGCCGCCAGGGCCGCTGTGCGGCGGCTAAAGGCAGGGAAAAATCCGCATCTTCCACGGCCGCGTTGGCGACCAGGTAGATCTCGGTCTCCTCCGGCTTGCCCTGCAGGTACATGCCCAGCGCCTGGGAGGCCTCCGACCAGTCCGGCTCATGCAATCTGCGCCCGTGCCAGGTCAGGCGCCGCTCGCCTCTCTCCTCCCCCTCGAAGTGACGCGGCCGCAACAAGGTGTACCTTTGCCGGAAGGCAATCAGGTTGCGGAAGAACTCAAACAGGTCGCGGTTGGCATCGAGCCTGGTCCAGTCGAGCCAGCTGGTGGCATTGTCCTGACACCAGGCGTTGTTGTTGCCCCCCTGGCTGCGGCCCATTTCGTCACCGGCCAGGAGCATCGGCACGCCGTGGGCGAGAATCAACAGGGCGGCAAAATTGCGCACCTGCCGGGCACGCAGCGCTTTGACGTCCGGGTCGTCCGTCGCTCCTTCGATGCCATGGTTGGCGCTGAAATTATGGTCGTCACCATCGGAGCCGTATTCGCCGTTGGCCTCATTGTGCTTTTTCTCGTAGCTGACCAGGTCGGCCAGCGTGAAGCCGTCATGGCTGGTGACGAAGTTGATGCTGTGGTAGGGGGCGCGCCCGTCATCCTGGTACAGGTCGGCACTTCCGGCCAGACGGGTTGCCAGCACCTGCACCATCCCGCGGTCGCCGCGAACGAAGCGGCGGAGGTCATCGCGGAATTTGCCGTTCCATTCCGCCCAGCGGCCGAAGTTGGGAAAAGTGCCGACCTGGTAGAGACCGGCGGCGTCCCAGGCCTCGGCGATCAGCTTGGTGTCAGCCAGCACCGGAGTGCCGGCAATTCGCTCCAAAAGCGGCGGGTTGGTCAGCACTGTACCGTCGGAACCACGGCCGAGGATCGAGGCCAGGTCGAAGCGGAAGCCGTCGACGTGCATCTCGGTGACCCAGTAGCACAGCGCATCGATGATCAGGTCGCGCACCACGGGGTGATTGCAGTTGACGGTGTTGCCGCAGCCGGAATAGTTGGCGTAATCGCCGCTTTGGGGGTTGACCATATAGTAGACGCTGTTGTCGAGTCCGCGCAGGGAGATAGTTCGCCCCTGCTCGTTGCCTTCACCGGTATGATTGAAGACCATGTCGAGGATGACCTCGATGCCGGCGGCGTGCAGCGCCTTGACCATTTCCCGGAACTCGCGCACCTGGCTGCCGGGGAACATATCAACCGCGTAGGCCGCCTTCGGAGCGAAAAAGCTCAAGGGATGATAACCCCAGAAGTTATGCAGGGGGCTCCCGTCCTGGGGGTTTTTGCGGTAATTGTCCGCTTCGTCGAACTCGGTGACCGGCAGGAGCTCCACGGCGGTGATGCCCAGTTCCTGCAGGTAAGGGATCTTTTCGACCACGCCGCGATAAGTGCCCGGGTGGGCGACGTCCGAGGAAGCGGCTCGGGTAAAGCCGCGCACGTGCAGCTCGTAGATCACCGAGTCGGCCAGGTGACGGTTCAGCGGCCAGTCATGCTCCCAGTCGAAGTCGCTGTCCACCAGCAGGCCGCGCCAGTTGCCCTGGCGGGACGCGCACCGGCTGGACGTCCGCCACAGCGACGGCCCGGAAACCGCCCTGGCATAGGGATCAAGCAGTACCCGCCCAGCATCGAAACGGTGCACCGGCGAGCCATCTGCAATCTCCCGGCCCGCCCGGTAGCCGTACTCGAACCCGGGCTGCAGCCCCTGCAGGGCGACATGCCAGACATCCCCGGTGCGGTTGATTTTCGGATCAAGGGGGATTTCGAGCAACGGTTCGGGATCGCCGGGGCGAAACAGGACCAGGGCGAGCACCGTGGCATGGCGGGAGAAGACGGCAAAGTTGACCCCTCCGACCAGGGGATTGACGCCAAAGGGCTGAGGATGGCCGCGCAATACGGAGAAATCCACGGCTACGGCATCCAGCAGGCGGTTGTGATGTTCGGAGTGGGTCATGGGGCACTTTCGTCATACAGTCAGGAACGGTCGACAAGACTCAGTTTACCAGAGTCTCTGGCGTGAGCCATGTTGTTTTATCATCGCCCCGGCGCCACGGAGACCTTAGCCGGTGGACAGCGATGGTCAAGCGAAGGCCAAAGCAGACCGATTCGATTATGGTGGACTGGAGGGTTGTTTGCTATGATATACAGTAAGAAAGGTTAATAAATTACCACTTACGCGGATGTGAGGATCTGACATGTTTTTTGAGACTACCTTGCTTGGCAGCGTCGAGCTGGATGTGGCCGTCAAGCTGTTTCTCGCCGCCCTGGCCGGCGGCCTGGTCGGACTGGAGCGCGAGAAACACGGCCGTCCTGCCGGTTTGCGAACCAACCTGCTGGTTGCCGTCGGTTCCTGCGTCATGGTGATCGTCTCGGAAGCCTTCTACATCAAGTACGGAGGGTTCGATGCGCAATCGACACTGCGTATCGACCCTTCACGGGTGGCGGCCCAGATCGTGACCGGCGTCGGCTTTCTCGGGGCCGGGGTCATTCTCAAGGAAGGCCCGTCGGTGCGCGGCCTGACGACCGCGGCCAGCCTCTGGACCGTCGCCGGGCTCGGTATGGCTTTCGGTATGGGCTTCTACAGTCTTGGCGCCATTGCGACCCTGCTGGTGCTGGTCAGCCTGACCTTTCTGAAAAAACTCGATCCGATCATCAGAAAGGATCGCTTCCTCACCCTGACGGTGACTGCGACCAATCGGGACGGGCTGCTTGAGGAGTTGCAGAAAGTCTTTGCCGAGCGCAACCTCGTGGTGACCGATATCAGTTCCAATCTGGACCTGGTCAACGACGAACTCTTTTACCAGCTAGTGATCACCCAGCAGCAGAAGCGCATCGGCCACGAGTTGACCGCCAAGATCAGACAAATCGAGGGGATCAGGAAGATTCATTACCACTGAGGAACGGCGGTTCATGGTTAAAGGGCATGGGGGCCGCCCTTTTCCCGGCAAAAACTACGTGGAGGCCGATTGAACGAGGAGAAGACCGACCTGCATCCCGGGCTGACCAAGGTGCGCCAGCGGCGCTGGATTCTCTGGGCCACCATTCTGATCTACGTGCCGGGGCTCTTGCTTGCCTTTCAGATGGACGTTGCAGGCGGAACCAAGGCAAAACTGTTTGTCGGCTGGGTCGGCCTGCTCTGTGTCGCGGTCGGCCTGGCCACGGTCGTCAAATGCCCCCGTTGCGGCCAGCAGTTCCATACCAACGGGCCGACCTTCCTGCCGCTGCGCAGATGCGTGCACTGCGGCCTGCCCCTCAATGCGGACCGACAATCCCGAGCAGGCTAGTTTTAGCCAAGCAATGCCGGCACAGAAGAGTCCTGTGCACGATTTCACCAAGCTTTCTGGGTGAGCGCAGCAAACGTTCGTACCGCTTGTCGGGCGCAGCTTGAGGGCCATGCCCTCTCTTTTAATGGGTGTGCCGGTATGGTTCCCATGTGCAAGGCAACTTAATTTGCTCTGAGTTCCGACTCGATAAGCACCTGCTTCAGCCTTTCCAGGGTCATTTCCAGAATTCTGTTGTCCTGTGCGAGCAGGTTTTTCTCAGCTAGGCATTTGCTAAGGCCCTGATTTTCCTGTCGCTCCTTGGCATGCTGTTGTAATTTTTGTTCGGCCATATCGATGATGCCCTCAGCCCTGTTTCGCCATTCTCCTTGCGGATATTGCTGCGGCAAGAGGTTCAACGTGGTCAGATCGCCGTTCGCAAGGTATTGGTCAAGCCCCTGCGCGAATAATTCTGCTTCATGCGCAGCGGGCTTGGACATAGGCAGGCCGCTGCACCCGATCAACGACAGGCAAACGAAGAGCCACAGGGACCAGCGGGTGATTGCCGTTGTCATGATAGTTGCTTTCTGCGATCAATGAGGTAGTTGCTGTTCTTGAGCTGCTTGAGGTGCTCTTTCATCCTAGCACAATTGTGACTGATGCTTAAAGGCGAGGGCTGTTCCATATTTTCGGAGAGGGTGATGGCAATGGAAATGCTCAGCAGCGGAAAGGAGCGTTTGATGCCGTACCTGTCATAGCCGATGATAAAACCGGCGGCTAAATCTTTCTGATCGTAAAGCTCGGGGACTTGGCTGTCGAAGTTTTTGATGATGTCCTTGGCAAGCATTTCGGCCGACTCAGGGTCCGACAAGATGACATAATCATCCCCACCTATGTGACCGACCAAATCGTTATCGCCGCCGTGCCGTGCAACAGCCTCGCGGAGCAGGTTGCCGACCCGGTTGATGACATCACTACCGGCTTTGTAACCATAGTGGTCACCGTAAGCCTTGAAATTGTCCAGATCGATGTAAAGATGAGCGAACGGCCTTTTTTCTGCAATGCGCTGTTCCAGTTCGCGGTCAATCGCCAGGTTCCCCGGCAGCCGGGTCAGGGGGTTGGCGTCCAGGCTCAGCTGTTCCAATTCTAAAAGCTTCCTCGCCATACTGGCAAAATCCTGGGCCAGCTGACCGAACTCGTCATTGCTGCGGATATCAATCGGAGTTTCGAATTTCCCAACCGCAATGTCCTGCGTGGCTTTTTGCAGGGCTTTGACCGAACCGTGGATACTGGCGATCACAGTGAGGGCGACGGGAGCCGAGAGAGCGATGCCGAAGAGCGTGATCAGCAGAGTCAAGCGGTAGGCTTTGCTGCTCTGCAGCGACAGTTCTTGTAAATCCTTATCCAGGGCGACCTGGTGCTGCGTCCAGAGATCGGAGAGTAATACAAGCAACTGGCTGCGGAGGGGCGTTGTCGTCGTCTCGGCAAGGTTCTCTGCTCGATCCCAGTCGCCCTTGGCAAGGAACTGCATGAGGAGACGGGCCTGTGAAGTATAGTTTTCGACTGCGGTAGGAAGTGCTGAGAAATAGACAGGTTGAAAAGAATCCTTCGTGCCAATGAGCAGGTTGTCGAGTTCTGCAGCGCGCCGTTCAAGTAACCCAAATAGCGTTGTGTCGCGCAGAATGAGGAGCTGTTTTTCAAGGTTCTCCTGGCCCAACAGGTTCTGCCGGAGATCTTGCAACAGGATAAAGGCATGAAACTGACCGCCCACAAGCTGTTCAGTGCGGCGGTTATGGTCATGCAGGCTGACCAGGGCGTAGCCCAGTGCCAGCAGGCTGAAAGCTATGATGACCAGGTAGCCGAGGGCGACTTTTCTGGTTACCGTGAAATAAGAGCTCATCGCTGCTCCTGTTCGGTGGACCAGAGCTTCATCTGGAATGGTTTATCTCTACCATATCCTGCCCCAGATATTCGTCTCCACTTCCACGCATATTCACATTTTTATGCCCTTTATCTTGAGCAGACAAGCGTTTTCGGCATGGGTTGAAGAACAGCAGGGTGGAAAGAATTGTTTGTAAGTATTGTCTCAAGGGGGATGAGCCAACGAGTATGACCCGTTTCCCGAAAACCTTAAAAAATAGTGCAACGCCTCCCGCTGTTCAAATCACCCTGCACATCCCCCCACATGCCTTGCAGCGTTCAATGAAAACAACTCTCAAGACCTCTGCAATTCAAGGCTCTGGATGCCGGCTTTAATCCTGCCCTGCCGTGGTGACTATTTGGAACTGAGCATAGGCAACCATAATTATGTCCAGTTTGGTTCATCGTCAATGGAACCGTCATAAAAGGTCAAGGCTGGATTCCCCTCGCAGGCTTTTAAAGCTTTTCACGCTTCAGTTTCTTTAAATGAAGCGGTCAGATGCATCTATGCAGCAGCAAGCTCTGGGTCTCGTAGTACAAGGCAGGGTTATTTTTTTGGAGAGAGCGTTCGATACTTTCTAAGCTGATCAGATAAGGCGCCCGAATACCGTGGTAATCACGGGCTGGTCCAATTTGTTCGAAACTGATGCCCCAGCGCTTGAGAATCACATATAGCCCTTTGGCCATGACACTGAACCAGTGAGTCAGACCCATGCGCTTGCTCTCCCGGTACAAAGAGAGATACAAGCCACGCACCAGTTGTTGTTCGAACTTTCGGCTAAAAGCGCGAATATTTTCCTTTATGGGGTGAATATAATTGGCCAGAGCCTGTTCCGTGGCGAAAATTGCCCGTTCGATGGCACGACATCGAAACTCCTTGGACACGGCCAGGCGGGAAATTTCAGCAACCTGCTCACAGCGAACCCCCGGCGGGTATTGATTGATGTCGAAATGCCGTTCGATCGGCAATGGCCGCTCGGAACCCAGGATAATCCTGGCGGCGCCGATCACTTCGTCAGAATGCTTCGGGATGGCACAGAAGTGAATTGAATCTTGATCATATTCATCCTGTTCCAAGCCGTCCGGATGGTCATCCGGTCGTTCGAACCCCCATTCGTTCACATAAACCTGATATCTCAACCGGCAAATATCCTTGAGAGTAGGAGTAAAGCCCTCCCTGCCGTCGATGACACTGTAAGTAAAAAGCTCACCGGTCATAAAGGTTGCCTCCCTGATTTCTTCCGACAACTGGGACGCCGCATGACTGGCCCAAAAACGGGGAGAGGGCCGGGAGGGGTTGGGTCAGCAAGCGTCCTATAAAGAATTTCAGATTCACCATGATTATGTCTCTTCTGGTAGCTTCGTTACTTTAATTGTTTAGGTTGTGGTATGCATCCATGATGCCATTTTGGCGATGAATCGTCTGGCCAAATAGTGCCTTTAATAATCTAAAAATCCGGAATTAATAAAAAAATGACCTGTGGGAAAAAATTCTTATGGTGAGAGAAACCTGCACATGCGCTGTTTATGACTGTATTGATGCACAGTGTCGGGTCGCCGCATCAAGAGTTTTGCCATCAATGGACAGCCTGGGCGTGGTTTTTTCGACACAGTGATCGTTATTTCACTTGGCGGTCGAAGGAACCGGCCGGTTTGGTTGTCGCCCTACTTTGACCGGTTGAGAGCAATCAGTATTGAGTTTATAGAAGACAGAAAATTTGCGGCTCACCTTGGGCACCGGAACTTATTCCGGATCTGGGGACTGGATTCACTTAATTGGACACGAATCAGGCCGCAGTCATTGCATGGCGCAGGAAACTGCGGGGAATCAACCCTTTCGGCGACTAAAAAATCGGCCCCGAGAACACTCCACCCCGACCGGGGATGGCCATTGTTATGTGGCCGCACTCAGAATCCTCCGATGCAATCTGAGGGCCTGCATGACATTGGTGGTCATTCCACCACAGGAAGTTTGAAGATGAAGAGGCTTCCTTCATCAAGCTCGCACTCAACATCCACGGAGCCATTGAGTTTCTCCACGATACGCTTGACAATCGAAAGCCCGAGGCCGCTGCCTCCCGAAGGGTTCGCTCGCGATGAGAAAGGAATGAAAAGCTGCGACTTGTCGGCCTGCGATAACCCCGGGCCGTTGTCTTTGACCCAGAACCTGGCATAACCATCTTCGGTCAATTCACCCCCCAGGGTAATTTTCGGGGAAGTCCCGCCATACTTGACAGCATTGCTGATGTAATTGTACCAGACCTCCTCCACCCAGGGAGCGTAACCGAGGGCCGCAGGAAAATCCCTGCTCAAGGTGATTTCCGCCTCGCGTTCCTCGATCTTGTGCTTCAGGCGGAATAGCGCTTCGTGAATAAGGGGGACCATATCAAGGGGGGCGGCAACGACATCCTCTTTTCTTACGCTGGAGAGCAGCAGCAATTCATTGAGAACGTCAGACATCTTCCGGCCGATCCGACCAATCATATCGAGGGACTCCCGGACCTGTTCTTCACTGAGCGTCACCCCGCGATCATTCAGCAGTTCGCTGTAGCCGATCAGCGCTGCAAGAGAACCTCTCAGGTCGTGGGCGACCGTATGGGCAAAAGCGTCGAGTTCCTCGTTCCTGGACTCAAGGCTCTTCATGGCCTCCTTACGCAGAGTGATGTCCGTAATGAAGGCCATGGCCAGGTTGCCGCTGGACGTTTCCAGGTGGCTGAGGCTAATTTCAACGGGGAAGTCGCGACCGCTCTTGTGGCGCGCGGCAAGTTCCTTCTCCAGCCCCATGGGCCTGATCTTGGGTTTGTCAAAAAAACCGGTCACGTGCTTTGGATGAGCGGATTGAAATCTTTGCGGGAGCAGGATGTTCAGGGGGCGGCCAACGACTTCTTCCTTCGTGTACCCGAACAGCCTCTCCACTTGCCTGTTGACCAAAACTATGGTCGCAGTGCTATCGATGATCACGACTCCTTCGGCAAGAGATTCCAGCAAGGTCCGAATGGTGACGTCACCCTGGAAGAGGTCTGCGGCAAAGGCGACCCGTCGCTGAACATTGAGATCGCCATTGAGGCCGGTGATCTCCTTACAATGCTTCGGCGCCTCTGCTTTGTCGTGTCCAGACTTGTCAGGTCTATCCCATTTCATACTCAGCAGTCTCCATAAGGGGAAAATTGAACTCAAACGATGTCTATTTATAACAAATTTGGTGTGGATTCTAGCAGAAGTTTGCGCTTGAGGCTCCCCCTTTTTTTAGTCTGGCCCGAAATTGTGGCCGGTTTGTCGACCGGCAATAAAAACTACGGCCACCTGGCGGGACCGCCAGGTGGCCGTGGACTGTTTTCCTGCAATGCCCTGATCATCCGTTGATAAGGCGAGGAAACCCGCAGCTGACTGCGCAGAGGAGACGCCCTCCCCTGTGTTCGGCAGCAGCCTCAAGCCGGCCTCTGGTTGACGAGCAGCTCATGACTTGACCAATTATACTCCAGGGTTGGCGACCACCACGAAGAGGTCTCCCTGCTTCTGGTAAAATATCCGGTCGAAGCGGTAGTAGGTCTGCCCCTGATGTTCAATCGCGACCGCATACTGTGGGATGGTCGGCACATGTGCCCCCGGGGGCGGGTCCACCGTGACGTACAGGGACTGGCCGTTGCGGACGATCTTCTGGTAGAAGACGTGGTTGCTGATGTAGTAGTCCTGGCCGTTGACGACGATCCTGTGAGGCTCGGCGAGCGAGCTCAGTTCGCCGCCCGCCGGCGGCGAAGACACCACATATTTGACCTCCCCGGAGGTATAGGCCGGCTGGTACCACATCGAGTCGCAGTAGTAGTAGGTGGTGGTGCCGGCCGCCTGGTTGATCACCACCGTCTTCTGGCAGGGCGGGGTATCGTCGATATAGAAGGAGAAGGAGACCGTGCTCACCGGGTAGCCATACCACCAGCTCGAATGCCAGCGGTCATCCCAGTAGTCATGGTACTCATCCTCGTACCAGTCCTGCCAGTCCTCGCGGTTCTGGTCGCGCCAGTCCTGCCAGTCCTCGCGGTTCTCGTCACTGATGTCGCCAGGGAGCTGTTCTGGCTTGAGCCCTGAGTTTTCGTACTTCTGCCGCAGCTGATCCTTCTGCTCGGGGGTGAGATTGGCCATCCGCTCCTGCAGCTGCTGTTTCTGTTCGGGAGTCCTGTTCACCGCCCGGTCCTGGACCTTTTGCTTCTGTTCAGGCGACAGGTTGGCCGCCTGGTCCCTGGCCTGCTGCTTCTGCTCCGGAGTCCTGTCCGCATTCCAGTCCTGAATCCGTTGTTTCTGTGCTGGGCTCATCTCTGCCGTCCGGTCCTGGACATTCTGCCTCTGCCCTGAGGACGTACGCCCCTGGTTGGGGAGACTGCCCCCCTGAGACGGCCTGGGGACATCACGCGGCGCCGCTCGGGAGAGGTCTCGCGTCGAGGGGCCGCCGCTGTTGCGAATCGAGCCGTAGCTGCCGCCCCCGCCACGGGAGGGCCCACCACCGCCACGGGAGAACCCGCCACCACCGCGACCGCCGCCGCGGGCATCAACGAGATCAGGCAGGGTCCAGGCCGCCAGGCAAATGGTTAGGGACAGGATCGTGAGGCTTCTCAGGTTCATTGCCCACCTCCCTTCCCGCTCCGCATCGAAACCGGCATCAGTATCTCGATGAACTCGGACCCGGCTGGGGCAGTAAATTGGAACTGCCCCTCGCTGAAGCGCTGCGGGGTCTGCCAGTCATCGATCCAGGCGACGTACTGTGGCGCACCGGGCAGTTCACGATACCTGATCGCCAGCTTGCGGATGAAAGGTGTCCTGCCCTTCTCGACCCAAATCTGCCAGTCGACCGTCGCGCCGCGGAAAGCCAGATGGCGGCACGGCTGGCCATGAACCTGGCCGTCGCCAACGATATCGGCTTCCAAGGCCCGCTGCTCGAGGGGACCGAGGTCGTTGTAAAGCAGGTCGGCCAGGGGCATCGGGTCATTGAGCAGGATCTCGAGCATGTCCAGCAACGCGTCGATGGTCGGGGGTGCCTTGATCTGGGTGTGCAGGTTGCGCGCGCGCTCGGCGATGCTGAGAGTCTTGCCGTCGAACCAGAACTGGCGGTGGCGGCCGTCATCGAGGAACACATCGGCAAAGAGATGGTCGGGGCGCTGCAGGAAGATTTCACCGTGCTTCTCGAATTGCAGGGGCCGGCCATCTTCCTGGATCACATCATACGAGATGGTTGCCTTGAACTGAAAACGCGGCAAACCCGCGAGGAAATCCGTCGCTTGCTGCAAACTCTCCAGAGCCTCAGGGTTCCGTAGATTTTCCGCCGGCGGCACCCCTTGTTCGGCTAGGTTCGGAACGGGTTCAGCAGGAGCTGCAGCAGCCTGCATGGCTGGCCCCGGCCAGGACAGCACGCTGCAAAGGGACAATACCAGCCAAACTGTCCTTTTCATGGTTCACCCTTTCGCCGATAACTGTTCAACTCGTGCAAACGACTTGCCTGGCATTTCAGAAAGTAAAGAGGCCGTCAAATATTACTTGTGAATGCCGGTTAAGCCACTACAAATTGCGTTTGTGAGTAAAAACCCAGGGCGGGTCAGCCTTGCCCGGCCGCGCAACCATCTGCTCACAAGTTTAGCAAATTGCGCAATAAATATAAGCTCGTCAATTGATTTCTGCCCCTCAGGTCACCAGAACGCCGAAACCCCCACCGCAAGTCGACCCGAATCCTACCGGTCGATTCCTGGGTGAGGGTCCCGATGTAGGCAAACGTGACTGTCAAGTGACGATTGACCGGGGATCCAAAGCGATTTTGATCTGCTAGGCCTGGTGGGTCGGGCGCAACAGATCAAAAACCGTTTTCACCGGGTTGAACGTTTCCGGCGGCATCTCGACAAACAGGGTGTGCCAGCCGGCCATGCTGCCGTTCCACAGCCCGGGTCGCTCGAGGACCCTGACCTCCCGGCCGGCCTGCATCTTGGTGGTGATGATCACGGCTTCTTTGTCCACGAAACGAGTCAGGTCGTAGGGCCTGCCACGCCAGTCGCTGACTCCGCAGACCATGTCGACCGGATTGAAGTGGGTAGAACGTGCCAGGATGGCGGCTTGCTCCGGGTCGTGCCGATCGATCTGGGCCCCCTCGACGATCTGCCGCGTGACCCTGCCGTGGGCGTCACGTACCCAGAAAGGGCCGCCACCCGGCTCGCCGCTGTTGGGGACCATGCCGCAGACCCGCAGAGGACGGTCAAGCCGGTCGATCAGCATCTGAACGTCATCCCCGGCAGAGACGTCCTCCTGCAGCCGGCCGGCCAGGAACCCCGCTGCCAGCTCACGCAACAGCGGGTCGTCCGGCTGTTCATGCAGCGCCTTGAGCAAGGCATGCTGCTCCTCCTGCACAATCAGCAGCTGGCCGGCGAGCAGCCTGGTCCAGACCAGGTTGGCCTGTTTGAGTACATCGGGGACGACATTATCGATATTGCGCACCAGGATGATATCCCCGGCCAGGTCGTTGAGGTTTTCCAGCAGGGCGCCGTGCCCGCCGGGACGCAGCACCAGGCGGCCAGCCACGTCGCGCAGCGGCTGGCCATCCGTGGTCAGAGCCAGGGTGTCGGTCGAAGGCTTCTGCATCGAGTAGCTCACCGTGAAGCGGCAGCCGTAAGTTTCTTCGAGAGTGCCGCGCCAGGCGGCAAACTGCGCCTTGAAGAGCGGCAGATGTTCTGCCGAGACCGTGAAGTGCAGGGCGACAGTGCCGTCCAGGCCATTGAGGAGCGCTGCTTCGGCCAGGTGTTCGATAAAAGGGGTGCGGGCACCGTCGGCTGCGGCATGAAAGGCCAGCAGCCCTTTGGGCAGGCAGGCATAGCCGAGGCCGCAGGGTTCGAGCAGGTAGCGGATGATCAGCCCCAGGTCGCGACCGGCAAGCGTCCGCTGCAGGTCGTGCCCTGCATCGGCCATGGCATTCACCAGGTCGGGGTAAAAGGCGAAGGACTCCAGCTCGTCGAAGAAGTGGCGCAGTTCGCGTTCCGCCGCACCAGGCTGGAGTGCGGGGGAGACGCTGCGACAGGCGGCCAGGACCGTGGCGTCGACCTGGAGCGGGCTGAACATGCGCGAGGCCGCTCCCGAAGCAGGGATGAAACGCTGCAGCCTGCTTGCCTCAACAGCGGCCGCAAAGGCCTTGTTCAGGTCAGCTTGATCGTCATGCTGAAGCTGCACGATGCCGTCTCCGGGAGTACAGGGCCGCTCCAGCCTGAGCGCGGCCTGCCCGCTGCGCAGCTGGGCCAGCTGATGAGCGGCAGCGTGAGGCTCGATGCATCGTTCACCGAGCAGTTTCAAATCGTCAGGAGAAAAGTTCATAGGCCTTCTCGTGTTTCTCTGGTCGGTCAGAAGAGCAGGACCGAACAGGCAACGTTGTGCAGGACATAGTTGGCCACCGAGCCGAACAGCACGTCCCTGATCTCACCGGTGCTCTCACGCCGGCCAAGGATCACCAGATCAAACCCGTCGCCGTTGGCCACCCGACAGATGATCTGGCGCGGCACGCCGAATTCCAGGCGGGACTCGACGCTGAAGCCGGCCTGCGCGAGCAGCGCGGCCTTGCCGTCGAGGAGCTGCTGCCCGGCCTGCCGGGCATTCTCGCGGATCATCTTGAGTTGAAAATCCGGGATCATGCGATAGGCGAGCTTATCGAGATCGACCACGTGCAGCAGAGTCAGCGCATGCGGAAAACGTTTTTTTTGAGCGATGATTTTATCGAGGGTGCGTTCTGCCGTAATCGAGCCATCAACTGGAACCAGGGTTTTCGTTGCCATAGCAACCTCCATCAGAACCAATGCAAAGTGCGACTATGTCCCATGCAGGACCGTTTGGCGATCACGGTGACGGGTAGACCCATCTCGGCAGGAACAGCACCAGGTCGGGCCAGAACGTCAGCAACAGGAGGATCGCGACCTGGATCAGCAGAAAGGGTATGACCGCTTTGGAAACGTAGATCAGGTCCCGATCGGCCACGGCTCCCGAGATATACAGGCTGACCCCAAGGGGCGGCGTACAGTAGCCGATCCCCAGGTTGAGGGTCATGAGCAGCCCGAAATGCATGGTGTCGATGCCGAAGCGGCTTAACAGGGGGAGGAAGATCGGCGTCAGGATCAGGGTGGCGGAAATGATGTCCATGAACATGCCGATGATCAACAACAGGATGTTCACCGCCAGCAGGAAAACCCAGGGGGTCCGGATGTTGTCGACCACCGCATTGGCAATCTGGCCGGGGATCTGTTCAAAGGTCAGGTATTCGCCGAAGACCGAGGCGCCGGCGACAATGACCAGCAGCGTGGCCGAGGTGATGGCCGAGGAGACGACGACCTCCTTGACATCCCGCAGCTTGAGGTCGCGGTGAATGCAGATTTCTACGACGAACGCGTAAAAGCAGGCGACCACCGCCGCTTCGTTGGCCGTGAAGTAGCCGGAGTAGATGCCGCCGAAGATCAGCACCGGCAGCATCAGGGCCCAGAAGCTTTCGCGCAGGGTGGACAACAATTCGCCCAGGCTCGGCCGTTGCATGGTTTTGGTGCCCAGGCGTTTGCAGAAGAAATAGGCGTACAGGGACATGAAGATGATGATCAGCAGGCCGGGGACGAAGCCGGTCAAAAAGAGCGCCTCGAGGGGGTCGTTGCTGACCATGGCATAGAGGATCATGGAAATCGACGGCGGGATGATGATGCCGAGGATCGGTGCGGTCGTCATGATGCCGACGGAAAACTGCTCGTCGTACTGCTCCTTGAGCAGGGCCGGGATCATGAAACCGCCGATGGCGACCACCGTGGCCACCGTCGACCCGGAAATGGCCCCGAAGAAACCGCAGGCCAGCACACCGGCTATCGCCAGCCCGCCGGGGAGGAAGCCGACCAGGGCATTGGCGGTCTTGATCAGCTTCGCGACGATGCTGCCGGTGGTCATGATATTACCGCAGAGAACGAAGAACAGGACAACGATCAGGGCGAACTTGTCCATGCTGCGGTAGAGCACTTCCATGCAGATCTGTGCGTCGATGCCGGCAATCCACACCAGGCCCACCAGGCCGGTGAAGAACAGGGCCATGAAGACCGGGATGGTCGAGGCCAGGCAGCCGACCAGCAAAGCGACGATTATCAGGTAGTTGGTGTCCATGGTCAGGGCACCTCGTCTTTAGCCGGAGGATCGGTCAGGGTGATGCCGGACCAGTCCTCCACCATGACGATTAGGGTGCGGATGAACATCATGGCGCCCATGACCGGCAGAACGGCATAAAAATACCACTCCGGAATCTGCAATGAGGCGGTTTTGGCATACTGGTCCTGGTAGACCAGCGCAGTCAGCTGGTAGCCGAGCTTGACCATGATGCCGGCAAACACCAGCACTCCCAGGTGGCTGAGCAGCGTCAGTGGCTTCTTGATGATCGGGAAGAGCTGCGGCAGGGCATCGATGCGGATCAGGGAGCGATTGCGGATCGCCGCGATGCAGCCGACGTAAGTGGTGAAAAAGATCGTCTTGCGCACCACTTCGTCGGACCAGTAGAGGTTGACGTCACTGGTCAACTTGCGCAGAGCGACATTGGCAATGGCCACGGCCAGGGCGACCATGACCGTGACGAAAAGGCTCCAGTCTTCGACAAAGGAGAAGATGCGGTGAATGTAGTAAATCAGCTTTTTCATCGGAGCCTGTGGTTGTTCAGAGGCGCTGGATCCTTCGACGTTTGCGGCGGCACGGCAAAAAAACGACCGGGGAGAGTTTCTCTCCCCGGTCGCAAAGCATAACGGGTTTCGCCTAAGGAATCAATTATTTGAGAGCAGCCTGGACCTTTTTAAAGTAATCCAGGCCGATCTTTTCGCCCCAGGCCTGGTAAACCGGTGCGGCCTCGTCGACCAATTTCTGCTGATCAGCTGCCGACAGCTTGAAGAAGGCGACGCCGGCCTCCTTGGCCTTGGCGACCTGATCGTCATGTTGCTTGCGGGTCAGTTCACGGGTCTTGGCGCTCTCTTCGACGATCGCCGTGATCAGGATCTTCTGCAGGTCGGCGGGCAGCTTGTCGTACCATTTCTTGTTCATCAGGTGGATGAAGAGCCCCTGGGCGTAGTCGAGTTCGGTGAAGTTCTTGGCGATGGTGAATTTCTTGGTGATGTTGCAGACGATTGCCGTGTGGTCGAGGCCGCTGATCACGCCGGTCTGCAGAGCCTGGGGGACGTCCGGCCAGGGCATGATGGTGAACTTGAGGCCCCAGGCCTTGTAGAAATCGGCATTGACAGGCGCCTCGGCGATGCGGAAGTTGACGGTCTTGGCATCTTCGAGATTTTTGACCGGGGTCGTGGTGGCCCAGCCGTAGGGGCCGTAACCGGTGACATCGACCGTCATGATCCCGCTGGGCAGGGCGCTGTCGGCAAAAGGCTTCCACAGTTCCGTGGTGTTGCGAAACTTGTCGAGCTTGTCGAAGGTATCAACGACGTACGGCAGGTTGACGATCCCGAGGGTGTCGGCCACGTTGGCCGCCGCCACCGAGGAGCTCAGCATGCCGTGGACGGCGCCGAGCTTGAGCTTGTTGATGACGTCCTTTTCACCGCCCAGCTGGGCGAGGGGGCGGAAGTCGACATAGAGACGGCCTTTCGAATCTGCCCAGACGCGGTCACGCAGGCGGTAGCCGAAACCGACACCTTCGATGACTGGGTGGGAGATATTCGACAGGATGTAGGTGTACTCGGCGCCGCTCGGGTCGAAATTCGCTTTCCAGGCCGCGAGAGGGTCTTTTTTCTCCTCTGCCGCGAAACTCAGGCCAACCGTGGCGGCCAGGGCCACACAAACAACCAGAAACAACAGAACAGATCTTCTCATTGTTACCACTCCTTTTTTAGATTAAAAGTCCATAATCGCGGGTGAATTCCCAGTTTGCAGCATATTGGAGAATTTGCATTTTAGACAAACAGCGTTTTATTTGCAACCCTTTTCCGAGACGAATGTCCGCAGACCGCCCGTGGCCACTATTTGCTTGGAGGGCCTTAACTTTTGGCCAGAATATGTTAAATGTTAAAGACCTTGAAGAAACCAGAAATTAGGCTTGTATTTAATCATCTATATATCTATATTATTTAACATGATGAGACCTCTTCGTTATCTGATAATGGCCCTGATGCTGCTCGGCTCAACGACCCCGGCCCGGGCCGTTGAGCAGGTGACTCTTACCGAGGCCCTGGCCGCGACCCTGAGCGAGCGCCCCATGCTGCAGGCCAGCGCTGCCGAGGTGGCCGCCGCGGAGGCCGCCGCAAAGGCGCAGACGAGCCGATACCTGCCTCGCCTGAGCCTGAGCGAACGCTTCGTGCGCACCAATGAACCGGCCGGCAGCCTCTTTGCCAACCTGAACCAGAAGCGTTTTGAGTTGAGTCAGGATGCCGACGCATACAACGATCCGCCGGCACGCAGCAACTTCGAAACCCGCCTGACCATCAGTCAGCCACTCTTTGATCCAGACCTCAAGTTTGACCGGGAGCGTGCGGCACTCGACCGGGATGCGACCAGCGCCCTGCACGGCCGGCACCGCGAGGAGGCGGTGCTGGCAACCCTGGTGGCCTACCTAGCCGTGCAGCAGGGCCACGCCCGGCAAGGGTGGGCCGAGCAGTCGCTGGCCGAAGCCGAAGAGTTGCTGTCCATGGCCCGTGAACGCGAGATGGCCGGGACGGGGCTGCATGCCGACACCCTGCGCAGCGAGGTCCTGCGCAACGACGGCCGCAGGCAGCTGCTGGCCGCACGCAACAGCGTGCAAAGCGCGCAGCGCCGTCTGGCTCTGACGATCGGCCGGGCCGGCGGGCTGGTCGATATCGCCGCAGCGGCACCAAACGACCTCATTCCTAGTCCCGATGCTGTGGCCGTCATGCAGCGTGGTGATCTTGCCGCCATGGCCAAGACCGTCGCCGGGGCCGAACTTGCGGCCCAACAACAGAAGGCCACCTACCTGCCGCGCATCGGGCTGCAGGCGTCCTACTTCTGGAACGAGAACGACCTGAGCTTCTCCGACGAAGCCGACGCCTGGAGCGTCAGCGCCGGCCTGGAGTGGTTGATCTTCGATGCCGGTGAACGCTCCAGCGCCCTGGCCGGCGCCCGCGCCCGACAACTCGCCCTCGAGCACCGGCAGCGCGAACAGGATCGCCAGGCCCGGCTCGCCGTCGCCGAGGCCGTTCAACTGGCAGATGAAGCCGTGGCCCAGCTGGAGTTGGCGCAAAGCTCTCTGGCCGCCGCCGAGGCCAGCCGCGAGCTCGTCGCCCAGCGCTACGCCGCCGGCCTGGCCACGATGTCGGACCTGCTCGCCGTGCAGACCGAACTGGCCCGGGTACGCAGTGAACTGGCTGCGGCCGAAACCGGCCTGATCGCAGCGCGCGCGAATATTTACTATGAGCAGGGCACCCTGTTGCAGGCCCTGCTCCCCGAAAGCGAGGCCCGTCCATGATTCGACTGCTTCTCACACTGACCGCCCTGCTGACCATGACTGGCTGCGGAGAGCGCATCGAACCGGGGCAGACGACCGATCAGCCTGCGACGGTGAGCGGGCTGACCACCACGGTGGTCGAGCCGGTTGCCGTGCCGGCGCGCTATGCTCTGCCGGGGACCCTCGAGAGCACCGACCGCGGACTGCTGACGGCCAGGATTCCCGGTCAGGTAGACCAGATCTTGGTGAGCAAGGGGCAGGTCGTCAAGTCAGGCGACACCCTGCTGACCCTGAGCGGCGAAACGGCAAGCAGCGAGCTGCAATCCGCCGCATCCGCAGCAACGGCCGCCGAACGACGCCTGGCGGAAGCCGAAACCAATCACAAGCTGGCCGCAGCGACTTATGCGCGCTTCGTCAAGCTGCGCGACGCCCGTGCGGTCACCCCCCATGAGTTCGACCAGGTCGAGGCCGAGCGCGATGCCGCCGCAGAGCGGCTCGGTGCGGCCAAAGCCGCCCTGGCGGCCAGCCGGGCCCAGCGCGACAGCGCCCGGACCCTGGCCGAGCAGGCCAGGATCAGGGCTCCCTACGCCGCCACGGTCGCCGAAATCGTGGTCGACGCCGGCAGCACCGTGCTGCCGGGCTCGCCCCTGCTGCAGCTTGACCGCAGCGGGCCACTGCTGGTCCGGGTCGCGCTTCCCGAAAGCCTAGCCACCCGCCATAAGCTCGGCGACCGTTTCCGGGTCGCGCTCCCGACCCTGAACAAGGAGTTGACCGGAACCCTCTCGGAACTGCTGCCGAGCGCCGACCCCGGCTCGCGCACCATCACGGCGTGGCTCGCCCTGCCCGAAGATCCCACCCTGAAAAACGGGCTGTTCGCCCGGGTGCTCATGCCCGAAGACACCGGCATGACGACCCTCATGATCCCCATGCCGGCGGTCGTCACCCGCGGTCAGTTGACCGGGGTCTACGTGGTCGAGAGCGACATCCTGCATTACCGCCTGGTGCGGACCGGAACCGTGCACGGCGACCAGGTTGAAATTCTCTCGGGGCTTGAGGCCGGTGAAGAGATCGTCACCGGGGATTCGGCCAGGGCCCGTCACGGGGCACGCCTGGAGCGCAACTGATGAGCAGTCAGAAGCACTCGCTGCCATCCCGAATCGTCGCCCGTTTCCTCGAAGGCAACCTGTCGACCATCCTGATCATCCTCTCGGTGATCGCGGGGGTTGTCGCCCTGGCCCTGACCCCCCGCGAAGAAGAACCGCAGATCGTCGTGCCGCTGGCCGACGTCTACGTGCATATGCCGGGCGCCAGCGCTGCCGAAGTGGAGAAGCAGGTCGCCACCCGCCTGGAGAAGCTGCTCTGGCAGGTCGACGGCGTCGAGTACGTCTATTCCATGTCCCGCCCCGACCTGGCGATCGTCACCGCCCGCTTCTATGTCGGCGAGGACCGCATCCAGTCTCTGGTCAAGCTGCACAACAAGATTTCCACGCACACCGACATCGTCCCCCCCGGGGTAGACGGCTGGGTCATCAAGCCGGTGGAAGTCGACGACGTGCCGATCGTCAACCTGACCCTCTTTTCCGACCAGGCCTCCGACCACGAGCTGCGCCGGGTTGCCGAAGAAGTCGTCGACCGGCTGCAGGCGGTCAAGAACACCTCGGTGACGACGATGATCGGCGGCCGGCCGCGCATGCTGCGGGTGGCCTTCGATCCGGCGGCAGCCGCAGCCCGCCACCTCGACCTGTTGAGCGTCCACCAGGCCCTGGCCGGAGCCAATCTCGAGCTCCCCGCGGGGAGCTTTCAGCAGAACAATGCCGAACTGCTCGTCCGGGGTGGAAGCTTCTTCAGCAACGCCGATGAGGTCGCCGACCTAGTGGTCGGCGTCCACGGCGACCGTCCGGTCTTCCTGCGCGATATCGCCAAAATCGAAGACTCCGCCGCCGAGACCACCAGTTATACGCGCATGCGCTTCGGCCCGGCCGCCGGCGTCAGCGAAGCGGCGGCTGATGGCTACAACGCGGTGCATATCGCCGTCGCCAAGCAGAAGGGCACCAATGCTGTGGTGGTGGCCGAAGATGTCATCACCGCGGTCGACAGCCTCAAGGGAGTGGTCATCCCGCCGGAGATCCAGGTCCGGGTGACGCGCAACTACGGCGAGACCGCCAACCACAAGGTCAACGAGCTGATGATGCACCTGACCATCGCCGTGGTGACCGTGCTGGCCCTGGTGCTGTTCGCCCTCGGCTGGCGCGAGGCGCTGGTGGTGGCCGTCTCGATCCCGATCATCTACTCCCTGACCCTGCTGGTGAACTTCTGGTTCGGCTATACCATCAACCGGGTGACCCTGTTCGCCCTGGTGCTGGCCCTGGGCCTGCTGGTCGACGACCCGATCGTCGACGTGGAGAACATCTACCGCCATTTCAAAATGAAGAAGGAGCCGCCGCGCGATGCGGTGCTGACTGCGATCGACGAGGTGCGGCCGCCGGTGATCCTGGCCACCCTGGCGGTCATCCTGTCGTTTTTGCCGATGCTCTTCATCACCGGCATGATGGGGCCCTACATGCGGCCGATGGCGATCAACCTGCCGCTGACCATGCTCATGTCGCTGCTGGTCGCCTTCACCATCACCCCCTGGATGAGCTACCACGTCCTGAAAGGGGAGTACGGCAAAGGCGATCACGGCGAGTTCGTCCTCGAGGAGAGCCGCACCTACCGGGTCTACCGAAAGCTGCTCGACCCCTTTCTGGCCAGCCGCGGCAAAGCCTGGCTGCTGGTCGGCACGGTGATCGTCCTGCTCTTCGCCTCGATGGCGCTCCCCGCCCTCGGTCTGGTGCCGATGAAGATGCTTCCCTTCGACAACAAGAACGAGTTCCAGCTGGTGGTCGATCTTGACGAGGGCCGCACGCTGGAGGAGACCGACCGTACGGTACGGGCCCTCGAGGACTACCTGGTGACGGTCAACGAGGTCACGGACGTGTCCTCCTACGTCGGCACCGCCAGCGCCATGGACTTCAACGGCATGGTCCGCCACTACTACCTGCGCCAGGCGCCCAACCTGGCAGACCTGCGCATCAACCTGGTCGGCAAGGGAGCGCGCTCCCAGCAGAGCCATGACATCACCCTGCGCCTGCGCAACGATCTGACCCGGATCGCCGAAGCGCACGGGGCCCGCCTGAAGATCGTCGAAGTCCCCCCCGGTCCGCCGGTCATCGCCACCCTGGTCGGCGAAGTCTACGGCGATCCCGGCACCCCTTACAGCCGGCAGGTGGATGCCGCCGGGTTGATTGCCGCGCGCATGGCCGCCGAAGACAAGGTGGTCGACGTGGACGACACGGTAGAGTACCCGCAGCCCCGCTATCGCTTCGTGCCCGACCGCAGCAAGGCGGCCCTGGCCGGGGTCACGGACGCCGAGATTGCCCGGACCCTGCGCCTGGCCTTGAGCGGCGAGCAGGTGGGGACGCTGCACGTGCCGACCGAACGCAACCCCCTGCACATCGAGCTGCGCATGGACCGGGCCGCTCGCTCCTCGCTGGAAGCACTGAACAGCCTGCAGGTGCGCGGCACCGACGGCAACCTGGTGCCGCTCGGCGAACTGGGCGTGTTCCAGGCGGAAACGCTGGAGCCGACCATCTACCACAAGAACCTCGAGCGGGTGGTCTACGTGTTCGGCGAGATGGCCGGGCGCAGCCCGGTCAACGCGATCCTGAACATCGGCGGCCATTTCGACGACCATCCCCTGCCGGAGGGGACCCGGGTGGTCTGGAGCGGCGAAGGCGAGTGGAAGATCACCCTCGACGTCTTCCGCGACCTGGGGCTGGCATTCGGCGCCGCCCTGGTGCTGATTTACATCCTGCTGATCCTGGAAACCGGTTCCTACGCCATGCCGCTGATCATCATGGGTGCCATACCTTTGACCATGATCGGCATCATGCCCGGCTTCTGGCTGCTCAACCTGCTGCTCGACCACCCGGTGGGCGGCTACCAGACGCCGGTCTTCTTCACGGCGACCGCGATGATCGGCATGATCGCCCTGGCCGGCATCGTGGTGCGCAACTCGATCATCCTGATCGACTTCATCCACCATGCCCTCAAGCGCGGCGTGCCGCTGCGTGAAGCGCTGGTGGAAAGCGGCGCCGTCCGCCTGCGGCCGATCCTGCTGACTGCCGGAGCCGCCCTGCTCGGCAACTGGGTCATCACCCTCGACCCGATCTTCTCCGGACTGGCCTGGTCGATCATCTTCGGCGTCTTCGCCTCCACCGCGTTCACCCTGATCGTCATCCCCGTGGTCTACTGGCTGATCTACGGCCGCGACCCGGAAACCCATGCAAGGAGATTCCAGTCATGACCGTCAACCGTTACCTGCGCCTGATCGCCGGCTTCTT
>JAHEEU010000233.1 GCA_024640545.1 Geobacteraceae bacterium
CTGCGCCGCCTGTGGTCGACAGCACTTTCGTGATCGCGGCCGTCAGGGTCGTCTTGCCGTGGTCAACGTGACCGATCGTCCCGATGTTGACATGGGGCTTAGTCCGTTCAAACTTGGCTTTGGCCATGGTCGTGTCTCCTTATATTCGCTTTGCTATTAATTGAGTCAATCAACCCTTGGTCTTGCTGACAATTTCTTCAGCAATCGCCTTGGGAACCTGATCGTAATGATCAAACGTCATGGTGTAGGTCGCACGGCCCTGGGTCGAACTGCGCAGGTCGGTCGCATAACCGAACATGCAGGACAGGGGCACATGGGCACTGACCACCTGGGCACCGCCGCGCGCTTCCATGCCGGAGACGCGCCCACGCCGGCTGTTCAAATCGCCCATGACCTCACCGAGGTACTCCTCGGGCAGAACAACTTCCACAGCCATGATCGGCTCGAGCAGAACCGGCTTGGCCTTGGCGGCCCCTTCTTTCAAACCCATCGAACCGGCGATCTTGAAGGCCATTTCCGATGAGTCGACGTCGTGGTAGGAACCGTCGAAGCAGGTGACCCGGATATCGACCAGCGGGAAACCGGCCAGGATGCCGTTTTTTGCAGCCTGTTCGGCGCCAGCGCCGACCGCCGGGATGTACTCACGGGGGATAACGCCACCCTTGATCGCATCGACATACTCAAAGCCGCTGCCCGGCTCGAGAGGCTCGATGCGCAGCCAGCAGTCGCCGTATTGACCACGGCCACCGGACTGGCGGACAAATTTGCCCTGGACTTCAACGGACTTGGTGACCGTTTCGCGATAGGCAACCTGCGGGGCGCCGATATTGGCCTCGACCTTGAACTCGCGCTTCATGCGATCAACGATAATCTCCAGGTGCAGCTCACCCATACCGGAGATAATCACCTGGCCGGTCTCTTCGTCGGTCCGCACGCGCAGGGAGGGATCCTCCTGCACCAGTTTACCGAGCGCCAGGCCCATACTCTGCTGATCGCTCTTGGTCTTCGGCTCGATGGCGATATGAATGACCGGTTCCGGGAACTCCATCGCCTCGAGCAGGCAGACATCCTTGTCGTCGCACAGGGTATCGCCGGTTGTCGTGTGTTTCAGACCCACAGCCGCCGCAATATCGCCCGAGTAAACAAGCTTGATCTCTTCACGCTTGTTGGCATGCATCTTCAAAAGGCGGCCGAAACGCTCCTTCTTGCCCTTGGTGGAATTCAGGACATGAGCGCCCGACTCGGCAAACCCCGAGTAGACCCGGAAGAAGGTTAATTGACCGACGAAGGGGTCGGTCATGACTTTGAACGCCAACGCAGAGAACGGGCCCTTGTCGTCGGCAGGACGGGTCAACTCTTCTTTGGTATCGGGATGAACCCCCTTGATGGCAGGCACATCCAGCGGGGAAGGCATGTAGTCGATAACGGCGTCCAGCAGGGTCTGGACACCCTTGTTCTTGAACGCGGACCCACACAGGACCGGGTTGATCTGCAGCGTGCTGGTTGCCCGCCGGATTCCGCCCTTGATCTCATCGATGCTCAGTTCCACACCACCGAGATACTTGTCCATCAGCTCTTCGTCAGCGGAGCTGATCTCCTCGATCATCGCTTCACGGGCCGCTTCGGCTTCAGCCAGCAGTTCCGCAGGGATGTCCATCATTTCGTATTGCGCGCCGAGCGACTCATTGTCCCAGATAATCGCTTTCATCTGGACGAGGTCGATAACCCCACGAAACAGGTCTTCCTGGCCGATCGGCAGCTGGACAGGCACCGGGTTTGCGCCGAGACGATCGCGCATCATCTTGAGGCCGCGATTGAAGTCGGCGCCGACACGATCCATCTTGTTAATGAAAGCGATACGGGGAACGCCGTACTTGTCGGCCTGACGCCAGACGGTTTCCGACTGCGGCTCAACACCGCCGACGGAACAGAAGACCGCGACAGCACCGTCAAGAACGCGCAGCGAGCGCTCGACTTCGATGGTGAAGTCTACGTGACCGGGAGTATCGATAATGTTGATGCGGTGATCATGCCAGAAGCAGGTGGTCGCAGCGGACGTGATGGTAATACCACGCTCCTGCTCCTGCTCCATCCAGTCCATGGTGGCTGCGCCGTCATGAACTTCACCGATCTTGTGGGAAACGCCAGTGTAATAAAGAATACGCTCGGTGGTCGTGGTTTTACCGGCGTCAATGTGCGCCATGATACCGATATTACGGGTCTTTTCAAGTGCTACTTTGCGAGCCACTGCAGTTCGTCCTCCGTGCCTTACCAGCGATAATGCGCGAAGGCTTTGTTAGCTTCGGCCATGCGGTGCGTATCTTCACGCTTCTTGACAGCGGAGCCGCGACTGCCGGCAGCATCCATAAACTCAGCAGCAAGACGCTCCTGCATGGTTTTTTCACCACGGCCGCGTGCATAGCCCACGATCCAGCGGATCGCCAGGGCGTTGCGGCGCTCGGAACGAACTTCTACCGGGACCTGGTAGGTAGAGCCCCCGACACGACGGGACTTGACCTCGACCGAGGGACGCACGTTTTCAATGGCCTTCTTGAAGACCTCGACCGGCTCATCGTTAGTGCGCGCCTTGATCAGATCAAAGGCACCGTAGACAATCTGCTCGGCAGTGCTCTTCTTGCCATCAAGCATCAGACCGTTGATGAACTTGGCCACCAGTCGATCGTGGTATTTGGGATCAGGCAGGATAACCCGCTTGGCTACTTCTCTTCTTCTCGGCATGACGTCCTCTTCGTACCTCTCAATTACTTGGGCCGCTTGGCACCGTATCTGGAACGCGACTGCTTACGGTCTTTAACCCCCGCCAGGTCTAGAGCCCCGCGAACGATCGTATAACGAACGCCCGGAAGGTCTTTCACTCGACCACCGCGGACCAGAACCACAGAGTGCTCCTGAAGGTTATGGCCGACACCCGGGATATACGAGGTCACCACCATCCCGTTGGTTAGACGGACACGAGCGACCTTGCGAAGCGCCGAGTTAGGCTTTTTCGGGGTCGTGGTGTACACGCGGGTGCAAACACCGCGCTTTTGTGGGTTGCCCCTCAGCGCAGGTGCTGTCGACTTGTCTTGCTTGTTTTCACGACCCATACGGATCAACTGGTTGATCGTCGGCATCGAATCACTCCCGATTTTGCGTATTCATGACGTTAAAAGAACGGATTTTCCCGCAGGGGAAAACTCGCAGAATCTATCAAAGCGAGTCTCCCCTGTCAAGAACTTTTAAAATAACTGACAACTTTTTACTGCTGATCCAAAAAACTATTCCAAATCAGTATCTTCCACTTCATCCACCGGTGAGGCCACCAGCATTTCGACCAATTCATCGTCGTAATTATCCGCATCCTCGTCGATTTCTTCAGGCTCCGGCAGCCTCTCTTCCGGGTCCTCGATGAGGAGGGTTGCACTGCGGTACTTGGATACGCCGGTGCCGGCCGGGATCAGGCGGCCCATGATGACATTCTCCTTGAGTCCACGCAGGCAATCGACCTTGCCTTCAATGGCCGCCTGGGTGAGCACCTTGGTGGTCTCCTGGAAGGAGGCCGCCGAGATGAAGGATTCTGTCGACAGCGATGCCTTGGTGATACCGAGCATCA
>JAHEEU010000234.1 GCA_024640545.1 Geobacteraceae bacterium
CCCTGCTGGTCAAGGCCGGGCAGGTCCAGGCGGTCGGTACCGGCCGCGCCCTGGCCGCCGCCCACCCCGGCACCGTGGTTGTCGATTTCGGCGACGCCGTCCTGCTGCCGCCGCTGGTCAACGCCCACACGCACCTCGAACTCAGCGACTTTCCGCGCTGGGCCGCAGCCGCCGGGGAAGCCGACCAACCCGGCGATTTTGTCGCCTGGATTTTGCGCCTGGTCAGGGTCAGGCGCAGCATCAGCGCGGCGCAGCTGCGCGATTCCCTGGCCGCCGGCCTGCGCGACTCGCTGGCCGCCGGGACCGGCGCCGTCGGCGACATCCTGACCTCGCTGGAGGCCCTGCCGGTGTACCGGCCGTCGCCGTTGCGGGGCCGGGTCTTTGCCGAAGTCCTCGGCCGCGACCCGGAGCTGGTCGCCGACCGCCTGGCGGCCATCGAAGCGCTCCTCGAGAGCCTTCCGGCGGGCGAACTCGCCTGGGGCCTCGCCCCCCACGCGCCCTATACCCTGTCTTCGTCGGCAACCGACCAGGTGTTTGCCTTTGCCGGGCGCCATGCCTTGCAGTGCTCCATCCACCTCGCCGAATCGGCCGATGAAAGCCGTTTCCTGGAGAACGGCACCGGCGCCATCGCCGAGCGCCTCTATGCCGCGGCCCGTTGGGACCCGGCGGCCGACCCGGCGCCGGGCTGCAGCCCGGTGCGCGAGATCTGCCGCCCGGGCAGGCTGGGCCCCGGCGACCTGGCGGTGCATGGCGTCCAGGTTGACGGTGCGGACGTCGAGCGAATCAAGGCCTGCGGCTGCAGCCTGGTCCTCTGCCCGCGCTCCAACATGACCCTCAACGTGGGCCGGGCCCCGGTCGCCGCCTACCTCGCCGCCGGCGTCCCGCTGGCCCTTGGCACCGACAGCCTGGCCAGCGCGCCAAGCCTGTCGATCTGGGACGAGATCGCCTTTGCCAGGGAGTGCTACCCGGGCCAGGCCGCGCCACGGGACTGGCTGGAGATGGCGACCCGCGGCGGCGCCCGGGCCCTCGGCCAGCAGGCCCGCCTCGGCCAGCTCAGCCCGGGCCGCGAGGCCTCCTTCCAGGTGGTCACCCTGCCGGAGTTGCCCGCCCTGGAGGAGCTCGAAGAGGCCCTCTGCGCGTCCGGCCGCAACGCCCGGGTGACCCATCTTTACCTGGCGGCGCGGAACGTCTTGCCGGAATGCTGACCTGCCCCTATAATACGAGATCGTTGGCCGCCATTTACATCGAGGGATTATGAGCCGCATTTCCGCGTTCAACCGGCTGTTTCGCCGCCGGCTGAAGAGTTATTTCCTGACCGGCCTGCTGGTGGTCGTGCCGGTCTCCTTGACGGTCCTGGTGATTCGCTGGCTGGTCCATTTCATGGACAGCCTGCTGACCTCGATCCTGCCGGAAGCGCTGCGCCCCGAAGTGCTCTACGGCCTGCCTGTGCCGGGGATCGGCCTGCTGGCGACCCTGCTGCTGATCCTGCTGGTCGGCGTGCTCGCCGCCAATATCTTCGGCCGTTCGCTGGTAAACTTTTACGAACGGATTGTCGACCGCATCCCCCTGGTCAAGGGCATTTACACGCTCTTCAAGCAGGTCTCCGATACGGTCCTCAAGCGGGACCGCGGCGCCTTTCGCAAGGTGGTCCTGATCGAGTACCCGCGCAGAGAGATCTGGGCGGTGGCGTTTGTGACCGGTGTGTCCGAAGGCGAGGTCCAGGAGGTGACGACCAAGAAGCTGGTCAACGTCTTCGTGCCGACCACGCCGAACCCCACCTCGGGCTTCTATATTCTCGTCCCTCACGACGAGATGATCGAGTTGTCCATGACCGTCGAAGAAGCTTTCAAGCTGATCATCAGCGGCGGCATGGTCACGCCGCCGGTGCGCAAGGCGAAACGCGCTACCGTCGCCAGGAATGTGTTAGAATGCGACCAGGGCACAACTGAACCAACCAACAAGTCCTGAGGACCGGACAGCAGCTATGAGATTGAGACGCATGATCGAAGAATTCGGCACCGTCATTGAACTGAAGGGCAAGCACACCGCCGTGGTGTTGTGCAAGAAGAGCAGCCTCTGCGAGCACTGTGCGACCAGCGGCAGCTGCACGATCGGCGAGGGCGGCCATGTCCGCATGGTCGAGGTGCAGAACACCCTGGGCGCCGCGGTCGGCGACCAGGTGCTCATTGCGACCACCACCAAGTCGTTTTTGCAGTCCTCCTTTCTGCTCTACATCGCGCCCCTGATCGCCCTGGTGATCGGCGCCGGCGCCGGCAAGCTGGTCGGCGAGCGGATCGACACCGGTCTCGACCCGAACCTGCTCTCCGCGATTTTCGGGGTGTTTTTCATGATCGGCAGCTTCGTCCTCCTGCGCGTCGGCAGCAGCGTCCTGGAAAAGGAAAACTACATGCCGAAAATCGTCGAGATAATGAAGGAGGATGTTTGAGGGTGGGAAGAGAGCTTTAAGCTGTAAGCTGTAAGGTAAGGGACTGGCTCCGCAGGTGCCTGTCCCTGGTGTCAGGAATGAAGGAAGAAGTCCGCAAGCTGGAGCCAAAATAAATAAAGCAACAGTAAATCAGTACGTTAAAGGTTATTCCTTAAAGCTTATAACTCAAAGCTTAAAGCTGACAACTGATAATTGATAATCGCTAACTAACAACTGAAAACTGACAACTGAACTTAATGGGCATAAAAGTCATCGCCAACAATAAAAAGGCCTACCACGAGTACTTCGTCGACGAAGTCTTCGAGGCCGGCCTCTGCCTGCAGGGCACCGAGGTGAAATCGGTGCGCATGGGGCAGGTGAGTCTCAAGGAGGCCTACTGCCGCATCCGCAACGGCGAGGTGTTCGTCGAGAACATGAACATCAGCCCCTACGAGCAGGGCAACCGCGAGAACCACGACCCGCTGCGGGTGCGCAAGCTGCTGCTCAACCGCATCGAGATCGACAAGCTGACCAAGAAGGTCGATGAGCGGGGCTTCGCCCTGGTGCCGACCAGGCTCTACTTCAAGGACAGCCGCGCCAAGCTCGAGATCGGCCTGTGCCGCGGCAAGAAGCTCTACGACAAGCGCGAGACGCTCAAGCAGAAGCAGGCCGACCGCGAAGCCTCGCGCGCGGTGAGAGATCACTCGAGATAATTTGCTTAACCGATTGAAATTTAGTTAAAAATATGAGATTATATAGATGCGATGTGCGGGCTGCGAATCATCCTTTTCGCGCCACTCGCCTCGCGCCACACGTTTCAGAATTTAAGGGGGTGCCAAGGTTTCGACGGGGATTGGAAGCGCTGGTTGCATGCCGGAGTGGGCTGGCTCCGTAAAAAAGCCCAACTTATACAAACGCCGATACTGACGTTCGTTACGCATTAGCAGCTTAATTGCTGCTACGTCTTCTGGTTTATCGCCCATGTGGGCCAGCGGACGCTAATTTAGTGGGCTAGTCTTTGCGAGTGTCCGTGGCGCTCAGGCGAAACTTAAGCGGACTCCCCCGCAAGAGATCCTGTTCGTGGGAGCTCTTACGGGTTAAGCAAAACATGAACTAAGCATGTAGACGCCTGACGTGAAAGATTTTCGGACGCGGGTTCGATTCCCGCCACCTCCACCAGCCTTCGCC
>JAHEEU010000075.1:0-1580 GCA_024640545.1 Geobacteraceae bacterium
CCAAGATCAAGACCCAGGGCGACAAGATCCTCGACGTGCCCCTGGCGATGGTCGGCGGCAAGGGATTGTTCGTCAAGGAGATCGAGGAAGCCATGCTGCGCGGCGAAATCGATATTGCCGTTCACTCGATGAAAGACGTGCCGACCATCTTCCCCGAAGGTTTGGCGCTGCGCTGCATCACCGAGCGCGAGGACTGCCGCGACATCGTCATCCTGCGCCCCGGTGTCGCAACCTGGCGGGACCTGCCCCAGGGCGCCCGCATAGGCACCAGCGCCCTGCGCCGCAAAGCCCAGTTGTTGCACCTGCGCCCCGACCTGCAGATGGTCGATATCCGGGGCAACGTCGAAACACGCATCCGCAAGCTCACCGAAGACCACCTCGATGCCGTGATCCTCGCCGCCGCCGGCATGCATCGTCTCGGCTTTACCGCCCAGATCGGCGAATACCTGCCGGTCGACATATCGATCCCGGCCATAGGCCAGGGGGCCCTGGGCATCGAAAGCCGCATCGATGACGACGAGACCAATGCGCTGATCGACTTCTTCAACCACCCGGAGACCGACTGGGCGGTGCGCGCCGAGCGCGCCTTCCTCAAGCGCCTCGAGGGCGGCTGCCAGGTGCCGATCGCCTGCCATGGCACCGTCGCCGGCGAGCTGTTGACGCTGACCGGCTTCGTCTCCGACTGTGATGGCGTCAGATGTCTAAAGAAGACCGTAACCGGACCGGTTGTAAAAGCGGAGCAGATCGGCACCTCCCTCGGCGACGACCTGCTCATCCAGGGTGCAGGCAAGATACTCAACGAAGTCTACCAGCACGAGACTTTCAATGTCGGCAAAGAGGACGTCTGAGCTGACCCCTCTCGCAGGGCGCCGTGTCCTGGTGACCCGCGCCGCCGAACAGGCCGCCGCACTCAGCGAGGCCCTGTCCCGGCTCGGCGCCGAGCCGGTTGTCGTGCCGACTATTGCGATCGTGCCGCCGCAATCCTTTGCGGAACTCGACCAGGCGATTGCCCGGCTCGACCAGACCGATTACCTGCTGTTGACCTCGGTCAACGCCGTCACGGCTTTTTTCGACCGGCTGAGGACCCTGGGCTATGATCATCAAGCGCTGGCCCGCCTTAAGACGGTGGCCGTCGGCCCGAAGAGCGCCGCAGCCCTTGAGTCCTACGGGATCACCGCCGATCTGGTGCCGGACGACTTCCGTGCCGAGGGTGTTGTCGCGCTGCTCAGGGACCGGGTCGCCGGCAAGCGCCTGCTCTATCCGAAGGCGGCCCTGGCCCGCGACCTGATTCCGGCCGAGTTGACCGCGGCAGGCGCCGAGGTGGTCACTCCGGTCGCCTATGCCAGCGCCGCGCCGGCCAATGCCGCCAGCAGGTTGCAGGACGCGCTTGCCGAGGGACTCGACCTGCTGACCTTTACGGCATCATCAACGGTGCAGAATTTCGTTGACCTGCTGGATGCCGACAGCCTGCGTCTGGCCAGGCAGGTCCCAGTCGCCTCGATCGGCCCCCTGACCAGCGAGACCGCCAGGAAACTCGGTTTCACCGTCGTGGTCGAGCCTGAGAGCTCGACCCTTGAGGA
>JAHEEU010000075.1:1680-12729 GCA_024640545.1 Geobacteraceae bacterium
AAGCTGTAAGCTGTAAGCTGTAAGCTGTAAGCTGTAAGCTGTAAGAATAATCACACCCCATAGGGTTGCCGCACCAATTATTCGCGCCACGCGCCACGCGCCACGCGCCTCTGACCAACCGGAGGTTTGTCATGTTCTTCCCCGAATACCGTGCCCGCCGCCTGCGCCGCAACGACACCCTGCGCCGCATGGTCCGCGAAACCTTCCTGCGCACTGACGATCTCATCTATCCGATGTTTTCGGCCTTCGGTACCGACATCAAGAAAGAGATCGCCTCCATGCCCGGAATCTACCAGCAGTCGATCGAGCATATTGTCTCCGAAGCCAGGGAAGTCTACGAACTCGGCATCCCGGCGGTGATCCTGTTCGGCATTCCGGAAGCAAAGGACGCCCTCGGCCAGGACGCCTACTCCGACAGCGGCATTATCCAGGAGACGATCCGCGCCATCAAGGCGGCGGTTCCGAAACTGCTGGTGATCACCGATGTCTGCATGTGCGAATACACCGATCACGGTCACTGCGGGGTGATCAGGGACGGCGACGTCGACAACGACGAGACGCTCAAGTTGCTCACCGCGGAAGCGCTTTCCCATGCCCGCGCCGGCGCCGACATCGTCGCCCCCTCAGACATGATGGACGGCCGGGTCGCGGCCATCCGCGAGATCCTCGATGCCAACGGTTTCACGCACATCCCGATCATGAGTTACGCCGTCAAGTATGCCAGCGCCTACTACGGACCGTTTCGCGACGCCGCCGAATCGACCCCCCAGTTCGGCGATCGCCGCAGCTACCAGATGGACCCGGCCAACCGCATCGAGGCCTTCCGTGAGGCCGAACTGGATATCCAGGAGTGCGCCGACTTCCTGATGGTCAAACCGGCGCTGGCCTACCTCGATATCCTGCGCGACCTCAAGGAACGTTACAACCTGCCGCTGGTCGCCTACAATGTCTCGGGGGAGTATTCGATGGTCAAGGCGGCCGCCGCCAGGGACTGGATCGACGGCGAGCGGGTCATGATGGAAACCCTGGTCGGCATGAAGCGCGCAGGAGCAGACCTGATTATCACCTACCACGCCAAGGAAGCGGCCAGGCTTCTCAAATAAGAAACGCGAAGTGTGGGCTGCGAAGTGAGAAAAACATTTCAGTCTTTCGCGCCGCGCGCAGCTCACTTCACGCCCCGGGCTTTATGACTGAATACTACTGCGACACCCTCGAGAATGGTCTGCGCATCATCAGCGTGCCGATGCCGCACCATCACAGTGCTGAAGTGCTGATCTACATCGGGGTGGGCAGTCGGCACGAGACCCCGCACAAGGCGGGCGTATCACACTTCCTCGAGCACATGCTCTTCAAAGGCACAGCGGACTACCCTTCTGGGCTAGCCCTGGAACGCGCCTTCGAAGCCATCGGCGGTTCGGCCAATGCCGCCACCGACAGTGAGACCACCTGCTTCCATTCCCGCGTCCATCCGAGCCATTTTGCCGAGGCCGTCGGGCTGTTCAGCTCGATGCTGCAGCGGCCTCTGTTCAGGGACATGGAAATGGAGCGGCGGGTGATTCTTGAAGAGGCGATGGGTGATCTCAACGAGTCCGGACGGCAGATCAATTCGGACAACATCGTCGCCGCCCTGCTCTTCCCCGACCATCCTCTCGGACAACCGACAGTCGGTAACCGGCCGGCGATCGAGCGGCTCACCCCGGGTCAGCTGCGCCGGCACCACGCCACCTATTACACGCCACGAAATGCCGTCCTGACGGTGGCCGGGCCCGTCGATCACCCGCGGGTCGTGGCGGCAGCCAGGAAGTATCTTGGTACATGGCAGGGAGAGGCAGCGCCATCGGCGAAGAAGTGGACCGATTTTTCCGGGACCGCCCGGCCGTTGCGCTGGGTGCGCGATGCCGGATCTCAGGTCAGCCTGCAGCTGGCCTTCCTGCTTCCCGGCCGTGACAGTGAGCATACTGTCAACCTGCGGGTGCTGCGCCGCCTGCTCGGTTGGGGGGGGATGAGTCGCCTGATGCTGCGCCTGCGTGAAGAGCTAGGCCTGACTTATGCCGTGGACGCGGCGCTTGCCCTGTATGCCGATGCCGGGACCCTGGCTGTCGACCTGGCGGTGTCAACCGAGAACCTCGCCAAGGCGACCAGGGCGATCCTCGAGATCTTCAGCGAACTGCACACCACCGAAGTCAATGGCGAAGAACTGCAGCACGTCCTCAACTGCTACCGCTGCGACCTCGACTATTCCCGTGATCAGGTCGACGAGATGGCCTTGCGCTATGCCTGGGGAGAGCTGACCGGCTGCCGCCGGACCATCGCCGACGACCTCGCCGGAATCGATACGGTCACCGCTGCCGGTTTGCGCCGGACGGTCAATGAACTGTTCACTCCGGGCAATCTGCGCGGCGCCGTGGTCGGTCCCTATCGCACCTGCGACCGCAAAGCGGTCGAAGCCGTCATCGCCGGCTGGCAGCCGGCAGCGAACCCGGTGCCCCCAGCCTCCAGTCCCTGTATTTAATAGTCGATCCCCGGCTGCGGTTCGATATCTTTCTGGTAGGCGTGCTTGACTTCGCACACCTCGCTGGCCGTGTCCGCTAGCTCCAGGACTTCGGGGCGGGCATTGCGCCCGGTCAGGACCAGGTGCATCCGTTCCGGCTTCCCTCTGATCAGGTCGAGGACCTGATCGAGATCGACCAGTTTGAGTTGAAGGGCATTATTGATCTCATCGAGGATGACGATATCGAAGTCACCACCGGTCATCTTGGCCCGCGCCAGTTCGATGGCGGCCTGGGCATTCACGCGGTGTTCGGCATGGCTGTAGGGGTTGCCCTGGATACCGCAGAACCCCATACCGGTCGCATGCAGTTCCGCCAGGTTGCCAAGCAGTTTCACGCCGTCCCATTCGCCGGTGTAGAGATCCCCCTTCATGAATTGGATGATGCAGGTTCGCAGGCCATGTCCGCTGGCCCGCAGGACCATGCCCATGGCACTGGTCGTCTTGCCCTTGCCATTGCCGGTGATCACCACGACCAGACCCTGCGCTTTCTGCGGCGTGAGCTTGTCAACTTTGAGCGGTTTGAATGGTAGCGTCATGATGGTTCCTCGCAGTCTTGTATGGTGCCTATTGTAACCCGTTGTCGAGCAGAACTGAAGTTTGTCGACGAATCCCTTGAGCAGGGAAAGGATCCTGCCGCCGAAACCGGCAGGCTAAGGATGCCGTGTTACGCTTGATGACCCTCGGACTGGCCGCTGGCCTGTTTTTCAGCACAACCTTCATATTGAACCGCGCCATGAGCCTCGAAGGCGGCCACTGGTACTGGTCTGCTTCACTCAGGTATCTCTGCATGGTCGGCTTGCTCGGCGCCGGGCTCAGCCTGGTCAAGGGCGGGACTTTCTTCAGGCGGGTCCTGGCGGAATTTTGCAGGCACTGGGCGTTCTGGGTGGTGAGCGGCAGCATCGGCTTCGGCGGCTTTTATGCCCTGATCTGCTTCGCCGCCGACCACTCCCCGGGGTGGGTGGTGGCAACGACCTGGCAATTGACGATCATTGCGTCGCTTTTTGTCCTGATGCTGTTCGGCAGGAAATTTCCTAGGAGAATCTGGGCCTATTCGGCGATTGTGTTTGCCGGGGTTCTGCTTGTCAACCTCAGCCGGGTCGGGACCGAAAATATCGTGACGCTGCTTCTGGGCTCCTCTCCGGTGCTGCTTGCGGCATTTCTTTACCCGCTCGGCAACCAGCTCGTATGGGAAGCGAAACACGGGCGCCGGGGGCTGCCGCGGGTCGATGTCGATCTGCTGGATAATGCCTTCGCCAAAGTGTTCCTGCTCTCCCTCGGCAGCCTGCCCTTCTGGGTGCTGCTCTATCCCTTCACCAGTGCGTCAACCCCTGCAGCCAGCCAGGTTGTCAGCGTCGCCCTGGTCGCCCTCTTCTCTGGCGTCATCGCCACATCGCTTTTTCTGGGGGCCCGCAACAGCGCCAACGACGCCAGTCAACTGGCGGCGGTCGACGCAACTCAGTCGAGCGAGGTGCTCTTTGCCCTTTGCGGCGAGATCCTCTTCCTGCAGGCCAGCCTGCCGAGCCCGATGCAGTTGTTCGGCATCCTGATCGCCGGTGCCGGGCTGGTCGCATTTGTCCGCCTCGAGGACGGCTGACCTGGCACCCGTTGAGCAAGCCCTGCGGCAAAACTTTTGCACCGGGCGGCCGCCGGCATAAAGGTTACTTGGAGTAGAGCTCAACGATCAACTGCTCGTTGGCCGTTCCATGGATCTCGTCGCGCTGCGGCATGCGGTTGACCGTGACCTTGAGGGCCTGTTGGTCGACCGTGAGCCACTCCGCACCCGAAAAACGTGGGTTTTCCATGAGATAACGCGTCACCAGGGTCCTTGAGGCCTCGCTGTCGCGGATCGTGATGACGTCGCCGGTCTTGACCCGGTAGGAAGCGATGTCCACCCGGCGGCCGTTGACCTGGAGATGACCGTGGTTGACCAGCTGCCGCGCCTGCATCAGGGTGCAGCCGAAGCCGGCACGGAAGGCGAGGGTATCGAGACGGGTTTCAAGAAGCAGCAGCAGGTTGTCACCAGTGACGCCGCGCATCTGCTGGGCCTTGCGGAACACCCTGCGGAACTGCTTTTCAAGCAGCCCGTAACTATTGCGCAGTTTCTGCTTTTCGATCAGCTGCTGAGCATAATCAGAGACCTTGCGGCGGACGCTGCTCGGGCCATGCTGGCCGGGACCGTGACTGCGGCGTTCAAGCAGCCGGTCATACTTTGGGTTGCCGAATATGTTGACGCCGAAACGGCGAACGAGCTTGCCTTTTGGACCTGTGAACTTGGCCATGAATTTTTATTCTCCCGGGTTTGTTTGAAAATGGTTTTCATTCTTATTAAATATAACTTTATTTGTCAACTATTTTCGCAACCGCAGGCCCTCCGGCGAAATCCAGCAGCCTGCCCCTTCTATTGTTCAGGCAGACTTCGCCATGCACAGGGATTTAAGAGTGGTGTCGCAATGGCGATAAATGCTACCCTTACAATGCTCGCAAACGTAGCCAAAGCTCCCTGGCGGGAGATTGCCCGGCCCCCCTTTTACAGATAACGAGAAAGGCTTTCCGTGAAAAAATTCTTCTTTATGCTGGCGATCTGGCTTGTGGCGATCCTGACCATTATTGCCGGCACCGGTGTCTATGATAAATATCTGTCCTCGGACTACGACAAAACCGCTCAGCCTTATATCGAGAAGGCCGTCACGCAGATTTCGACATGGGATTCCGCCTCCACCAGGGCACTGATGGTCCCCGAGATTGCCGCGAATATTCCGGAGGAGAAGTTCACCAGGGGAATGGCCTGGTTCTCGAGGCTGGGAGCACTGCAGAGCATGGATGAACCGGAATTTGAAAAAGCCTATGTTGACCAGAAAACCGAGCTGGGCACGCACACCATCCTCGAATACAACACGGACGTCAAGTATGCCAACGGCGACGCCATAATCAATATCAAGATTTTGGACAGAGACGGGCATTATGAAATCTACAGCTTCAACTTCAGTTCAGAGGCCTTGTTCGAATAGGTTCGCCATCCGCACGATTCCATCGAATTCGCCCAAACCCGCGCCGAGGTCATACATGCCGACCCAACCCGAGCTCCCAACTCTCAGTCGACTGGTTGAATCCGTCGCACCGACGCCGCTGCAGCCGGTTCAGCTGCACGCAGAGATGCCGGCCATCTGGTGTAAACTTGAATACCTGAACCCATCCGGCTCGACCAAAGACCGGATTGCCGCCTACATCCTTTCCAAGGCCTGGCGGGAAGGAACCATCGGCCCGGGGTCGCTGGTCTGTGAAGCATCGAGCGGCTCGACCAGCATCGCCATGGCCATGGTTTGCGCCCAGATGGGGTTGAGGTTCACTGCCGTAATGCCCGAGGGGGTCAGCAACGAACGGGTCAAAATGATTTGCGCCTATGGCGGCACGGTCCGCCTGACCCCGGTTGCCGCGGGGATGGCCGGATGCATTGAGCTGACTCAGACCCTGGCACGAACCGAAGGCGCCTTTCTACCGAGGCAGTTTGAGAACACGGACAACGCCGAAGCCCACCGGCGGGCGACCGCGGCCGAAATCCTCGCTGACATCCCCGGTCGAATGGTGGATGCAGTGGTAAGCGGCGTGGGGACCGGCGGTACGCTGGTCGGCCTTTACCGGGGGTTCCACGATGCCGGCTGTAGGACCTTGCCGGTCCTGGCGCGTCCCGTATGCGTCAGCGGTGCGGCGCACTATGCCAGCGGTTGCTTTCAACAGGCCGAATGCTGCAGCTTCAGCACCTGTGTACCGGGCGTCATGGACAACCAGTCTCAGATCCTGCGTTCGACTGAACTTGCCGGCCTGGTCACCATCGAAGTCGAGGAGGAGCAGGCTCTGGCAACGACCCGCGCATTGATCAGGAAAGGCTTTGCCGTGGGCCCGAGCAGCGGTCTGAACTATCATGCGGCGCTTGAAATCGCCAGGCAGATCGACCCGGCAGCGAAGGTCGTTACGGTCTTCCCGGACCGCATGGAACGTTATTTCTCGACCGCCCTCTTTCGCGAGATTTCCGACAACCACTGACAACCGAGGCCCTGGCTGGCCCGATCCCACAGCTGATGAAAAAACTCTTCATTATCAAAACCGGTTCAACCTTTGCCGAGACCGCCCTTCGCTATGGCGACTTCGACGACATGACCCGCCGGGGGCTTGGCATCGATAGTCGCCTGGTCCAGATCGTCAATGCGCCAGGTGGTGATTTACTGCCGGAACCGGCCGCCTGCCACGGCGTGGTGATCACCGGTGCACACTGCATGGTGACCGACGATCTGCCATGGAGCCTGGCCATCGAGGTCTGGATCCCGCTGCTCGTGCAGACCGGGGTTCCGCTGCTCGGCATCTGCTACGGTCACCAGTTGCTCGGCCGGGCCATGGGGGGACAGGTCGACTTTCACCCACGGGGGAAAGAGGTCGGCACGGTTGCGCTCAGGCGGTGCCCGGAGAGCAGCGGTGACCCCCTGTTTGGCTGGCTGCCCGAGGAGTTCCCTGCGCATGCCGCCCACTCCCAGACGGTGATCCGCCTGCCATCTACGGCCGTGCTGCTGGCCGAGAATGATTTCGAACCGCACCATGCCTTTCGCCTCGGCCGCTGCGCCTGGGGCGTGCAGTTTCACCCGGAGTACAGCAGCAGCATCATGCGGGACTACGTCCTCGAGCATGCCGGCAGACTGCCCCATGCCGACCAGGACCTCGGGACACGGCTGAACAACCTGCGGGAGACGCCGGCAGCATGCAGCATCCTGGCAACTTTCGGACGCTTGGCGACTGCAGGGTCGCTTTCCTGAAGACTCTGCTCGCTTTCTGTTTTTGAGGTTCGATGGATCAGAGATCCTAAGGACTTCCAAGAATGTAATATAATAATACTTACGGGAGGCCCCTAATCCGTCAAAGAACGGTTAGGTTTTTTCTCGATATAGTCACTTGCAAAACCAAGCTTCAAAGTTCCAGAGGTAGAGACGGTGCGCCATCTCAGGCCCGTATATCATAGGATAGTCTTCAATAGGCAGTTATTATTTTGCATTCTTGACGAGGAATAAACGTGTGCCATGTAACAATTTATCGGCATTTAAAAAGACAACTGTGCTTTGACACATATTGCTTTTGTGTAAAGGCTCGTTGTGTAATCGACTCTAACACTATAATGTTCGTTGCCTCTAAAAATCAGGTTGGCTAGACCTGCACAAAAGATGACTTTGCTTCAGCTTTTGTCTTGAAAATGGTGATTTTCCCTGGGATGAATAATCTGTCGCCAGTCAGAGACAGAAAGGCTCTTTATGCGTAATTTGGTGTTAATTGTTGTTCTCATGTTGGTTGGTGCCTCTGTCTACCTTCTTTCCACAAGCGGTTCACGTCCATCCAGCGAATTGGTCAAATCGGTTGCTGTTGGTGATATCGCGCCTGACTTCCAGCTTGAAGATACAAAAGGCAACCAGGTCTCTCTGTCAGATTTTCGCGGCAAGGTTGTCCTGCTCAACTTATGGGCAACATGGTGTCCTCCATGCATTGCAGAGATGCCTTCGATGGAGAGACTCCAGGAGGTCATGGCTGGTGATGACTTTGTGCTTCTGGCGGTCAATACTGAAGAAAATGGTCGAAGCATTGTGCCTGCATTTCTCGAGAAGACACGCTATACCTTTCCCATCCTTTATGATGACAAGGGTGTCGTGCAGAAGCTTTACGGAGTGTTCAAGTTCCCTGAATCTTTCATCATTCGAAAAGATGGGACCGTTGCCGAGAAGATCATTGGTCCCCTCGACTGGTCCAGCCTTGAGACCATCGCCTATTTCCAAGGGCTGACCAAAGGATAGACAAAGTGCTGCAACAAACCGCTGAAATAACCTATTGGATTGCGTTCACCGCCGGCGTTCTATCGTTTGCTTCACCCTGCGTATTACCGCTGATCCCCTCTTACCTGACCTACATTACCGGCTTGTCTTTCAGTCAGCTTGATGAAACACATCCTACCACCAAGGTCCGCCTGACGGTGCTACGCCACTCCCTGTGCTTCATTGCAGGGTTTTCAGTTGTTTTCATACTGCTCGGTGCTATCGCAGGCATCGCTTCGAGTCAGATTGAAGCCTCCCTGCGTGAAGGGCTGGAATGGGTTGAGAAGATCGGCGGATTGCTGATTCTCCTGTTCGGTGTTCATATGACCGGCTTATTTCATTTTGGCGTCCTCCTCGGCGACAAAAGGGTCCATCTTCAGAAAAAACCGAGTGGCTTTATCGGGACTTTCGTGGTTGGTCTCGCCTTTGCAGCAGGCTGGACTCCCTGCATCGGTCCAATTCTCGCCTCGATTCTGGTGGTAGCAGCCTCTTCCGGCCAGGTTGGTGAAGGGATCATCTTGCTTACAGCCTATTCTTTGGGGCTGGGCGTGCCTTTCTTACTTTCGGGTCTCCTCTTCCACCAATTCCTGTCCGCGTTTAAGCGCTTTCGCAAACACATCCGGTTGGTTGAAATATGCACCGGTGTGATGCTGATTGCTGTCGGGATCATGCTCATGTTCAATATGCTGGGGGAAATCACCATGTTCTTCTACCAGTGGGTTCCCGTCCAGGGATAATTCCTTTGATCAGAAGCAAATCCCACTTTCCACGGTCTTTGCGTCCATCAGAGCCCTAATTTGGAGGTCTTTCAATATGTCCCAATCAGACCAAGCGGCCAAGACGAACTGGACACTGCTTTTCTTGTGTTGGTTTTTGGTCAGCGTGTCAACCACGATAAGTCTCTTTTTTAGTTCTGTCCTGGAGTTTGAGCCCTGTGTCTTGTGTTGGTATCAAAGAATATGTTTGTTTCCGTTGGTCTTCATTTTAGCGGCAGGGCTTTTCCCGTCTTTTGATAAAAACGTTGTGAAGTATGCTCTTCCCCTTTCGATTGCAGGTGGGCTGACGGCCTTTTATCATACCTTACTGTATGGCGGGGTTATTCCAGAGAGCATTCAGCCTTGTACGAAGGGCGTTTCATGTACGGAAAAATACATTGAGCTGTTTGGTTTTGTGTCGATTCCAATGCTTTCTTTTTTCGCATTTTCAACAATCGTAGCAATATTGTTTGTACTGAAGAGGAGAACATCTAAATGAAATACGCACTTGTAGGAACGGCATGCCTTGTCTTGGTTTTGGCCTTTGTATTCGGCAGTTCTTATTATAAAGGACAACAGGCTGAAAAATTTGGCTTTATGGCCGAAAAAAACGCCGAGCTTTTCGTCAGAGACCATTCTCCGACACTTGGCAGCTCTGATGCAAAAGTCTTTATCGTTGAGTTTATGGACCCTGCCTGTGAAACCTGCGCCACCTTTGCTCCGTTTGTCAAACAGATCATGGCCGCCAATCCAGGCAAAATCAAACTGGTTTTGCGCTACGCCCCTTTTCATGATGGCGCTGATTCTTTTGTCAAGATTCTCGAGGCGGCCAGGATGCAGGGGAAATACTGGGAAACATTGGATGTCATGTTTAAATCACAGGGTGTCTGGGCCAGTCACCATAACTATCAGCCGCAAAGGTTGTGGGAGTTTTTGCCGCAGGCTGGGCTTGACGTTGAGCAAGTCAAGAAGGATATGCATGACCCCGCTATTGCAAAAATCATTGAACAAGACATGGCCGATGTGAAAGCACTTAATGTTCAAAAAACTCCGGGGTACTTTGTTAATGGGAAACCTCTGCAGGTCTTTGGTTACAAACAATTATATCAATTGATACAATCTGAACTTGATGTCCAATACCCGAAATAAACGCCGAACCAGAGATCTCTCCGGTCCCCTGAGCAGGGGACCGGACGTTTCAACCCTCCCCCTCCAAGCTACTTACAGAGCACTTAGAGATAACCTCTCCAGGTGCTTTTTACGATCTACCTCTCTGGCCTTGGTGCTGTCCCTGTAATATTAAGAATCCAATCCCGCTTTTTATCAGATACTGGGTTAAATTCCCCGCGGCTTGCCGCGTAGAACAATATTCATCTTACTGATACCTTCGCTGCGTGCGGAGGGATCGGCCATTGTTACAAATTATCTGGCGTATCGTTTTTAAGATAAATCAAAAGGTTTTGACCCGTCGAAAGCGTCAAATGAGGATGGTTCCTGTAAACACAGACAAAAAAGAAATGGCCACCAAGAATTCGTCCCGGTGGCCACAATATTGAATAATAAAGAGTGCTTTCTCATAAACAGGCCCCTAACAAGAATGGAACCATTGTGAATCAAATGGCGGGAGGCAACCGATTAGCCTTGCTTAACAATTCACAGTACAGATCACCACTTGGGTTCCATTTCCTATAGAATCAATTTCTTCACTGGTAAATGTCATGGAGCCGCCGGCATATGTGGCGTTAGCAGCATACATGGGAGAAACCATGGAGTATAAGCAGATAAGAGCGAGTAAGCCGAACAACCCACTTGTAAAACCGTGCCAGGCCAATTCCACGAACAGATTTTTGTTCTCTGAATAAATGTAGTTCATTGCTCATCTCCATTCTGGTCATATTGT
>JAHEEU010000076.1 GCA_024640545.1 Geobacteraceae bacterium
GTGTGTAAACCTGGATCGAAGCGGAGGCCAGGCGCAGGCTCTCCATATCGAAGGCAGACTCGCCTTCGATCAGCGACTGCATCAGGTCCTCGAAGTTCGAACTGCGGAACTCGAAGCCCGGTGCCAGGACGCCGGCATCGTTGAAGCGCGACAGTTTGCGCGTGGTGATTTCGACCCGCAGCCGCACCTCGCCAGCCTGCACGCTGGTCTTAAGGGCCTGGTAACCGAACTGTGAAGGCACGTTCAGGTGGTCACGCAGTTTGCCGGGTATCGGCGGGTAGAGGCGATGCAGCAGGCCGAGGGCGTGATATGCATCCATGGAACGATCGACCAGAATATCCAGGGTGTAGAGAGCCGGCAGCCCACGCACAGTCACACGGGCGGCCGCAATGGAAAACGGGCGCCAGCGGTCCTTGACCAGGGCATCGATCTTGTAGTGTTCGAGAATGTTGTGGACTTCGGAACGAATGCGGCCAAGGACGGCTTCATAGTAGTGACGCAACTCATTGACTGCGAGGTCATAGCGTTCCGCACGCTTCGGATAGAGGATCGTCAGGGAAAGCGCATCCAGCTCCGTGGCCACCCGCCCCATGCCGAGATGCCTGGCCAGCGGGACATAGATGGTGCGTGTCTCCTCGGCAATCAGGCGCTGCTTTTCCTGGTTCAGGGCCTTTATGGTCTGCAAGTTGTCGATCCGGTCCCAGAACTTCAGGCAGAGGACCCGCACGTCCCTGACCGCCAGCAGCACCTGTTTCCGGTAGGTCTGCTCCTTGAGAATGCTGCGACTGAGCAGGTCGTCGTCGACCTTGGTCAGGCCGTCGACCAGCAGGCCGATCTCCATTCCGAACATGGCCGCGACATCTTCCAAAGAGGTCGGCGTGTCTTCGACGACATCGTGGAGCAGAGCGGCAATGACAGACGCAAAATCCATCCAGTGACGAGCAGCCAGGTGGGCGACGCGCAAGGGGTGAAAAAAATACGGCTCACCAGACTTGCGCAGCTGTTGACGGTGGGCGTCCTGGGCAAGGCTGATCGCCTTCTGCAAATCGTCGATCGACTCGTCGAGCTTCTTCTCGCTGAGGCTGCCGCCGTAATGGGTGACCAGCAGCTCCATGATCTCGTTGATGAGACGCAGCTGGCGCTTGTCGTCATAGCTTTCCGACGCCTCAGGCGGCGCTATCGGTTGAAGAGTAGTGTTCATGCAGCCATGCGTCCGTGCAAAGAGTGAAGCGATAATAAATCAGAACAAGCCGACTCGCAATCGTGTTGCAAAGCTGAGGCGAAACCAGGGCGGTCGGGAGTTCAGCCGGGCGGCCAGTTCATGTCACGGCCGCCGAGCAGATGGAAATGAATGTGCCAAACCACCTGGCCGCCGGCCTCGTTGCAATTGTTGACGATCCGGAAGCCATCCTCTGAAAACCCCATGTCGTGGGCAATTTTTCCGGCGACCTGGAAGACCCGGCCGATCAGGGCATTATCAGCGGTCGTCAGATCCAGAGTCGTACGGATATGCTTGCGAGGCACGATGAGGATATGGTGTGGTGCCTGGGGGTTGATATCTTCGAGAGCGACCAACTGGTCATCCTGGTATACGCATTTTCCGGGGATCTCTCCGGCGATGATCTTACAGAAGATGCAGCTGTCCGACATGTTCGTCTCCTTCCTCGGTTCTGGCCGCGACGGAGTCCCCGTCCAGGGGAACGACGTGCCAACGCTCACGCGCTGCACGCTTGCCTAATTCAATATTATGACTGAAGAGAATCAATTGTCCATCCGCCGCAGCCAGGTCGACCAGGTTGAGCGCCGTGGCCAGCCGCTTCTGGTCGAGGTGCACGAACGGGTCGTCGAGCATCAGTGGCAGCGAGCGACCGTCATTGCGAACTTTTGCCAGGGCAACACGCAGTGCCAGGTAGATGGCGTCGACGGTCCCCCTGCTGAAGTTTTCACAAGACATCCAGCGTCGGCTGTCGACCTGGATCGATGGCGCCATGTTCTCATCGAGCTTCAAAGCGGCATACCGGCCAGCGGTTATCTTTGCGAACAGCTTGCCGGCCTCATCGTTCAAACGCACCAGGTGAGAACGGCCGAACTCATCGACAGCTTCTGCTAGCAGGTCGATAGCCTTACGCAAAACCGCTATACGCTCCTCCAGGTCACGCTTGCGAGCCAAGAGTTTGGTGGCAGGAGCCACGTTCTGCCGCGACGGCCCGGCAGGGGACTCTGCCAGCTGTCGCTTCAGTTCCTGCAGTCGATCATCTTTGCGCTTTAACTCGGCTTCGAATTCAGCCATGCGCGCCTCCAGCAGCGCCAGTTCTTCTCCGGACGCCTCCGCAGCATCCGGTGCCTGAGGCACATCCGGTTCGGCCACCTCAGTGCCGCCTCGATCCGTGCTGGCCGGCACATCGACATCGGGCGGCCCACTTTCACTCCAGAAGCTGGCGAGCAAATCATGGTGCACTGCGACCTGTTTCTGCAGCCTGACCAGGTCGATCGCGGATGAAGGCAGCCCAAGCGTTTCACAGCGTTCACTCAGATCGGCCTGCCGCTGCTGTGCCGCGTGTTTTTTCTGGTCAAGCCGTCTGCGTTCCTTATCGCATTCGGCAAGGGCCTTGTTACGGGCCATTTGCCGCCAGCCGCCCCACCCCAGAAGCATGCCGTTGCAGACGGCTGCCACAGCTGCAATCCTGAGGAACTGGAACTCCTGCCACCAGGCTACAGCCGCCACGACAAGCAGTGCAGCGACAAGACTGACAAGCATGACCCAGGGCACCTGAGGAACATGCTTTTCACGACTGGCGAGAGCCGCAAAAGGCTGCTGAAGGGTGGCCAGCTCCTGCCTGATGTCGGCCGCTTCCGAGAGCAGCTCCGGTAATTCGCGCGGCGGATTCCGCGGCAAGCCGGCAGCGGCGAGCCGCTCGGCCAGGGGACCGCTATCGGCGGAAGCCGCCGGAGACGGTGGCGATGGCGGGGTCTCCGCTACCGCGGCAGTCCCTGCCCGTTCTTCGGTCTGGCGACGGACACGCTCGATGTAACGCAGCCCCTTTGCGTATTCCTGGTGGTCGTTTTCCAGTTCGCCGGACAACGTCTCAATCTGTTCTGCAAGCTCAGCCGCATTGTCGAGTTCCACAAAAACCGGCACCGCTTCCGCACCGCCCTGCTGCGCCAGTTGCTCGCAGACTTCCTCGTATTCACGGTCGCGCTGTTTATCACGCCCCCATGGGTTGCTGCGGGTCAGGGCGAAATGTTCCTCAAGAAACCGGTCGAGGATCTCGGCATAATCCGCTTCGGCAGTGCCGCTGACCAAGGTTCGCAGTTTTTGCGCAAGCTCATCGCCGCTCCACTCCTGCGGGTGGTGGCCGAAGAAATACGTTGCCCGGAAAAGTCCATCGTCGGAGACCCCCAGCAAAGACTCCAGCAGGTCACGGTACTCTCGACAGGTGGCGCTTCGGCCACGCAGTGGGACTTTGCCAGAGAATTGCGCCCTGACATGATAAAGGTCGTCTTTCTCGACCAGTTCGACATCATCCGTGACCAGATTCCGCTTGATCTGGATAGTGCGGCCATGCCCTTCGAAAAACAGTGCCGCGTTGCAGGCGTTACGCCCCCAGGGTTTGAACTTTTCCAGGCGGTCCGAACCGAACAGCACAGCCGGGACAGCTTCTGCCAGGGTTGACTTACCCGCTTCGTTGGGTCCGATCACCAGGTTCATGCCGCGCCGGAATTCCACGGTCTGGCCACGGAACCTGCCGAAGTTCTCGAGTTCTACGCTGCGCAGAATCATGGGGCACCATCCTCCATGCTTTGGAACCGCGACAGGAGCAGCGCCAGCGCCTTTTCCAGCAGCACAAGTTCTTCACGGTCAGCCCGTTCGGCCTGTTGCAAAGCCATGCGTACCAGCACGCCGCGCACACTCTCTTCCCTGGCCAGGGCTTCGATATCTGAGCTACCCAGTAAATTCGTCATATGATTCCCCGTGGAAGCAAAGCTTCGCGCCAAGAGCCTACAGGCCTGATGTTGCCGGGTATGGCCCAAGCGAACTCATCCAGCCTTGCATTTTCCCGTTTGAGTGGAGTTGCCTGGCCATGCGCCTGCGATACACTGCAAAACCGAGCGTGCCGAGTTCAGCAAACATTCGGCCTAATACGAGCATAGCAACTGCAGGGATAAATTGCATGTCAGCTTTTTTCCCGTGATTTCCAGATGTGGTCACGCCGGTAATCCCACCAGCTGGAGTCGGCTTCCGCCATCAGGCTTTCGCCGACCAGGAGCAGGGTCAAAGCCGGCCGTCGGTCGGTGTTGTCGAGGTTGAAGAAATCCCTCGAACCGACCTTGTCCAGGATCGAGTCGAGAGTGGCCAGCAAGATCTCCTCTTCAGGTAGCCCGACCCGGTGAGCCACTGCTATCGGCACATCTTTACCATAACCTTGGCGAAGTTGGTCAACCAGTTCGGCGAAGGGGAGATTGTTCATGTAAATCAGCAGCGTCACCCCTGGTGCGGCGAGCTCCCGCATGCTGGGCGCACCGGGGACTTCACCGAGGGTCCGCGGCGACGTCAGGACGGTGCGGCTGCAGACTCCCGGGCGATCCAGGGTTTTCTTCAAGAGTGCCGAGGCGGCGTTGGCGGTGCCCACTCCCGGCACGACCACTGCTTGATCCCCCAGCGCATCGACCAGGGCCTGGAAAGGGGAAAAGAAAGTCATATCCCCTGGCACCAGGAAAGCAACCGGGCCTTTGGTCAGTTGCTCTTTGAGCATGGCTATCAGATCGGCAAAATAGTACTCAAAAGGGATAAAGAGCTCTTTGTCGGTGAGAAGTTCTCCAAAGGTTTGGCCATAGAGCGGCGGCACGTAAACGACCCGGCATTCCCTGAGCAGGCGTTCTGCGCGAAGGGTCAGCAGTTCCGGGTCGCCGGGGCCAGCGCCGAGAAAGTAGACCAGATGAGTCATGCGAGCGACTCCTTGCGCAGGTGAATCAGGAACTCACGGTTGCCCTTCGGACCGAGAATCGGGCTGTCACAAAGGTTGACGACCTGACAGCCGAGCTGGGTTGCCAGCAAGCGGATTTTTTCGACGACCTGGGCGTGCTGCTCCGGGTCGCGTACAACACCCCCCTTGCCCACCTGCCCCCTGCCGACTTCGAACTGCGGCTTGATCAGAGCAACGATATCGCTGCCGGGCGCAAGCAGAGCAAGGGTCGCCGGCAGAACCTTTTCCAGCGAGATGAACGAAGCGTCAATCACGGCCAGGTCAGGCACGGCGCCGAGTTGTGCAGCGGTCAGGTTGCGGATATTGGTGCGCTCGAGGTTAACAACCCGGCTGTCTTCACGCAGCTTCCAGGCCAACTGACCGTAGCCGACATCCACGGCAAAGACCCGCTCTGCGCCGTTTTGCAGCAGACAATCGGTAAACCCTCCGGTGGACGCACCGACATCAATGGCGGTGCGTCCGACCACCTCGAGAGCGAAATGGTCCAGGCCTCTGGCCAATTTCACGCCGCCGCGCGACACATAGGGGATGTCTTCACCCCGCAAACGAATCGAAGCCGCCGCATCGATCTGGGTGCCGACTTTATCAACCGTCCGGTCGTCGACCACGACTCGGCCGGCCAGGATCAGTGCCCTGGCCCGCTCACGCGAGCCTGCCAACTGCCGCTGCACCATCAGCTTGTCGAGTCTTTCCTTGTTAGACATAACAACCACTGAAATCCGGCGAACAGCCTAAATGGTCGCCATCAGGCGCTCACTTGCCGGGCGGCAATCAAGCTCCATGCAGCGGCCGAGAAACAGCTCGAAAATCCGGGGCAACCAGTCGATCTGCTCGAGGAGTGCGTGGCCGGCGGGAACCATATGCAGCATCGCCTGATGCGTGCGGGCAAAGTCAAACACGGCGCCGCACGGGACGGCATCATCGTCCCAGCCGTGCACAACGGTCAACTCGCGGCAGACCGGCTTCGGCACCTGGACAGCATAACCTGGCAGACCGAAGGCAGGAGCCATGAGGAAAAGCCCAGTCGGACGCACCGCTTGCGAAGCGACCGTGACCACATAGCCGCCCATGCTGGAACCAACCAGTACGACCGGGCCGTCTATCGAGCCGGTTGCATCGATCAAGCGGGCGGCCCGTAATTCCGGGTCGCGTATCTCACGGTCGTCGCGGCTGATGACCCGGCAACCGAGTCCTTCCGCCACTCTGGCGAGGGCCCTGATCTTCGCCCCCCATGGGCCGCTATCACGTCCATGGGCGAAAATTACGGTGAAAGTCTGCATCTGGCCACCTCGTGAAAATAATTGCTGATTATAGCATGCTTCCAATCCGAATCCCACCGTCAAGAAGAACCTACCAGCCGACCCACCTGTGGTCTGCCGGCCAGCACCCGAGCACCCTTCAGGAGAACTCGGCGAGCAGCCTGACGGCCGCGATCTCGGACCAATATCTACCTCTGCTAGCCGCAGAGGCAAAACCGCAATGACCTCCATGCTGCGGCGTGACCAGGGAGACCAATCGGTTGCCGTGGCGCTCGCGATCAGGGAAACAGGATGGGGTCAGGAAAGGGTCGTTGCCGGCGTTGACAACCCAGACCGGCAGGCGAATGTTGTCCAGGTATCGGCTGCCGCTGCACTCCTCCCAGTAGTGCCGTGCATCACGAAAACCATGCAGAGGCGCAGTATAGCGGTTGTCAAAATCCTGGAAGGTCTTGAGCTCGCGGTAACCGGAGACGGGGAAGTGCTCGGGAAAACGCTTGGCTTGCTGGAATACTTTGCGTCCCATCAAGCGCATGAAACGCCGCATGTAGACGGCGTTGCTCACCTCGGCCAGGCGCTGCGAAGCTGCCACCAGATCGCATGGCACCGAGAAACACACGGCGGCTTTGACCGCCCCGGGGACCCGCGATGGGTCACGCCCCAGGTAAACCAGGGACAGGTTCCCTCCCATGCTGAAGCCGACCAGGACGATAACCGGATAGTCGAATTTCGACTGTGCATGCCGGACAACAGCACCGAGGTCCTCGGTTGCCCCATTGTGCGTGAAGCGCGGCTGGCGGTTGATTTCGCCGCCGCAACCCCGGAAGTTCCATGCCAGGACGTCCCACCCGGACGCATCGAGAGCTTGGGCCATACCGACGACGTAGTGCCTGCGGGAATCGCCCTCGAGACCGTGTGAGACGATCGCCAGACGCTTGCGCCCTGACCGCAGCCAGTCAAGGTCCAGGAAATCATCATCAGCCGTCCGAATCTGTTCGCGCTGGTAGCCAGGCACGCCGGGCGTCCTGAACAGCGCCGGCCAGATCGTTTCCAGGTGCGGGTTGCAGAGATACCAGGGACGCTGGTAGGGCGGCAGATTCAGCATTCTAGTCAGCCTGGTTGGAGGTTCAGTGCCACTTGTCAGGCCGGTAAAGCGCTCAAGAGTCTGGCAAGTTCATTGGCATCAGTCAAGGGTTCACGGCAGGTAAAGTCCTGGCAGACATACGCTGCTCCTCGGCCGCCAATGGGACGCATCTGCTCCGTAAATGGCGCCAGCTCGGTGATTGCCTGCGCATCGTCCGCGGCCTTGAACAGGACCACCGTCTGGTCCTGGCGACCGCTGCGGACAATGGTCAGCATGGCTTCCGTAAGCGGCTCTCCGCGGCTGCCAACAATAACCACCTCGCGGCTTGGCTGCAGAAGCCAGCAGGCAGACTGCAGCAGCTGGGTATAGCCGGCGGGGTACCTGGACACTTCTGGCGCAAGCGCCGTGAGCAGCTGTTCGGCTGAAGTCCGCCACTGCAAATCGCCCGTCAAGAGTGACAGCCTGGCAAAAACGTCCAGGGCAACGGCCGCAGCCGAGGGCATTGCCCCATCAAAGGAGCTCGATGGTCTGATCAGCAGCTTTTCTCCGTCCGAAGGAGTATCGTAAAGACGACCGCTATCCGGGTCCTGGAAAAACTTTCGCAGCATCTTCGCAACTTCAAGCGCTTCAACCAACCTGCGAGGCTCAAAATCTGCGGCGTACAGATCAAGCAGACCGCGGGCCAGAAAGCCATAATCTTCCGAGAAGGCCGAAACCGCGGCCTCCCCCTGACGATAGCGGCGGAAGAACCGGCCGTCCCGGTCACGCATCTCGGTCAGGATAAAATCAGCGGCACGGCTGGCCCGCTCGATGTAGGCCCCCTCGCCAAGCACCCGGCCCGCAGCGGCCAGCGCCGATAGCGCCATGCCGTTCCAGGCGGCAATGATCTTGTCGTCGAGGTGCGGTCTGGTCCGCTTCGTGCGTTCCACGAACAGAATGGCACGCTCGTTGGAGAAGCCCTCCCCGGCAAGAATCTCTGCAACGTCAAAGGCGGACGTTGGTGACAAGTGCAGAATATTGCTGCCGGTGAGTTGACCGGTTGCTTCGTCGTGGTAGTTGCCGGCAACGGCAACGTTGTACGCGGCGCAGAATCCATCGGCCGCGTCACCGAGAAGAGTGGTGATTTCCTGCTCGGTCCAGAGGTAGAATTTGCCTTCAATGCCTTCGGAGTCGGCATCTTCTGCCGAATAAAAAGCCCCCTCGGGCGCGGTCATGTCCCGCACCAGGTAACTGATTACCTCTCGGACCGTTGCTGCGTAAAAATCATGACCGGTTGTCAACCATGCCGCCAGATAGGCCTGAACCAGGCCGGCCTGGTCGTAGAGCATCTTTTCGAAGTGCGGAAGCAGCCACTTCTCATCGGTCGCATAACGGTGGAAGCCGAAGCCGAGTTGGTCGTAAATGCCGCCATAGCGCATCATCTGCAAAGACGTCTCGACCATCGCCAGGCACTGCTGGTCGCCTGTCATGGCATAGCGCTGCAGGAGGAAAGTCAGGTCATGGGGGCGGGGGAACTTCGGCGCCTGGCCGAAGCCGCCGTAGCGGCGGTCGAAACTCTTTTGCAATGCCTGCTCGGCCTGTACCTGCATGGCGAGACTGACCGTACTGCCGGTACGGGCACGCCTGCCATCCTGCATCCCGGCAACTGTTTCCTGGGCCGCCTTGATCAGGAACCCCGGGTCTTCCCGCCATTTGGATGTCACCCAGGGCAACAGGCTCAGCATTCCGGGACGACCGTGCCGGCTATGCTTGGGGATGTAGGTCGCAGCATAAAAAGGCTGGCCATCAGGGGTCATAATAATCGTCAACGGCCAACCACCGCTGCCGGTCAATCGCTGGCAGACCTCCATGTACACCTGATCAATATCCGGGCGCTCTTCACGATCAACTTTTATCGAGATGTAATCTCGGTTGAGCAGCTCGGCAACCTCCTCATCCTCGAAACATTCGTGGGCCATGACATGGCACCAGTGACAGGTCGAGTAGCCGATCGACAGAAAGATCAGCCGGTTTGCGCGACGGGCGCGTTCGAAAGCCGGTTCCGTCCAGGCATACCACTCAACCGGGTTGTCGACATGCTGGAGCAGGTAAGGACTTTTTTCCGTGTACAGGTGATTCATGGACGTTGTTTTCTTTGAATGATCCTGGAACCGTTCTTACCCTTGCGAATCGGATATGATACGGTAGACATAAACATACTATCGAGCATTAGAGGTTCTTGTCGCCGGGAGATGGTCGCCAATGGTTGAATATGGTGCTTTGGCCAGCAAATCTTTTGTCATTCATTTGAGCAGTGTCTGGAATGACTTTGCCAATCTCATCGGTGCGATCCCCTTATCCTGGTATATCGCCGCCCTGGTGGTTCTGGCAGTCATTTTCAGGTTTTTCATCAAGAAGTAGCCGACCAGCTTTTGCTGAACAGCCGCCTAGCGGTCCTTTTTCATCGCCAGTCCCGCCCGGCGCCAGTTCGCCATGTGCCCATCGAGCAATTCGACCTGCGTGAAGCCGCGCATTTTGAGCAGCATCCTGGCAAGTTGCGCACGGGGGCCATGCTCACAGGTTATAACGACCGGGTCATCTTTAGCGCACGATGCTGCGGCAAGAACATTCAAGATCGACGTCAAAGGGCCATGAACTGCTCCAGCTATATGACCGGCGCTGAACTCGAAGCTGCTGCGGACATCCAGAACAAGCGGCGCCTGGCCGGTCTTGATCAGTCTATGCAGTTCCTCGGCTTTCACGGCAGGTCCTCCTGCTCGACATCTTCTCCCGGCATCTCCAGGCTGACCGGGCCAATCAGACCGGCGCGCAGTTCACGCAAAAACAGCTCTGACGCACGGAGTCGGTCAACACCGCCCCCTGCCGCCAGGCAACCACGCCTGCGCCCAATCAGTTCGATCAGCTCAGAGGCATTGTCCGGCAATTCGGTGAGATCGTAGCGCCTGGCAAGCTGACCTGGGTAGTGTTTCACCAGGTACTCTGCAGCAAACAGGGCAACGCTGGGGTAGTCCATCCCCCCCTCGCCGATCGCGCCGCTGGCGGCCAGTCGGTATGCGCTCTTCTGGTTGCGAATATCCGGCCAGAGCAGGCCCGGCGTATCGGCAAGATGGATACCGTTGCGCAGGTCGATCTGCTGCGGGCAGGTCGTAATCGCCGGTTTGTCGCCGACGCGTGCGATCTTCTTGCCGGCGAGCGTGTTGATCAAAGTCGACTTGCCGACGTTGGGTATGCCGATCACCATAGCGCGCAAGGTTTTACCGGGCACCCCACGATGGGGGACAAGGCGGCGGCACAGCTTGGGAATCTGGGCTGCCGCTGAACGCTTGCGGGAATCGATGGGGAGGGCCTTGACACCGGCCTGTTGATCGAAATATTTGACCCAGGCACTGGTCACCTTGGAATCAGCAAGATCACTCTTGTTGAGAACCTTGATGCAGGGTTTGTTGCCACGGAGCTTTTCCAGCATCGGGTTGGCGCTGGAAAACGGCAGCCGGGCGTCGAGGACTTCGATAACCACGTCGATCTTCGGCATAACCTCGGTGATCTGCCGCTTGGCTTTCGCCATATGCCCCGGATACCATTCAATTTTCATTCAGCAGGTTCCCTGTATTGCACGTTAACGCATGGAAGCGCATGCCGGGCGTCTGATAGGTGGAACACCACTGTTGCTTGTGGGAAAAACAACAGCAAGTATCAATATGACTTACGGAAAACCGTTTTATGGCATTTCGGGCAAGGCGGAATCCGGGTCGTCTTGGTCATGTGCATTTCTGCTTCGCAGTCCTTGCAGGTCAAAGTCCCCGGGCTGGTAATTTCTCCGGTTTTATACTCCAGAGATTTTTCCGAACGTTGCGCGAGCTCGGTAAGCGTTTCCGCAGTACTGGTCAGGATGCGTGAGAAAGCGCTTTGCACGCCGGCGGCAAGACGCAGCGGTTCAACGGCTTTTTTAACCGCTTCTCTTGCCTTGTCAGCATTTTCCCTTAAATCCCGGCGCACATATTCACCAAGCCTGTCCGCCTGCTCTCGCGAGAAGTCACCGGCGGCCGCCAGCTCCTCCTTCGCCCTTTTAAGGGCTTCATCGAAGGTCTTCTTCCCCTCCTCGAGAAGATCCGCCGTGCGGGAGACCAGTTTTTCATAAAGGCTGATTTCTTCCTGCTCGTTTTTTCTATCATTCTGTTCGTTCATGTTCTCTCTCCCGGGTTAAAGGGCTCTAAGCGACTATACAATTCAAGGTTAACACAAAGAATCACTGATGCTGTCCGACGAGGTGCAAATTGTCCACAGCGCTCGATTTCATGATAACACACAAAAATCCAGTGACTTGCGGCGAATTGGGAAAATCTTGAAGTCATTGATGGAAAGTGCGAATATAGCTAGACTTTGGTAACCGCCGGCAGCCCGGATAACGGAGGATAGATATGCAGAGCAGATATATCATGACAGCCTTTGGCAAAGACAGGCCCGGCATTGTTGCCGATGTGACGAGAATACTCTATGAAAATGGCTGTAATCTGGAAGACACGAGCATGTCGATGCTCGACGATGAATTCACCATCAACCTGCTTTTTTCATCGGCCGGCGACAAGATTGAAACGCTCCTGCTGGCAGAATGTCACAAACTGGAAAAACAGAAGAATATTTCCGCATTCATCCGTCCGGTCAAGGAACGGAATCTCCCGGAACAGACCGGCTTTTGCATTGGCACGATCCACGTCGAAGGCCTGGATCAGGCCGGGATCGTCTACCAGGTCAGTCAGTTTCTCGCCGATCACTCTTTGAACATCGTTGATTTGAAATCGGCCGTGAAAACGACCCCGGAAAGCGGTACGGTCCTCTACCTTATGGACATTCATATCCAGGTTCCCGATTCGGTCGCCACGAAAACGATTCAAGTCGGGTTGGATGGCGTAGCAGAAGCACTCAACGTGGAAATAAGCTTTTCCATCTGACAGGGCGCCTGCATGGAACTACCGGGTCGGCGTTGAACGCCGGCCCGGTATGTTTTTGAACCAGGTGAGAGTGCGGTAAAATTAGTTTTCTCTGTTAAAATGAATAGAAACCATCGACCAGCGACCTTGCAATGGGCAAGGGAGGTGATGCCATGAACAGAGATAACGTCCTGAATGTACTGCAACAGTCCGAAGAAAAACGGGCGCGCTTTTTGCGGGCCTGGAAACATGGGGTCGATTTTTTGGGCTGCCAATTTTTTGGTCCGGGGACACCCGAGAAGGCCAGGAGCAAGGACGAGCTGCGGCCATTGAAGGATGTCATTGACGCCTCCTTCGAAGAAGAAAGCGAAGGCGAGGAGCAGTTTCTTGCCGCGATGGTCAGTTTTTTCGACCCCGCCTGGGGTGAAGAGCTGGCCAGCCGCATCGAATGTCA
>JAHEEU010000235.1 GCA_024640545.1 Geobacteraceae bacterium
AGCACGATGCGCCCGCCAATGTATACGGTCCTGATGCACAACGACGATTACACCACCATGGAGTTTGTCGTCGAGGCGCTGATCGCGGTGTTCCGCAAGTCGCCGACCGAGGCGAACCGGATCATGCTGCACATCCATTTCAAGGGCTGCGGGGTGTGTGGCACCTATCCCTACGAGGTTGCCGAAACCAAAGTGCTCAAGGTCCATGATATGGCCCGTAAAGAAGGTTTCCCGCTGCGCTGTTCTCTGGAACAGGCATGATCAATTCTGCTAGAATAGAGGCAGGTCGCCCGGTTGTCGGACAGCCGCGCCGCCCTGCACTGGATGGAGTCATAGAGACAGATGTTTAACCAGGATGTACAGATTGCTTTTTCCCTCGCGGTTCGGGAAGCCCAGCGCCGGCGTCACGAATTTCTGACCACCGAGCATGTGCTTTACGCCATGCTCTTCGATCAACAGGGCCAGGAGATCCTCCGGGCCTGTGGCGGTGACGTCCAGGCCCTGCGCGATGACCTCGAGCTTTATCTCGAGCAGCATCTTGAATCGCTGGAACAGACTGATGAGGATATGCCGGAGCAGACCGTCGGCCTGCAGAATGTCTTGCAGCGGACCGTAACGCACATGCACTCGTCCGGCCGGGATGAGATCGGTATCGGCGATATCCTGGCGGCGATCCTGGAGCAGGAGGACTGCCTGGCGGCGCAGATTCTTCAGGCAGAAGGGATGACCCGGCTTGACATTCTCAACTATGTCTCCCATGGCATCACCAAGGTCCCGTTCCAGAACGCAGCCCCCGAACGCCAGGAACCTGACGAACAGACCAAGCAGGCTCCGCCCGGCAAGCCGGCCAAGAAAGTGGATCCGCTTGAGGCGTTTACGGTCAATCTGCTCGCTAGGGCCGCCAAGGGGAAGATCGACCCCCTGGTCGGCCGGCAGGCCGAGTTGGAGCGCACCGTGCAAATCCTCTGCCGAAGGCGCAAGAACAACCCGGTCCTGGTCGGCGAGCCCGGCGTAGGAAAAACCGCCATCGCGGAAGGACTGGCCCTGAGAATCCTCGACCGGTCTGTCCCGGCACTGCTTCAGGACGCCGAGCTGTTCGCTCTCGATATGGGGGCGCTGCTGGCCGGGACCAAGTACCGCGGGGATTTCGAGGAACGGCTCAAGGCCGTGGTGCAGGCACTGACCAAGCGGCCCAGGGCCATCCTGGTGATCGATGAGATCCATACCATTGTCGGTGCCGGAGCGACCAGCGGCGGTTCCCTCGACGCAGCCAACATTCTCAAGCCGGTGCTTGGCTCCGGAGAGATCCGCTGCATCGGTTCGACCACTTACGAGGAATACAAGAACCTTTTCGAAAAGGACCGGGCTCTTTCCCGGCGTTTCCAGAAAATCGATGTCATCGAGCCGGGCGTTGATGAAACGGTCGAAATCCTGCGGGGCCTCAAGAGCGCCTACGAAGAGCATCACGGTGTGAAATATACTAGCGCGGCCCTGGAGGCCGCCGCCAGCCTGTCAGCCCGGCACATCAACTTCCGGCGCCTGCCGGACAAGGCGATTGACGTGATCGACGAGGCCGGCGCCCGGCTGCGGCTCTATCCGCGCAAGCGGCCGACGATCGGTGTCGCCGATATCGAAGCGGTGGTTGCCGGTATGGCCCGTATCCCGGCGCGCAAACTCGGCCAGACCGACCGCCGCAAATTGAAGGACCTGGACCGTGATCTCAAGCGCCAGGTCTTCGGTCAGAACCAGGCGGTCGATCAGCTCTGCCAGGCGATTCGCCGGGCGCGCGCCGGGCTTGGCCAACCGGAGAAGCCGACCGGCTGCTTCCTCTTCACCGGGCCGACCGGCGTCGGTAAAACCGAAGTCGCGAGACAGCTCGCCACGCAGATGGGGGTTGAATTCCTGCGTTTCGATATGAGCGAATACATGGAGAAACACGCCGTGTCCCGGCTGATCGGCTCGCCGCCGGGATATGTCGGCTTCGAGCAGGGCGGTCTCCTGACGGATGCCGTGATTCGCAACCCTTATGCCGTCCTGCTCCTCGACGAAATCGAGAAGGCCCACCAGGATATCTTCAATATCCTGCTGCAGGTCATGGACCATGGCACCCTCACCGACAACAACGGTCGCCAGGCGGACTTCCACAACGTGGTCCTGATCATGACCAGCAATGCCGGGGCCCGGGAAATGAGCAGTGCCCCGATCGGTTTTGGCGACCGCTTGCCGGGCGGAGCGCGCCAGGCGGTGGAAAAAACCTTCTCCCCGGAGTTCCGCAACCGCCTCGATGCCATTATCGCCTTCCGTCCCCTTGACGAAGAGGTCATGACCCGCGTGGTTGATAAATTCATTCGCCATCTGCAGGCCTCGTTGGCCGAGCGCAAGGTCACCTTGACCCTGACCGACAGCGCCCGCTACGACCTGGCGCGCCGCGGTTACGACCCGGTTTTCGGCGCCCGCCCTCTCGGCCGCCTGATCGAGAGCGAGATCGGCAACGTTCTGGCCGACGAAATCCTTTTCGGGCGGCTCTCCACCGGCGGCAAGGTGCGAGTCGCCTGCAAAGCGGGCCGGCTGGACTTCAGCTATCGCTGACAACCGGGACGCAGGACGCGACTAGATGAGACCCCATACTCTTTATCGCCACGTTTCGCGCGCCGCGTTTCGCATCTCCCTCTGCTGATGCCGGTCTTCCGCCTTATCGAAGAACTGACTTTTCCAGATCCGCGCTGGGCCGCGGCGGAAGGCCTGCTTGCGGTCGGCGGCGACCTTTCACCCGGTCGGCTGCTCCTGGCTTACCGCCTCGGCATCTTCCCCTGGTACGGGGAGGGCGAACCGATTTTGTGGTGGTCGCCGGACCCGCGTTGCGTACTCTTCCCGGAGAAGGTTTACATCTCGCGCCGCCTGGAGCGGATCATCGGTCAGGGCCGCTTCCGCCTGACCTGTAATCGTGCCTTTGCCGAGGTCGTCAAGGCTTGTGCCGATGTCCGGGTCAGGAAGGGCGAGGAGACCTGGCTGGTTGCGGAGATGCAGGCGGCCTACCAAAGGTTGCACGACCTCGGCTTTGCGCATTCCATCGAAGCCTGGTGCGATGATGAACTGGCCGGCGGTCTCTATGGTGTCGCTCTCGGCAAATTCTTTTTTGGCGAGTCGATGTTCCATAACCGGCCGAACGCCTCGAAAGTCATCCTTGCCCAGCTGGCCCGCTACCTGACAAGAGAGCGCTTTGTCCTGCTCGACTGCCAGGTTCCCAATCCGCACCTCATCAGCATGGGCGCGACGCAAATCCCGCGCGAGGATTTTCTCGGCCTGCTGGCAGCCGGAGGACTAGGCCCCGAGGGTGATGCAGCAAGGGTTGTCATGCCCATGGCGCTTGACGCGGCCGTTTGACCGGCCGGGCAGTCCGTTGCCTTGGCGGGCGCTCGCTCAGCGCGGGACACGAAAAAAGAAAGGCCGGATCCATTTACGGATCCGGCCTTTTCGATTCGACTAACGCGAGGTTCAGTCTTTGCGCATCATGCGCATTTTCTTACGCAGGCGCCGCTGGGCTTCTTTCTCTTTACGCTTGCGCTTGACGCTGGGCTTTTCGTAGAACTT
>JAHEEU010000236.1 GCA_024640545.1 Geobacteraceae bacterium
GTGAAAAGTGAAAAGTGTGATTATCGAGGGTAAGGGAGGACAAGAGCGTGCGATATATCTGTGCCAACTGCGGTTACATCTACGATCCGGCCAAAGGTGACCCGATGAATGATGTCCCCCCGGGGACGGCCTTCGACGACCTGCCGGACAACTGGGTCTGCCCGCTGTGCTATGCCGACAAAGGGCAATTCGACCCGCTCGACTGAGTCCCGGGCGGCTTGATCAGACAAGGCCTTCCAGGTATGCCACCAGGTCGATTCGGATCGGCATGAAATAGAGGTTTGAACCCGTCCGCTGGACAAACTCGAGGGCCCGCCTGGCGAACTGCCGGTTCCACTCCAGGGTCGGCGTGAAATCCGGTGGGAAGATGGCGTTGTTGAGGTTGTCCCAATAGTCCTTGCTGCGTTCGCTCATGACGGGACTCACCCCCCAGAAGACTTCCAGTCCTGAGAGCAGGTCGTGATAAATCTCCATCAGGCGCAAGTCGAAGAACGGCTGAGTGAAGAAGCCGGCGGCGCCGGCGTCGAGCTTGCGCTTGACGTAATCGAGTTCCGTCTTGATCCCCGAGCGGTAAGGATCGATGCCCGCGTAGACCTGCATGTCGGGCATCTGTGCCTTGATGGTACGAATCAAATCGACTGAACGGGTGCGAAAGACCCGGCGCGACATGTCCTGGGGCTGGTCGCCGTTGATGACCAGCACGCTGTTGATGCCATGCTGCCTGAAAGTCTCCACGAGAGGGAAGGGCTTGCTCAGGTCGAAGTCGATGGCCCGTAAATGCGGAATGGCGTGCGGGAAGATTTGCCGGGCCTGGGCGCACGCGTCCCAGCTCCGCAGCGAGAACTTGAGCAGGTCGGGAATATTGATCGTGTCGATTGCGGGGAAATGCTCCCGCACCTGCTGCAGGTCGCGGTTCAGCGCCTCTGCGTTGCGTGGGACCAGTTCTATGGAGATGATTGACAAGGTCGTATCCTCTCGTGGGTTTCGCTGTGCAACTCTTCTATACTAACGTTCCGGCCCGCTAATGACAACGCCTGATCCACTGCCCCGGGGCCTCGGTGCGGCCGGAGGCCCGGTGTGTTAAACTTGACGAGTCTCCGTCAGGCCAGGCCGAGGGCCAGTTGACCGGGTAAGGAGAAAAAACATGCCACTAACAATCGCCTTCGATGTCTACGGCACTTTGATCGACACGTCCGGAGTTGTCACGGCCCTGGAAAAACACATCGGCCACCGGGCCGAGCCCTTTTCCAACCTCTGGCGAACCAAACAGCTCGAGTATTCGTTCCGCAGGGGGTTGATGCAGAACTACCGGGACTTCTCCGTCTGTACCAGCCAGGCCCTTGATTTCTGCTGCCAGACGTTCCAGGTTGAACTGGGTGCTGCGGAGCGTGTCGACCTGCTCGAGTCCTATCGTTATCTGCCCGCGTTCGCCGACGCCAAACAGGGCCTGGAACGGCTCAAGGCCTCCGGCTTCAGGCTGTTTGCGTTTTCCAACGGCAAGCCCGACGATGTCCGCAACCTGCTGGCACATGCCTGTATCGACCAGTACCTGGAGGATGTGGTCAGTACCGACGAGATCAAGAGCTTTAAACCTAACCCCGCGGTCTATGCCCACTTTCTGCGCCGGGCCGGAGCCTGCGGCGCGGAAGCCTGGCTGGTCTCCGGCAACCCCTTTGACGTGATCGGCGCCATTTCCGCCGGGATGCGCAGTGCCTGGGTCAGGCGTGCGCCTCAAGCGGTCTTCGATCCCTGGGAGATGCCGCCGTCCTTGACGGTTGCCACCCTGGTCGAGCTTTGCGAACGGTTCCAGGCGAACCCGGCTTGAATATCCCCTGCTAGCCAACCGTTCGCGCCGATCAGGCCGCGTTCCGCTGTGGGCACCAAGCGTTTTCGCCGTGGGTTTTTTTGGTGCTGAGAATTGTTTATAATGCCTAAAATCATTCAGGAGTAAGCAGATGTCAAGTTCGCTCGGTACCCTGTTTCGGGTCAGTACATTTGGTGAATCTCACGGCATCGGTGTCGGCGCCGTCGTCGACGGCTGCCCTGCCGGCCTGCGGCTTTCGGAGGCCGATATCCAGCCGCAGCTCGACCGCCGTCGACCGGGGCAGAGCGATCTGACCACGCCGCGCGAGGAAGCTGATCGGGTGTCCATCCTCTCGGGAGTCGAGAACGGTTTGACCCTCGGCACGCCGATCGGCCTGCTGGTGCACAACAAGGACCAGCGCCCCGGCGACTACGACGAAATGGACCAGGTCCCCCGCCCCTCCCACGCGGACTTCACCTACCAGCTCAAGTACGGCAACCGTGCCAGCAGCGGCGGCGGCCGTTCCAGTGCCCGTGAAACCATCGGCCGGGTGGTGGCCGGGGCCATCGCGGAAAAAATTCTCTACGATGAGTGGGGGGTGGAGATCGTCGCCTGGGTCAGCTCGATCGGCGCCGAACAGGCTTCTGGCATCAACCCCGATACGATCAGCCGGGCGCAGGTCGATGGCCGGATCACCCGTTGCCCCGACCCCTCAGCCGCAGTGCGCATGGAGGCGCTGGTGCGCGAGGTGCTGGCCGCCAAGGACTCGATTGGCGGGGTGGTCAGCTGCGTCTGCCGCAACCTGCCGGTCGGCTGGGGGGAGCCGGTGTTCGACAGGCTCGAGGCGATGCTCGCCCAGGCGATGCTGTCACTACCGGCCACCAAGGGTTTTGAAATCGGCTCCGGGTTTGCCGGTACACGACTGCGCGGATCCCAGCACAACGACCCCTTCGTGATGAAAGGCGATCGCCTTGGCACCGTGACCAACAACGCCGGCGGCACCCTTGGTGGTATCTCCAGTGGCGAACCGGTGCTGTTCCGGGTGGCGTTCAAACCGGTGGCGACGATCGGCCAGGCCCAGCAGACCGTCGACTTCGCCGGCAAACCGGTGGTCCTGGAGGCCAAGGGGCGCCACGACCCCTGCGTCGTCCCGCGGGCCGTACCGATCGTCGAATCCATGGCCGCCCTGGTGCTGCTCGATCTGGCCCTGCGACAGAAGGTCCGTGAGTAGAGCTGCCAAAACCTTCTTCCGGGGGTGACCGGCCACGAGATCCAGGGGCCAGGACGATCAGCCTGCCCCCTTTGCTTCCCCGCCCTTGGTCTATCGCGTTCTCGCAGCGATATCCTGCCGTTGTAAAGGAGTCTCAGGTCCCGGGAATGCTGACGATGAAAGGATTGTCAAAAAGTCGCCTGCTGGTCGGGGTGACCCTCGCCGCAATCGGCGGCGTTTTCCTGCTCGATCCCGTCCCGCAGCCACTCAGTTACCATGAGTTCGCCGACCGGCGCACGTTTGCCGGAATCCCCAACCTGCTCAATGTCGTTTCCAACCTGGCTTTTTTGTTGATTGGCCTGACGGGGTTCTTCCTGCTGCAGGCTCGCAAGCTGCAGGCCGATGAGGAACTGCGTCCGGCCATCGCGCTGTTCTTCCTCGGCGTCACGCTCACGGCGTTCGGTTCTGCCTTTTATCACCTGCGGCCTGACAATCTCTCCCTGGCCTGGGACAGGCTGCCCATGACCCTGGCGTTCATGGGGCTG
>JAHEEU010000237.1 GCA_024640545.1 Geobacteraceae bacterium
ACACCCTGGCGACCCTGGGAACTGGTGAGATTTTCGGCGAAATGGCGCTGATGACCGGGGAGCCGCGTTCCGCCAATGTCAAGACGTTGACTCCCACCCGGGTCTTCGAGCTGAGCCAGAAGGCTTTTTTCGAGCTGGTTGCCGCCCATCCGTCCATCAATGACAGCCTCCTCCGGCTGCTGGTCCAGCGGCGGACCAAGACGGCGGTTCACCTGGCGACAGCTTCCTCGCAGAAAAGCAACATCGCAGCCCTGTTCGCCCAACCGCATCCGCCGGTCGACCAGTTCATCGGCAAAACCAACTGGACCAATGACACCAACGAGGCAATCGCCAGACTTTCTGCCAATGGCGAGAACGTCCTGCTGGTTGGCGAAAGAGGTTCGGGCAAAGACCTGGCCGCCCGCCTGATACATTTCCAGGGGCCCACCCGCGATGAGCCACTCTTCCACCTGGATTGTGGCAATCCTCCCCCGGTCCAGCGGGTTGGGCAGAACGTTGACAGCCAGGACAGGGATGCCCTGCACCGGGAAATCGCCCATGCTTCGGCGCTGTTCGGCCACTCCGCTGATGCCGGCAGCTATGCCAAAAGTATTCGGCGGGGCTACCTCGAGCTCTCCGACAACGGGTCAATTATCCTTGAAAACATCGACCTGCTCTCTTCGCGGGTACAGCGGCTTCTGGTCCAGTTCCTGCGCACCGGGACCTTCACCCGTACCGGGGATACCGAGCAGATCTCCAGCAAAGTCCGAGTCCTGGCCACCACTGCAAAGACCCTGACCGAGCTACAGGACGCAGACACGCTGGATTCGGAGCTGCTGGAACTGGTGGGCCCGGAAGTCCTCAACCTGAAACCCTTGCGCGAGCGTAAGAAGGACATCCCGGTTCTCGCCGAACACTTCCTTGATGAGTACAACCGCAGGTTCGTCAAAAACATCACCGGCTTTTCCAAGGGCGCCATGAACCTGCTGGTCGACCACAGCTGGCCGCTGAATGTCGATGAACTGCGCCAGGTGGTTGAACGGGCCGTGGTGGTCACCACCGGCGATGTCATCGAGGAAGGACAGGTTTTTCTCAATATCCCCACCTTCACCGCCACGGGGAAATACAACCTGCTGCGCAACCCTTACATCAAAAAGCTGGTCGATCACAACCTGTTCCCTGTCGGGCTGAGGTTTGTCACGGTGCCGTTCATCCTCGCCCTGATCGTATTCACCCTTGTGGGGCCGCCGAACAACAACCCGGCCAACCTGATCGTCTGGGCGGTCTGGTGGCCTTTCCTGATTCTCTCCATCATACTCAGCGGCCGCGGATGGTGCGGTTACTGCCCGTTGCCGATCATCAGCGACGGCATCAACTGGTACCGAAAGAAATTTCTGCCCGTACCCGGTTTTCTGGTCAAGAACGGCGCATGGATCGGCATCATCGGCTTCGCGATCGTGCTGTTTTCCGAACATGCCACCCACATGTTCACTGTGGCTTACGCAACCAGCTTCCTGCTCCTGGCCATCCTGGGCGGAACCGTCATTACCAATTTCTTCTTCGGCAAGCGTACCTGGTGCAAGCATGTCTGCCCGCTCGGCAAAATGGTGGCGCTAACGTCAACTCTCTCGCTCATTGAACTGGAAAGCAACAGCACTGTATGCTCCAGTCAGTGCCAGACCCATGACTGCGTCAAGGACGGCAACTGCCCGATGGGTCTGCATCCATCGGTGGCCGGAGTCACCAAGGACTGCATCCTCTGCATGTCCTGCGTGAAACGCTGCAAGCACCAGGCGGTGCGCATTAACGTGCGCATGCCCTGGAACGAACTGCTGGTGCGGAAAAAAGCCGATTTCCCGGGAGCGTTTTTCGCCGTGTTCCTCACCGCACTGGTCCTGGCCATGAAGCTGCCGTCCTGGGGGCCGTTTTCCAGCCTGATCATGAAACACTACAGAGGCAATTACCATGTGGCGGATATCGCCATGGCGATTGCCACCGGCCTGGTCTTTACCATACTGGCCTTTTTCGCCTCGGGTTTCCCCAAAAACGGTTTCTGGAGACAGAATTTCTCTATCTCCGGTTATGCCTACCTGTTCATTGCCTTTGCCGGGTTCTTCAACATTTATTTTCACGAGCTCGTTTACAGCGGCCACAACCTAGCGCCCTGGACCATCGAGCAGGTCGGCCTGCGCAACGAAATCCCGGCGGCCTGGTTGACACCGGACCTGGGAACGCTGAAGATATTTATTCCGCTGATTACCCTGGTGGGAGCGATTTCCTCGTTCATCATGTTGACCAAGCTGGCCAGGAAGCACGGCGTCCCGGTCTTCGTGCGCCGTTTTCACCAGGGAATCCTGTTCGTTACGGGCCTGCTGTTCCTCATCATCCTTTAGGGGGCCGGGAACATCGGTGCTTGTCTGTCTCAGGACAGTTTTTTTCATGGCTCTTATGTTGTGGCCCCAATGCCGGGCAGCAATTGAATTTGATTAAGGGTTGCTCGAAATGAATCAAGACCATATCGGCACGCTGGCTGCGGTCGAGGAATCCGCTCCTGACGTCGATAAAAGAATCAAGCGCCTGGGAGTTTGCGTGTTCCTGGTGGGCCTGCACAGCCTGACCCTCGGCTCGTTCATCTTCTTTTTCACCGATGCCTTCTACAAGTTCTTTTTCGGCGTCGAGGTGGACAACCTCTTCCTGATCAAGCAGGCGGGCCTGTTCCTCTTTTGCCTCGGCCTGTTCTACATGGTTCCCATCAGGGATTTGGTCAACAAGCACCGCATCGTGGACCTGATCATCGTGACCAAGGTGCTGGCGGTCCTGTTCCTGGTCACCAATGCCTGGCTGGTCGCCAAGCCGGGGCCGATCCTGCTGGCGGCGCTCGGCGACGGGATCATGGGAACGATGTTGATTTTCTGCAGCCTGACGGCCGGGCTGTTCCTTAAGAAGGAGAGGCCGTCGCAGGTTTGAACGAGGACGGTGCCAACAGGGCAAACTCAATTCAGGGAATAACGGGGGAAGCCAGCATGAAGTTGCAGTTTCTCGGGGTGGGATCGCAGTTCTCCAGCCATGACCAGTATCACTCCAACATGGTCATCACCGCACCTTCCGGCAAAAGGATGCTCATCGATTGCGGCAGCGACGCCAAGTTTTCCCTGACAGAGAGCCGACTCCGGCCGACCGATCTCGACGCGGTCTACATCTCGCACCTGCACGCCGATCATATCGGTGGCATGGAGTGGCTTGCGCTCAGCACCTATTTCAGCCCGGAAAGCAAGCGCCTCAGGTTGTTCTGCAAAGAGCAGCTGCAGGATAGACTGTGGAACAATTCCCTGAAAGGAGGGCTCGAATGTCTCGGCGAACGGTGCATGCAGCTCGCCGATTACTTCGATTGCCACCCCTTGAAAGACGACGATGCTTTCGCATGGGAGGGCCTCCAGTTCAAGCTGGTCAGGATGCCGCATGTCGGCGGAGAGTGCTGCAACAGCTTCAGCTACGGGCTGCTGGTCGAAAAAAACGCGGAAAAAGATCAGGTGTTTTTCATTAGCACGGACACGCTCTTCCAGCCGGA
>JAHEEU010000238.1 GCA_024640545.1 Geobacteraceae bacterium
CCGGTTTGAAACGTTCGGCCAGCTCGAGCAGCATCAGGGCGAAGAACGCCTTGTCGGTCCCGGCCTGCAGGTGCAGGCGCGCCTTGCGCATGCCGACCACCAGCCCGAAGAGGTTCTTGACCGCCCCGGTATAGCCCATCATCTGGTGGGTCTTGAGTTTCGGCAAATTAATGATCACGTCCGCTTCGAGGGCTTCCCTGGCGACTTCAAGGTGGTGGAAGGTCCCTGTCGCCAGGTTGACCGGCACGGATTCCTCAAAAGACGCAAAGCGTGCCCCGGTCTCCTCGACCACCTGCATGATCCCGCACTTGCGTGCGACCTTCTCAGGCTTGCCGAGCCCCGGGGAGTCTCCCACGACCACCGAGCCGCCGGCCCTCTGGGCCAGCAGGATCACCTGGCGCACGATTTCCGGGTGGGTGGTGACCGCTTTGTCCGGTGATTTTCCAGAGAGGAGGTTGGGCTTGATCAGGATCTTCTGGCCGGGCCTGACGTAGTGGGTGATGCTGCCCAAGGGCTCCAGCAAAAGGTGCAAGGAGCTCTCTACCCGGTCTGGATCATAGTCGGGCAGGGTTTGCAGAGAGACGCGCAGGCTCATCTGCCGATGACCTGGACATGAACGCGGCGTTGGCGTGGCCCGTCGAACTCGCAGAAAAAGACGCCCTGCCAGGTGCCGAGCTGGGCTTCACCATTGCTAATGATCAGTGTCTCACTGGCACCGAACAGGCTGCTCTTGACATGCGCTGCACTGTTGCCTTCCATGTGCCGGTAGCTATCCTGCATCGGTACCAGCCGGTTGATCGCCGTGACCATGTCGTGGCAGACGTCAGGGTCGGCATTTTCGTTGATGGTGACAGCCGCGGTCGTATGCGGCGTGAAGACGACTGCCAGTCCCTCAGCGACGACTTGCTCACGCACGGCAGCGCAGACCTCACGGGTGATGTCGATCAATTCGACCTGTTTGCGGCTCTGGATCTGCAGGATCTTCATGCTGAGCCCTCTCCAAGGGCCTCGATAAGCGCCTGCAGCGAGCGGGGGTGGAAGAGCAGGGCGGTGTGTCCCATGCCGTCCAGTTCAATGGCTTTGGCCCCGTCCATTCTGGCCAATTCAGCGGGCACCACGATGTTGTCGTAGCGGGTGTAGATCGAGAAGAGCGGCGTCGCCTGTGGCCATGCGGCACTGTTGAACCGGCGGATGAACTCCGATCCGGGGAGCAGCGTTTTACCCATGGGCGACAGTGCGAAAGGTGCCAGCTTGGAGCCGTGATGCGGTGAGCCGAGTGTGACCACGCGTTCGACATTGACGGCCCCGCCGCGATTCTGTACGTAGTTGCGAGCGATCATGCCTCCCATCGAATGGCCGACCAGGATCACCTTATCGACTTTGAGCCTGATGCGCAGTTCATCGACCTTCTTGGCCAACAGTTCGGTCAAGGTCTCCAGGTCCCGCCAGGGCGGCGTATTGATGCTGATGTTCTGCCGATAGCCGGCAGAGCGCAAACGGTGCTGCAGCCAGAAAAGGCAACTGCGATTCTGGAACAGGCCGTGGAGCAGAATGACGGGCGGGCGATGCCCTTGCTTCGCTGAGGGGAGCCGCGCAGGGGACCAGCCGAAAGGACGCAGCAGGATCGTTACCAGCAGGCAGGCGGTCTCCTGAACCAGCAGCCAGATCGCGATGCACAGGCCCCGGCTGGTGAAGCGCCTCCCAATCAGGTCGGGCCTGGTGTTGGCACGTTCGTACCAGGCAACGGTGTAGCTCAGCAAAACCGCCAGGAAGACCGCGTACACGGTGATCTTTATCAGGAGGAACAGCACGTAGAGGATCATCATAACGGCTAGATTATCTCATGCCGCCATGGGGTCGTCAATCAACATAAGGCTTAGCGTGCGGACCTTCCCTGTGGTAAATTACCTTACGGGGCTACTCCCTTCTTAAGAGGTCGAACCGATGCAGCTTTGGCTAGATCAATTCTCCAGCTACCTGGCAGACGAGCGCAACCTGTCGCCTCATACCCGGACGGCCTATCTGCGCGACCTGGCCGAATTCCGCAGTTTCCTTGAAAGGCACGGCGGTGGTACGCGCCAGAACCTGGCCAGGCTTGACAGCCTGCTGCTGCGCCGCTATCTCGGTGAACTGCACAAGCGCAACCAGAGGACCTCAATCGCCAGGAAACTCTCAGCCTTGAGGACTTTTTTCCGCTACCTGGTCAGGGAAGGGGCCATGGCGAGCAACCCGGCTGAAGGCCTGTCGACGCCGAAGCTGAACCGTTACCTGCCGAAGACGCTTTCGGTCGACGAGGCGACGGCGTTGATGGAACGCGGCTATGACCACAGCCTGATGGCCTTGCGGGATAGGGCCATTGTCGAGCTCTTTTACTCAAGCGGGCTGCGCGTCAGCGAGCTGACCGGCCTTGATGTTGGCTCTCTCGACCTGCGCGAAAAACTGGTTCGGGTCCTTGGCAAGGGGCGTAAGGAGAGAATCGTGCCGATCGGGCGGAAGGCCCATGAAGCCCTGTTGAACTACCTGGAAGAGAGGGGCCGGCCTGACGAGGACGCGCCACTGTTCCTCAATGCCCGCGGCGGTCGACTGACGCCACGTAGTGTCCAGCGCAACCTGAAGACCCGCCTGATCAAGTCCGGGGTGATCAAGGATATCAGCCCGCATGCCCTGCGACACTCCTTTGCCACCCACCTCCTCGACGGTGGCGCCGACCTGCGCGCCATTCAGGAACTGCTTGGACACGCCTCGCTCTCCACCACGCAGAAATACACCCAGGTCAGTGTCGACCAGCTGATGGCCGTCTACGACCGGGCCCACCCCCGCAGCAAGAAGAAGTGAGTCCCGCGGTCGGGACTGTCTCGAAGCCGCCCTGAGTGTGGGCAAGGGCCTTCGATCGCTTTTGTCTCGTTAAAAGACTAATTCAGTCATAAATCTCTTGACAGCCCTGGCAGAGTCAGTAAACTAAGCCGCATATTTGTTGCAACTAATTATTGTATTTCTGAAAGGAGTTTATGCATGAGTGTCCTGGTAGGCAAGCAAGCCCCTGATTTTACAGCTACAGCGGTTCTGGCCGATGGTTCCATCAAGGCGGATTTTTGCCTCGCGGACTTCAGAGGGAAGTATGTTGTACTGTTCTTCTACCCGCTCGACTTCACCTTCGTCTGCCCGACGGAGCTGATTGCTTTTTCCAAGCGGATCAAGGAGTTCGAAAGCCGCGATGTTCAGGTGATCGGCTGTTCGATCGATTCCCAGTTCACCCATGTTGCCTGGCGCAACACGCCGGTCGAGGAGGGCGGCATCGGCCAGGTTGCCTATCCGCTCGTGGCGGATGTCAAGCACAGCATCTGCCGGGCCTACGATGTCGAATTCGAGGAGGATGGCGTCGCCTTCCGTGGTTCTTTCCTGATCGGCAAGGACGGCAGGGTCCACCACCAGGTGGTCAACGACCTGCCCCTCGGCCGCAATGTCGACGAGATGTTGCGCATGATCGACGCCCTGCAGTTCACCGAGAAGTATGGCGAGGTCTGCCCGGCCGG
>JAHEEU010000077.1 GCA_024640545.1 Geobacteraceae bacterium
TGTGCCGACTGTCATGCCGGCAAGCACAAGAGCATCCCGGCCTGCACCGACTGCCACGACTTCCCGCACCCCAAAGCCATGCACGAGCGGTTCCCGAAATGCGCCGATTGTCACAACATCGCCCATGATTTGAACAAATAGCCTGACACGTAGGAATTTCGTTCAAAGTACATGGCTTTGGAGCCTGGCCCGGCAGGGGCAGCCTCTCTAATTTTCGGGCTTATAAACGAAAAGAGAATGAGGAAAAGGCCTGTTCAACGCAAAGACGCCAAGAATAAAAAAGCCGCAAAGGTTTTATGTTTCCTCTAAGGAATGTTTTTCTTCGCGTCTAGATTGATCCCTCTGCGTCTTTGCGTTGAGAAGATTATGGGATCTAATTTGCGTCATTCACAGCTTAATGGCGTTGATTTGATTTGGCTATTGTCCCGTTATTTCAGCAAAGGCCGAAAACCTGTGCCCTGCCAGTTTCCTGGTCTAGCCAGTGGTCAGTACAGGGAAGTAAAATGTGGCCGCTCGGATTGGTCGCGGGGAGTCATTGTCTACAGCTTGAACTGAACTGTGCCTTTGCACAGTTGAATTTCGTTTGATAGCACCTGATTTTTTACGCGTCCTCACGTACAATCAGCTCGCCGGTTCCAGTATATTATGCACCATCGAAAGGTTGCTGTGGCAAGCAGCCTGAAGAACAAGCGAGGTCCTGCTGTGGCAGGCGGGTCCAAAATAATCTTCTTCATAACCTCCTGAAAAAAGCATTTGCCCCGCAGCTCTCTCCTCCTAGCGTTGTAGGGCTTCTTTTTTTTGACCATAAACAACTCGTTTCCGATACGAAAACCGTTTGGGTGGCTGTTCAGCTTGCCTGTCACGTATTGGAAAGACCAGAAAGGACTACGTTCATGTCAACTTCCCGCAAAATTCTTAGCCTTTGTATCACGCTCGTGTTCATGGCAGTACAGGCCCAGGCCTTCCCCGGGGCGTCCGCCCCGGCCCAGCAATCTGCTCAAGCAGCTCCCGCGGCCGGTTTCACCAAGGGCACCGTCATCGAGACGATGAATGCCGGCGGCTATACCTACGTGCAGTTGGAAACCGATGGCCAGAAGCAGTGGGTTGCCATCCCGGAGAGCAAAGTCACGGTCGGCGACGCTGTCGAGCTGGTCGCTGGGATGGAAATGCATAATTTCAAGAGCAAGTCCCTCGACCGGACCTTCGAAACGATCATCTTCTCGCAAGGGCTGTTGAAACGTTAAAGACTGTCGGCTTAAGACATAATGCGAAAGCCGGGGGGCGCTCATTGGCGGCCCTGACCCTCCCCATAACCTTAACATAAGGTCGGGCCAAATCTTCGTGGTCATGGAGAGCACCGACACCCTGTCCGCCGACCACCTGCCGCTGGATATCGGCGGCCGGCAACAGCAATTCAGCGAACGCCGCAAGAGGTTCCAGGCGATCATTCCGGAAGAAGGCATCTCGCTGGAAACGGTGGAAAAAGAGTACATCAGGCTGGCCCCTGGAGCGGACCAACAACAACATGACCAAAGCGGCGAAGCTGCTGCAGGTCAGTTACGATACGCTGCGCTATCAGGCGAAGAAGTATGAGTTGAACTGAGCTCTATTGATCGATCAGTGGACAGAATAAAAAAAGGTCCTGGCAATCGCCAGGACCTTTTCTCATTCTGAATCATCACACGATCAACCGGCTCTGACCACCTCGATCAGGTAGCCATCCGGATCGGCCAGGAAATAGAAGCGCGTCCCCTGCCCCGGCAGCCCCTTGAGCGGCTTCGGCGCCAGGCCCATCTCCTCGTGTCGCTTGTGCGAGCCCTCGAGGTCGACGACCCTGACCGCCAGGTGCGAGTAGCCGTTGCCCAGCACATAGGGCTCGACCTGGTCGTGATTCCAGGTCAGCTCCAGTTCGAACTCACTGCCTGTTGAGCGCAGGTAGCTGAGGCTGAATTTGTGTTCGGGATGCTCCTTGCGGCGGACGACTTCGAAGCCGAGCGCCTCCCGGTAGAATTTTTCCGATTTCTCCAGGTTCATGACCCGGATGCAGGAATGGATCATCTGGTAGGACATGGTCATTTCTTCTCCTCCTTTTGATCTTTCTTTCTGCCCAGGACAAAGGGATGGGCCTGGCGACTGACGATAAAATCGGCAAAGATTTTCATCCAGAGGGTCACCCCGGCAATGGAGCTCCAGGTCCGGTAAGGGGAAAAGATGTTCTGGAACCCGGCGAAGGTCAGCAGGACGCCGAAAATGGTCACCAGGGCCGTACCACCTGCCGCCAGGTTGACGATCCCGGTGGCAAACGCCCATTTCTTCGGGTTTGGCGGCGCCTCACCGCGCTTCAGGGCAACCTCCGAATAATCCTTCTTGACAAAGATCCGGTGGGCCCGGCGCAGCCAGAAGAACGCCATGGGGAAAAGGGCCAGGAAGAGCAACCAGGTAATTGCCGAACTGAGGTCAAAAATCATTCACTTCTCCGCAACGGCCCTGCTCGGCAGGGCATCTTTTTTGTCCCCTCTTGTACCCGAGAACGAGGGGGCAAGCAATGAAAAACTCAAAAAAACCCCGCCAGACTGGCTGGCGGGGTCAGGTAATCAGGCATAAGCCCGATCAGCACTTACACAGTCATTAGTGGATGTGACTACCATCGACAGCCTTGGCGCCGCGCGGGATACGCACGTTTTCCACCAGGTGCTGAATGTGCTCGGGCGGATCCGGGGTCACTTTGCTGACCAGGTAGGCCACCACGAAGTTCACGATGGCACCGATGGTGCCGAAGGCGTTAGGCTCGATGCCAAGGAAGAAGTTCTCCTTGCCGCCGAACAGACCGAGGAACTCGGTCCCCTTGATGAAGAAGAGTCCCTTGTGGGCGAACACGTAGAGCATGGTGATGCCGAGACCACAGATCATACCGGCGATCGCGCCTTCCTTGTTCATCTTCTTGTTGAAGATACCCATCATCAGGCATGGGAAGATCGAGCTGGCGGCCAGACCGAAGGCGATGGCCACGGTACCGGCAGCGAAGCCCGGCGGGTTGAGACCGAGATAGCCGGCGACGACGATGGAGCCGGCCATGGCAATCTTACCGGCCATCAGTTCGCCCTTCTCGGAGAGGTCGGGCATCCACATGTCCTTGAGCAGGTCATGGGAGATCGCCGAAGAGATCGCCAGGAGCAGACCTGCAGCGGTCGAGAGCGCGGCAGCCAGACCGCCGGCTGCGACCAGGGCGATAACCCAGTTGGGCAGCAGGGCGATTTCCGGGTTGGCGAGAACCATGATGTCGGCGTTGACGGTGAGCTCGCTGCCTTTCCAGCCGGCAGCTTCAACCTTGGCGATCACATCGGGGTTCTTGGTCTTGTCGTTGTAGTACTGGATGCGGCCGTCGCCGTTCTTGTCGGCAAACTTGAGCAGGCCGGTGACTTCCCAGCGCTTCATCCAGTCAGGACGCTCATCATACTTGATGCTGGCATCCTCAGCGAAGAGGTCGCCGCCGGATTTCACCGCAGAGTTGATAGTGGCGTGCAGGTTCAGGCGGGCCATGGCGGCCACGGCCGGAGCGGTGGTGTAGAGGATGGCGATGAAAACCAGCGCCCAACCAGCCGACATACGCGCATCACGCACCTTGGGCACGGTGAAGAAGCGGATGATAACGTGCGGCAGACCGGCGGTACCGATCATCAGCGACACGGTGTAGACGAACATGTTCAGCGTGCTGAGGCGGGTCGTCTCGGTGTACTTGCCGAAGCCGAGCTCGGTGACGACCTGGTCGACCTTGCCGAGCAGGGTCATGTCGGTGCCGACGAAATGGCCGCCGAGGCCCAACTGCGGGATGGGGTTGCCGGTCAGCTGCATCGAAATGAAGATCGCCGGGATGGTGTAGGCGACGATCAGGACACAGTACTGGGCGACCTGGGTGTAGGTGATCCCCTTCATGCCGCCGAACACCGCGTACATGAAAACGATCGCCATACCGATGAAGATACCCATATGGTTGGAGACGCCGAGGAAGCGCGAGAAGGCGACACCGACACCGGTCATCTGGCCGATGATGTAAGTCACCGAGGCGGTGATCAGGCAGATAACCGCCACCGAGCTCGCACCCTTGGAGTAAAAGCGGTCACCGACGAACTGGGGCACGGTGTACTTGCCGAACTTCCGCAGGTAAGGTGCCAGCAGCATGGCCAGGAGGACGTAGCCGCCGGTCCAGCCCATCAGGAACAGAGCACCGCCGTAACCCATGTTGGAGATCAGGCCGGCCATAGAGATAAAGGACGCCGCGGACATCCAGTCGGCGCCGGTCGCCATACCGTTCAGCACGGGGTGGACGCCGCTGCCGGCGACATAGAACTCGCTGGTGCTGCCAGCGCGGGACCAGATAGCGATACCGATGTACAGAGCAAAGGTAGCGCCAACAATCAGATAAGTAACAGCTTGAAGACTCATTGTATAGCTCCTCCCCTTATTCTTCGTGGACGTCGAATTTTTGATCGATCTTTCCCATGAGATAGGAATAGATGAAGATCAAAGCGACGAAAATGTACATCGAACCCTGCTGCGCGAACCAGAAGCCCAGCGGATATCCGCCGAGATTGATGCTGTTGAGCTCTGGCGCAAAGAGGATTCCCGCGCCGTACGAGACGATGAACCAGACCGCCAGGATCTGAGCCACCAAGGTGAGGACTGCTTTCCAATACGCTTTTCCACTTTTGTCCATAATAACCTCCTTCAGGTTAGTAAAAAAAACTCGAACTACAGCCAGACTTTGGGATCCCGAATCACCTCCTTGCTCTGCCCGGAAGATTAGTGGGAACAACATCCGATGCCGTTGGCGCCTTCCGAAAACGCCTTGCGGCCGATCGGGAGACAAAGGTTTAATATCCAGTCACAACGTTTGATACTTAATACCGGAAACCATTTGCAATAGTTCTCGAGAAGAACTTACTTAAGACTTTTTTATCAGAATTTAACCAATGTTCTCTTAAGATCAAAAGCACAAACCCCTAGATACACAGGCTGATGCAGAAGATAACTTGAGTCCTGCAAATGAGTCAATAAAAAAATATAACGTTGTTTCGTTTTCAACAGACAAACCATCACAAACGTGCGCAGAAAGCCTCCCTGGCAACGTCCGTTTTGCGGTATCCCAAGTATAGCAGCAAAACACACGTTTGGTAGAAAACGCCCTGTTTTGCTTTTCTGGCCCAATAATTTAACCATCTCGTGCCTGTCAATGAACGGTTGCATCAATCATCAAAAGGGTGGAAAATGGCAGGGATTTCAGTGTTTTATTTGCGGAGTGCTCATGCCTGACAGCAATTTTTACGAAGAGAGCTTTTTCTTCCAGAAAGTCGACAGCGTCTGCCGCACTCCCGCAGTCACCTGCCCGGCCGATATCAGCGTCATTGCAGCCGCCCGCCTGATGCGCGAGCAGAACCTGGCCGGTCTGGTCGTGGTCGGAGATGGGGCGCCAATCGGCATACTCTCCGTAAGGGACCTGCGCGACCTGATTGCGACCGGGGGAGACAATCTCTCGGCGTACCAAGTCTCTGACATCATGCACACCGGGGTGATTTCGGTCCGCAGCCAGGCTTATGTTTTCGAGGCTATTTTCAAGATGGCCAGGAACAACATCCATCGCCTGGCGGTGGTCAATGAAGAGCAGGCCCTGGTCGGCGTGCTCAATGCCACCGACCTGCTCAGCCAGCAGACCCGCAGCCCGCTCTACCTGACTCAGGAGATGGAGGCAGCGGAGTCTATCGAGGAACTCCAGGGAATCAACAGCCGCATTCTCGAGATGGTGAGGAGCGCCATGTCAGCCGGTGCCGACACCAGGAGCCTCGTCCACCTGATCGCCCACTTCAATGATGGGTTCACGCAGCGCATCATCACCCTGATGGAACGCCGGGAGGGGATCACCCTGCCGGCCAACGCCGCGTACCTTGCCCTCGGCAGCGAAGGGCGCGGAGAGCAGACGCTGCGGACCGACCAGGACAGTGCCATGATCTATGCCGATGACATTTCGCCCGCAGAGCTCGAGGCATGCGCCCGCTTTGCCGACCGGCTGGTCGAGGCCCTCGAATTCGTTGGCATCCCCCGCTGCCCCGGCAACACCATGGCCAGCAACCCGCAGTGGCGCCACAGCCTCAGCGGCTGGCAGAGCCTCCTCGAACAGTGGATTAACGTCCCCAACGGCGAAAACATGGTCAACTTCGGCATGTTCCAGGACTTCCGCACGATCCATGGAGAGCTCTCCCTGGAGAGCGCTCTGCACGAATTCGTCTTCGCAACGACGCAGAGGAACAAGCTCTTTTTCCCCTGCGTGGCCAAGAACATCGTCCGGTTCCCGGCGCCCCTGGGGATGTTCGGTCGCATCAAGGTCGAACGCGTTGGGGCCAACCGGGGCAAGGTCGACCTTAAAAAAGCCGGGATCTTCGCCATTACCGAAGGCGCCAGTCTGCTGGCTCTGGAAAACAATGTCGACAAGGGGACAACCTGGGACAAGCTCGAGAAGCTCGGGCAGAAGGGCGTGCTGTCAAGCGGAGACTGCGAAAAGTTCTGCAACGCCTTCTCCCGGCTGGTCAATTTCCGCCTGCAGCGCCAGTTGAGCGACCTGGTCGCCGGCAAAAAGCCAGGCAACGCCATAGATCCGCTGCGCCTGCCCGAGAAATCACAAAAACAGCTCCGCGAAGCTCTACGGAGCGTCAATCAATTCCTGCGTATCATCCGCGACCATTACCGGCTCGACTTCATTTCCCGCTGAAGCGACCGGCAGAAGGGTCAGAAGCAAAGCAGGGTCTCACCGTAAAAGCACCAAGTCAAAATGGGAACAAACACCAAGGGCCGGCAAAACGGCCGGCCCTCTTGTGCTGCAGACTTTAAATAACTACTGGGGTGAAGGATCAAAGAACCAGATGCTCTGCTTCTTGTGCCAGCCCCTCTCCCACATGCAGCTTTCGTAGCTGACCCGGTCCCCTCCCGGGTCCAAACCCTGCGAGGCACCACCGGCCAGGACCTGGCAGGCCCGGTCGTCAGCGCCGAATTCGCCTGGTCGCTTGGTCGAATGCTCCCAGCGGTAGGCACAACCACTTACCATGATGACACATGCCCCGATCACAATCCATCGCACCATTCCGTTACTCCCCACATCTTGATTTGTTAAGGAATTATAGCAAACCTGCCGGCAATTGAAAGACGCGTCGCCTCTCTGCCGACGATTAAAAAAACTCTTGACCTGGCGCATTAAATTTAATAGATTAATTGTCGCTTAATATTTTAAACCAACCACCAAGGAGAGAGAATCATGAAGAAACTGTTAATTGTGGTCATGCTCGTTGCCTTCACCATCACCCTGGCTTATGCCGCCGACACCGTGACCTACGAGAACTCGAAAGGCAATGTGACTTTCAATCATAAGGCCCATGCCGACAAACTGGGCGACTGCAAGGCCTGCCATGCTGGCGAGCCGGCCAAGATTGCCATCGACAAGGACGCGGCTCACGGTGCTGCCTGTAAGGACTGCCACAAGGCCCAGAGCGGCCCGACCAAGTGCAACGACTGCCATAAGAAGTAACTGGCAGCCACGCCGTCAGAAAGCCTCCCGCAAGGGAGGCTTTTTTTATCTGGGGCCCTGGTGTCCTGAAGATCACCCAGCGGGGACGGGTCGGTTTTTGCCTAATCCGTTCTTAGGCCACCACAGCCAACCAGTCGCCAGATTCTACCCCAGGCATGCCCCGGCATCATAAAACCTTGACCAAAAGCACTGCTCAATCATAAATTGCAGTATGACTGCATTATGTTAGTATTTCTGCTCAACGGGTTAGCACAAAAATACATTCTTTTAGGAGGACCCCCATGTCTCTCAAGGGCACCCAGACAGAGAAGAATATTCTTACGGCCTTCTGCGGCGAAAGCCAGGCCCGCAATCGTTACACCTACTTCGCGGCCCAGGCAAAAAAAGAGGGTTTCGTGCAGATCGCGGCAATCTTCGAGGAAACCGCCGACCATGAGCGCGAGCACGCCAAACGCCTCTTCAAGAAACTCGAGGGAGGAGAGGTCGAAGTGACGGCCAGCTTCCCCGCCGGCGTGATCGGCACCACGATCGAGAATCTGGAAGAAGCCGCAGGCGGTGAAAACTACGAGCACACCACCATGTATCCAGGCTTCGCCGCGACAGCACGCAGCGAAGGCTTCCCGCATATCGCCGACCTCTTCACGTCCATCGCCGTTGCCGAGCAATACCACGAAGAGCGCTATCTGGCCCTGCGTAACAACATCGAGCGCGACCAGGTGTTCAAACGCGAGCAGAAGACGGTCTGGCGTTGCCGCAACTGCGGCTACCTGCATGAAGGCATCTCGGCTCCGGACACTTGTCCGGCCTGTGCCCATGCGCAAGCCCATTTTGAAATCAAGCCGGTCAACTACTAACCCACACTAAAGGAGAAAAGAGATGCCTCAATTGAATGAAGTTTACAAGTGTGAGCTGTGCGGCAATATCGTCGAACTCGTTCATGGCGGCGTAGGGGCCCTGGTCTGCTGCAACCAGAAGATGATGAAACTCACCGAAAACACCGTTGATGCCGCCAAGGAAAAGCACGTCCCGGTGATCGAGGTCGGTGCGGACAGCATCACCGTCAAGGTCGGCAGCGTTGCCCATCCCATGCTCGATGAACATTACATCGAGTGGGTCGAGCTGCTTGCCGATGGCAAGGTGTATCGTCAGCACCTGCAGCCGGGCGGGGCACCGGAAGCGGTCTTCCCGGTTGTCGCCAAGCAATTTACCGCGCGCGAGTACTGCAACCTGCACGGGCTCTGGGCAGCCAAAAGCTGAACGGTCACGGCGCAAAGGGCCCTCGCAATCGAGGGCCCTTTTTACTTTCACCTGCTGAGTGACGAGCAGTTCGGCAAGCCCAGAGGTTGACCGCTGCTGCGCCAGCTGGCACAATGACCAGACGTTCCAGAAACCCGGGAGACAGGCCAGTGTGAGCAAGACCAATCGTCCCGATCGATTCCCGAAACCTCAGCCGCAAGGCGATCGCACACCAGCTGCCTGGCGTTTGCGCCTGCACGAAATCATTTTCGAAGCCGACACCCCTGCCGGCAGATTCTTCGATATTCTCCTGATCATCTCCATCATCCTGAGCGTCATCGCCGTGATGTTTGACAGCGTCGCCGAGGTGCGTGCAGAGCATGGCCGAATGCTCTACGTCATCGAGTGGTTCTTCACCCTGCTCTTCACGGCAGAATATCTGACCAGGATCATCTCCCTCGGCCAGCCGACACGCTACATCCGCAGCTTCTACGGCGTGGTCGACCTGATCTCCATCCTGCCCACCTACATCAGCCTGCTGATTCCCGGGTCCCAGTACCTGATGGTCATCAGGGTTTTGCGCCTGCTGCGCATTTTCAGGATTCTCAAGCTGGCTCAGTACATGAACGAAGCCGAGTACCTCCTCAAGGCAATGCGCTCCAGTGTACGCAAGATCTCGGTTTTCCTCTTTGCCGTTTTGACCCTGGTGTTGATTTTCGGCTCGCTCCTCTACCTGATAGAAGGCGATGAAAGCGGCTTCACCTCGATCGGCGTCTCCTGCTACTGGGCCATCACCACCCTGACGACAGTCGGGTACGGTGACCTCTCGCCGCAATCGCCACTCGGGAGAGCGGTCGCCAGTGTGATCATGATCATGGGGTATGGGGTGATTGCGGTGCCGACGGGGATTGTCACGGCAGAGCTGGTCTCGCCGATCACAGGAAAGGTTTCCACCCAGGCCTGCCCCGAGTGCGGCATGGAGAAACACAGCTACGACGCCAGGTTCTGCAAGTATTGCGGCGCCGAATTGAACCCTCGCTGAAAAGATCGACAGCGTCTCAGCCGGCGGCCGGCAAACTGTCGATCAACTCCTGAACTGCAGCGACGACCGCCTGGCCGGGGTTCGTGAACTGCACCCCCAAACCGCAGGGCAAGGCATGCTTCTTGAGCCACTCGGGATGGTTGACCCAGGCAACCCGCACGGCAGCCTGCAGGGGAAGATCGGAGCCGGGCTGGGTCCATTCGAGGATCAGAGCGGTGTCGACAGGGAAGAGGGTTTCCGTGGCAATGAACATCCCCCCGGAATTGAGGTTGACGCAGCGGGCCGGGTGCTTTTTCTGCTTGCTGTCGAGGATCGCCAGCGGCAGGCTGACTGGAAGGCGCCTCTCCAGGCGGCGGGATATGCCGAGCAGGCCGCAGGCCGCGTCGAGAAAGCGTTCCGACGCCAGGGGGCGGTGGACCACCGCGTCGCAGCCCGCATGCCAACAGGCATCGGCCAGCTCTTCCGGCGCCTTGACCGGGAGCAGGAGCAGCACCGGGGTCGCGACAAGCAACGGGTCCCGCTTGATCTCCTGGCAACACTCAAGGGCCTGGTCGCCCAACAGGGCCAGGTCGAAAACGGCCAGCGTCGGGGCCTCCGCCTCGACGGCCTGGAAACCGGTCTGGCCATCCTGGACCAGAACCAGTTCGAAACCCTCGCGCTGAAAGAAGGAGTCCTCCAGAATCGTCAGCAAAGCGGCATCATTGGAGAGAACGATCTTTTTAGCTGGCATAGCTATCACTCCCGGAATCAAAAAAAGTCCAATATATTGACCATTGCAGAGTTCGTGCCTGTGAAAATCGCCGGTCAGGCATAAGCCTAGCCCACCCCAGGCGCCTCAGAAAAAGGTAGATTAAACAGCCATTTGCGGTTGGGGGCCCAATCAATCGGTCAACGGGAAATTTACCCAGATTGCGCAGTTAAACGCAAAAAAAGGCCGCCCCGAAGGGCGGCCCTGGTTATTTAGCGATCCGTTCAGGCAAATTCGAGCATCTCTATTTCAAAGTGCAGTTCCTTGCCCGCCAGCGGATGATTACCGTCGAGCACCACGGCTTCCTCAGACAGTTCCACGACCTGCACCTCCAGGGACTGCCCGTCTTCCAAACTGACTTCGAGCATGCTGCCCAGCACCAGCTTTTCATGGTCCGGGATCAGGTGCCGTTCGACTTCGGCGACCATTTCCTGCATATGGGGCCCATAGCCGTCTTCGGCAGCAACCACCACCTGGCAGCTCTCGCCCGGCTTGAGCCCGATGACAGCCTGATCAAACCCGGCAATCACCTGCTCGGCACCGACCGTGAACTCGAGGGGCTCGCGCCCTGCGGAAGAGTCGAAGATCGAGCCGTTGGCAAAACGTCCGACATAGTTCACTCGAATCTGGTCTCCTGCGGCGACAGCGCGCTCAACCTGTGAACCCATTATTTCTCTCCCTTTTCTACACTGATCAGTTCGACATCGAAAAGCAGGGTCGAATTGGGGCCGATCACTTGTCCGGCGCCACGCTCGCCGTAGGCGAGGTCGGCGGGGATAACCAGCTGCCATTTCGCACCCGGCTTCATCAGCTGCAGGGCTTCGGTCCACCCGGCGATCACGCCCCCGACCGGGAAAGTTGCCGGCTGGCCGCGATCGTAGGAGCTGTCGAACTGGGTCCCATCGACGAGGGTGCCGCGGTAATGCACGGTCACGACGTCGGACGGCATCGGCGAATTGCCTTCACCGGCCTCGAGGACCTTGTACTGCAGACCACTCGCGGTGACCACGACCCCTTCCTTCTTGGCATTCTCGGCAAGGAGCGTCTCTCCATCAGTCTGGTTTTTTGCTGCCAGGGCCTCCATCTCGACCATCATCTTGGCCTGCATATCCTGCTGGAACGCCTGGATCTCGGTGGCCATCTGCTCTTCGGTAAGACGCAGCTCCTTACCCGCCATGCTATCCTTAATCCCCTCCATCAGGACATCGGCATCGATATCCAGCTTTTGGGACTTGAAGTCCTGGCCGATATTAACGCCGATCGTGTAACTGATCCGGCTCTTCGGCGTATCGAGTTTGAGCTCCGGGGCAACCTTGGCTTCCTCGGCAGCGCAACCGAAAGAAAAGACCAGGAGTGACATCACGGCAAAGAATCTGAGGGACATAAATAAACCTTTCTTTAGAAATGGGTAGAGAAACAAACGTTTAAAATAATCCTCGGTTAGTTCAGTGTCAACAGAAACCGGTAGATAAATTGGCTGTTTCAGACCAGGCACGGTTCAGAAGCACGGGACAGGGGGGCACATATCGGTCCAGTTCTTGAGTGAACGGGTAGGCCTTAGGGGTCGCGTCTACACATTTCACAAAAACAGTACCGCGAGGCGCGGGGCGCGAAATGAGACCAGGCTAAACCATAAATCAAAACCAGAATCAGAACCAGAAGCAAAACCGCCGGTCCCGGCCGGCAGCCGGGTGACTTTCTTTGCTGGTCCAAAGAAAGGCACGGAGAGAAAGGACCTGGCTCCTCGCGGAGGGCATGTCTTGCGCGAAGCGGCATGG
>JAHEEU010000078.1 GCA_024640545.1 Geobacteraceae bacterium
TGCCATAACGCTCGGCAACCTGGGTGGTCGGGTAGGTGACGGCCGAGTTCCAGCACCCGGTCAGGATCTGCACCTTCTCGCTGTTAATCATGCGCTCAGCTTCGGTGACGCCCGTGGTCGGGTCACTTTTACTGTCGGCGAACAGCAACTGGAGTTTGGCTCCGCCCAGGGACGTGATCCCCCCCGCACTGTTGATTTCCTCCACGGCCATTTCCCGGGCCTGCTGACCTTGGATGCCGACTGATGCGGATGGTCCCGACAAGGGGATGATGTTACCGATCTTCACGTTTTCGGCTGCCGCCTGGGCGACTCCGAAAGAGCCTGCCATCATCGTGAGAGCGACGACGGGAACGGCCAACTGCTTGAACAATTTCATAACTGTCTCCTTCCTTACTTGGGTTTTCCGCATCAGCGGAGAGTTCGATCACGTCACCGACAATCCCGGCGACCTGCTCATGGCAATGTTTGCTGATTGCGCGACCAGACCAGTCCAGCGCAAAGCTTCTAAAGAGCAACAGCTGTGCCAGACGGCAAGGGATCGGAGACATCTCTGATTAGGCTGGGGTTTTTAAAAAACGAGCGGGCCTGATGCTACCGCAGGGAGAGCAGGCGTCAACCCGCAACGTCAACCAGGGTTGACCGCGTCTGCCAGGGTTGACGTTGCGGGGCGGGCGCAGCTTACCGCTGAGCCTGTTTCTTTTTCAAACGCTTGTGCAGGGCCTGCTTGGACAGGCCGAGCAGCCTGGCGGCCTGGCTCTGGTTGTGGGAAGTCAGCTCCAGGGCCTCGTCAATGGCGTAATTCACCAACTCGTCAATCGTGGGGAACTGCCCGAAAAGCTTTTCCAGGCGCTTACCATCGACAGGCGCCGATGCAGCATCGGCAACGCTGCCGCCCAGGCGCTCCACAATCAGCTCCCGGGTGATTTCCGAGTGAGAGCAACGGGCCACGGCATCAAACAGGTAGGTCTTGAGTTCGCGCACATTCCCGTAGAACGGGTGGCGCAGCAGCAGGTGCATCGCCTCCTTGCTGACCGCGGGGACCTGACGCTTCATGCTGTCGGCCGCCTCGGCAACCAGGTGCTTGACCAGCAAGGGGAGATCCTCCCGGCGGGCCCGCAGGGGGGGGACCTTGATCAGATGCGTACTGAGCCGGTAGTAGAGGTCCATACGGAAGCGACCGGCCTGACCGGCCAGTTTCTGCAGATCCCTGTTGGCCGCAGCGACCACCCGAGCCCGGCATTTTTTCGGCTGGTCGGCACCCAGCGGGTAATAGACGCCCTCCTGGAGCAGACGCAGCAGCTTGACCTGGGAAACCTCGCTGAGGTCGCCGATCTCGTCGAGGAAGAGCGTGCCGTCCTGGGCCTTTTCCAGCAGACCGGCGCGGGTCTTGTCGGCTCCCGTGAAGGCTCCCTTGGCATGGCCGAAGAGCGTGTCGGAGAAGAGCGTGTCGTCGAGACCGGACACATCGACGGCCACAAAATCGCCAGACAGCCCGCTCACGTCATGGATGGCCCGGGCGATCAGTTCTTTACCGGAGCCGGTCTCGCCGAGGACCAGGGTTGGCTGGCCGCTGGCAGCGATGGCTTCGACATACTGGAAGATCTCCATCATTGCCGAGTTCTGTGTGACGATCCTGGCAAACGCCGCGTGAGACGGCCGGGTGCCGAGGGGGATTCCCTTCAGCGACATGACCTCGTTGCGCAGCGTACCTATTTCCAGGGCGTTGCGCAGCGCCGAACCGAAGGTCGACAGGCTGATCGGCTTGACCAGGTAATCGTGGGCCCCCAGTTTCAGGCATTCCACGGCGGTTTCGATCTCCGAGTTTGCGGTCAGGATGATAACCGGCACCTGCGGCCGCTCTTTTTTGATCTCGCGAAGCACTTCCTGGCCGGACATGTGCGGCATGTTCAGGTCGAGGAACACGATCGGCGCCGCGATCTGCTGGACTTCCAGCAGCGCCTGCCGGCTGTCGGAAACGGTCTTGATCTTCTCCACTCCCATCGACTCGAGCAGGAAGCTGTAGGCATCCAGTTCCGATTGTTCGTCATCCACCAGCACGATATGGGGGCTCTGCCTGCTTAGATCCAGCATCACGCACCTTTCCGTTTCAAATGCAGGGTCGGTTCGGTCTTTGGTAAGCGGATGGTGAACTGGGCGCCATCCTTGGTGTTTTTTGCCGTGAGGGCCCCGCTCATCTCTTTTTCCACGATGATCTTTGCCATGTAAAGCCCTATGCCGGCTCCGGACAAGCTCCCCTTGGTGGTGAAATAGGGGTCGAAGACCTTGCCCAGCAAGTGCTTCGGAATGCCGCTGCCATGGTCCTTGACCCGGATGATCACCTCGCTGCCATGACTGACCACTTCGATTTCAATCAGGCGCACGACATCCTGGACTTCGTGCTGGAAGCGCTCCTCGATCGCATCTCTGGCGTTGGCCAGGATATTGACCAGGACATGCACGAATTCGCTTTGATAGCCATGCACGATCAGGGGATCCTTGATGTCGTGATATTTGATCTGCAGGTCGATTTCGCTCTGCTTGAGCTGCGCCTGCATCAGTTTAACGGCACTGTTGATCGCCTCGATGACATCGAAGGGCACCTTGTTTTTACTAGGGCGGAAAAAGTGTCGGAAATCATCGATGGTTTTCGACATGAACTGAATCTGCGAGTCCGCCTCGGCCGTCAGCTTCTGTACGAAGTCCCGGTTGATTCTGTTGTTATGATAAGCGGCCTGCAGGCTGGCGATATAGGTGGACAAAGTATTGAGTGGCTGGCGCCACTGGTGGGCGATGGCTCCGAGCATCTCCCCCATCGCCGCCATTTTCTGGGCCTGGCGAAGCTGCTTTTCCGCATTGACCCGCTTCGAGATGTCGCGGATGCTCGACAGTGCCAGCTCCTGGTTGTCGAGGCGCAGGATCTTCAAACCGACCTCGGCGGCGAACTCGGTGCCGTCGGCGCGCAGGAAGGTCCACTCGAAAAACTGCTGCTCCCCGGCATTGGCGATCTCGAAGATCTTTTGCGCCATGCTTCGGCTCTCGCGCCCGTTCGGTTGGAACTCCGGGGAGAAATCGAGCATATTCTTGCCGATCACTGCCGTCCGCGGGAAACCGAACATCTCCACAGCTTTTTCATTGCACTCGACGTACTGCAGCTCCTTGCTGAGCAGAATCGCATCATTCGCCACGTTGAAAAGGGTCTGGTAAGAGGTCTCCACCTCCTTGCGCTTGCTGATGTTCCATTGCAGGTCCTCACTGATGCCGGTCAGTTCCTCCTTGTGCTGCTTGACCGTCGATTCGAAGCGCCGGTTGAAGACAAACAGGATCAGGACGCTGGCGCCGCCACCGACCAGGGTGACCAGGGCAAGGACGCCGAGCACGACCAGAACCTTTTCCACAGCCAGCAGGGCGGTTGTCTTCCTGGTCAGCTCATAGGCCTCGATCCGTGGGATCGTCGTGCAGAGGAACCAGTCGGTGTTGGTAATTTTCTTGTAGGTGAGGATATGGTCCTGGCCCTGCTCACGATCCTGGTAGGCGATGGCACCGGAAACCGACTCATGCAGCCGGCCCAGTTCACCGGCCAGGTCCGGCTCGGTTTCCTGCAGCTTCGACTTCATGACATTGGCCTGGTTCGGATGAACCAGGATGGTGCCGTCCACCTCGACGATGAACGCATAACCCGATTCGCCGACCTTGACGCTCATCAGGTTGTCCACCAGGGTGTCGAGCACGGTGTCCGCGCTCATGACACCGATAAACTGCCCATCGACGTGCAATGGCGTCACCAGGGCGATGACCAGCTCCATGGTCGTGAGGTCGACATAGGGCCGGGTAAAAGAGGTGTGCCCGACCTCCACAGCACGTTTGTACCACGGGCGGACCCTGGGATCGTAGCCTGGTGGAGGAGTCCAGTCGGCGCCGTCGATCAGTACGCCGTTGGTCAGACCGATATAGACATCGCTGAAGTGCCCCGCCCGCATCGCCATCTTCAACATGTCCAGGGTTTCAGGGCTGCCGCCGACATTGTGCAGTGGCACCGATGCCGCCGTGGCGTCGAGAATCTTCATCTGCTGGTTGAGCCACAGCTCCGTGGTTCGGCTGACGTCGCTGGTGATCACCAGCTGCTGGTCGACAATGGTCTCCTCGATGATGACCTGGGTGATGCGATAGGTGATGCCGACCACGGTCAGGATCATCGCGGACAAAACCGCCATGCTGATCAGGGTATTTCTGGTTTTCAAGCCCATGCGTTCTTTATCCCGGAGAATTTATCATCGAGAACAGCAATAAGCTTGCCACAATATGTTCTGAAACCAAAGCATGAACAACAGACAACCCGATCGTCAATGACTTCGGGAAGTGGCGGGAGGGTGGGGTTCAGGCAAGGATAGCAACCGAAAGCGGGCAGTTGAACTGCCCGCCCCGGCCTATCCCGAAAGATACATTCCTCAGGGGATGTCGATGATCGCGTCGAACAGTTCCTGGCTGATGACCTGCGGCTCGGAGGTGACACCCTGCTTTTCAAGGGTGTCGACGAAAGCCCGCAGGTGATTCTTCGACCCCTCGATCAGGTGTTCGTAGGCAGTCACCAGGTCGACATGATCGGTAAACGCGATGGCTTCCTGAAGGTCGACGATATCGGTCTCCTCGATGATGACCCCGACCTCGAGCCCATCGATAAACGAGTCGTCGCCCTTGGCGACAAGAAAATCGTACAAACCCTGCAGTTCCACGTTGTTGAAGATCCCCCGCTCAGCAGAAGCAGGGTCGGTCAGACCGTACTTGTCCAGCATCTTCAGCATGGTGTCCATGTGCTGCTGCTCGGAAACAGCGATCCGGGCGAAAATCTCGGCGTTCCAGGTCTCGTACATGAGCAGGTAGACGTCCCGGGCGAGCTTCTCTTCTTCCCGGGTGAAGTTGAGATAGGAGACCTCATCGTCGTTAAGCGGAATTTTGCTCTGTCCCGTGCCGTTCCCCGCCCAGGCCGGCATGATGAGCATGCTGGAGATGATCGCTGCGATGACCAGCAGCCTGAGCGCTAAGCCTCTGGTGATGGTTCTTTGCGTTTTCATAGTCATACTTCCTTTCTGCCTCGTCAGCCGCCAACCGGCCTGGAGCCTTTACAGCATCGCCATGTCGGCCGCAGGCCTTGACATAAACATTGAGGCAAACACGATAGCGAACCATGCCACATATCGCTTTGCCAGGCATGGATTACCCCTTATAACGTTCTACCCGCAGGAATGGTTTACGTAAATTAATTTAAATTTTCCAAGACGGCACCAAGGACTAAAAACTCGTCACAGCAGAAACAGCCATGGGAAAACAACCGGTGGAGTTACGAAAGAAGAGATATGCAAAAGGGCCGAACATATCAAATAATCAATCATCACGAACAAGAGCCCTCGATCTCCGGACCGGGGGCTCTTCTATCATGCAGTGCTTTATGAATTTTCACATCGCAGAGGTCATCGGCAATCGGTCTCATGGCAGAGCCAGAAAAGCCTTCGAGGCATGCACGCCGACGGGCATCATGTCGTCCGAAGGCGGGACCAGGTCGGCTATTTCAGCAAGGCCGGACGCTCCTGCAGCGGCCAGTGGGACACCGGGTGCTCGGCGAGGCAGGCATTATAAAAACGACTGTCTCCAGTCACTTCCTGGCCGGCCCAGGGTGGCAACTCGACTTCCTGGTCTTCGTGCTCGAGCTCGATTTCAGCCAGGACCAGACCGAGATTGCCGCCGAAGAATTCGTCGACATCCCAGGTGAGACCGGCGTGCTCGAGGCGGTAGCGAACTTTTTCGATCTGGGGCTTGGGACAGAGTTGCTCAAGGAGCTGCTCGGCATCGACCAGCGGGATCGGGTACTCGAATTCGGCCCGAGCTGCACCTTGTGAAGCCCCCTTGATGGTCAGGAACCCCTGGTCGCCGGCAATTCGCACACGCACCGTGCGCTCCGGGTCCGCGCTCAGGTAGCCCTGGCGGAAATAGACACCCTGCCCAGCCCCCCAGGGTCTACCCTTGACCAGGAACTTGCGTTCGATCTCAACGCCCAAGTCATCCTCCCTTCTATGCGCGGCCGCACTTTCGGCCGGCGTGGGTCAGAGGTCCGAGCCGACCGGCAAGCGCCGGGCCGGCTGGCTGCGGTCATTTTTTCGATTTGATCTTCTTCGGCTCGCAAAGGTGGGACTTATTATCCGTTTGGGCCCCGCACTTTTCGCAGGCGTAGGTTGCAGCCTTTTCTTTGACCTCTGACTCACCTTTCAGACACTTTCCCATGACGGCCTCGACTTTATAATCTCTGAGTGAACTGCTGATCGCAATTTTGCGATTCATTAAATTTGCCACGTCAATCAAGAATAGCAAGCAGCAAACATCAATCCTCGCCCCGGACAAGAGCAGCCATGTCCCAGCAACGTCTGGCCGGCCCGCTGCGGGAAAGTGTCCGGAAAACAAAAAACTAATCAAACTCTAACATTTACGGTATATTGGGATGTAATCTTAAACTGCCTGAGCCCGCGAGGAGGCCATGAGCAAAGCGCGCATTCTGGTCATAGAGGATGAAGAGGACATTCTTGCCCTGGTGCACTACAACCTGGTCAAAGCCGGTTTCACGGTTGAGACCGCCACCAGCGGCGAAGAGGGCCTGCGCAAGGCCGAATCCTCTCGCCCTGATCTGGTCGTCCTCGACCTGATGCTGCCCAATCTGGGCGGGCTTGAAGTCTGTCGAAGAATGCGCAGTAACGAGGACCTGGCCGAGACGGCCATCGTCATGATGACGGCCAAGGGTGAAGAGGAGGATATCGTCACCGGCCTTGACTACGGTGCAGACGATTATGTTGCCAAACCGTTCAGCACGGCAGTCCTGGTTGCGCGCATCAAGGCGGTTTTGCGCAGACGGGCCGTTGGCAGGGGTCGCCTGGCAGGGGAACCGATCGTGGTGCACGATCTGATCATCGACCAGGGTCGCAACCGGGTGACTGCCGCCGGGCAAAATATCGATCTGACAGTTTCAGAGTTCAAGCTCCTCTGCCTGTTGGCAGCCAAGCCCGGCTGGGTTTTCACCCGTACGCAGATTGTCGATGCCATCCATGGTGAAGGCTACGCCATCACTGACCGGGCTGTGGACGTCCAGGTGGTAGGCCTGCGCAAGAAGCTCGGCACAGGTGAGACCTACATCGAAACCGTGCGTGGCGTCGGTTATCGTTTCAAGGAATAATGCTGGGACTGGCGGCAGGGTAGCGCATCGGCCGTTTTATGGACAAGCAGGTCAACCAACCATCAATCATGCAAATTCAGGACTGTCTTCTATGACTCGCAAGAAACTCGTCTGGCAGCTATTTCCTCCGTTCCTGTTGATCATTATATGCGCCCTGCTCGCCGTCACCTGGACCATTTCCCGCGAGATAGAGACTTTTCATACCCGCCAGACAACCCAGGACCTGGAGAACCGGGCCATTCTCGCCGGCAAACTGATGCGCGGCCAGATGTCCATAGCCAACCGCGATCATATCGACAGGCTCTGCAAAGATCTCGGCAGCAGCACGGCAACACGTTTTACAGTCATCCTCAACAACGGCGAGGTCATCGGTGACTCGGAGAAAAAGCCGGAGCAGATGGACAACCACGGCACCCGGCCGGAGATCTCCCAGGCGCTGCGCGGACATGTCGGCATTCGCAAGCGCTTCAGCCAGACCCTGCGACAGAACATGCTCTACGTCGCGGTCCCGATCCAGGAAGACGATCAGGTTGTCGGCAGCATCCGCGCGTCCATATCGATTGCCGAACTTGAACGGACCCTGGCCAAGATCACCCTGAAAACAACCTTCGGCGGCCTGGCCGTCGCCCTGGTCGCCGCCCTGGTCGCCCTGGCCTTATCACGCCGCATCAGCCGACCGTTAGGGGATCTGCAAAAAGGTGCCGAACGTTTCGCCAAAGGGAACCTGGAGCAGCGCCTGCCAATCTCGCCGGTCGCGGAAATCGGCGGGCTTGCTGAAGCGATGAACAGCATGGCGGCCCAACTGGATGAACGTCTGAGCACCGTGGTTCGCCAGCGCAACGAGCAGGAAGCGGTCCTGGCCAGTATGATTGAAGGCGTCATCGCCATCGACACCAACCAGGTGGTTTTACGCATCAACCGCGCAGCGGCCCAGCTGCTGCAGATCGACCTGACCAACGCACCGGGCCGCATGATCGGCGAGGTCACCCGCAAGGTTGACCTGCACCGTTTTGTTGAGCGTGCGCTGACCAGCAAAGACCCCGTCGAAGCCGAATTGTCACTGCTGCACAAGGGTGAATCCCGCTACCTGCAAGCACATGGCACGCCGTTGCGCGGCTCGGAAGGCCAACAGATCGGCGCCCTGATCGTGGTTTATGATGTCACCCGCCTGCGGCGCCTGGAGAACCTGCGCCGCGACTTCGTTGCCAACGTGTCCCATGAGCTGAAGACCCCCATAACGGCAATCAAGGGTGCCGTTGAAACCTTGCTGGACGGTGCCATGGACAATCCTTCGGAGGGCCGCCATTTCCTGGAGATTGCCGGCAGGCAGGCCGACCGTCTCAATACAATCGTCGACGATCTGCTGTCTCTCTCCCGCCTCGAGCGCGAAACCGAGACTGAAGAAGTGCCGCGCACCCGCCAAAGCCTGTTGCCGATTCTGGAATCCGCCCTGCAGACCTGCTCAACGGCGGCATCTGCAAGCAAGGTCCAGGTCAACCTGTTCTGCACAGAACAGCTGCAGGCGCGTGTCAATGCTCCCTTGCTGGAACAGGCCGTCATCAACCTGGTGGACAATGCAATCAAGTACAGCCACGTCGAAGGCGTGGTGACCGTCGAAGGCTGGCAGGAAGCCAAGAAGGTCATGATCAAGGTCCAGGACCGGGGCCATGGCATTGATCAAGAACACCTGCCGCGTCTTTTCGAGCGCTTTTACCGCGTCGACGCGGCCCGCAGCCGCGACGTCGGTGGAACGGGGCTGGGGCTGGCCATCGTCAAGCATATTATCCAGACCCACGACGGCAAGGTGGAGGTGCACAGCACTCCGGGAGAAGGCACGGTATTCACGATCCAGCTGCCGGCAGATTGAAATTGGCGCTGATCACCGTGACTCCCTGAAGGCTCGCATCTCGTTTGACGATGTGCATGATGGAGCTGTAGACCCGAAGCCCCAATACGAAGCGGGCAGGAAAATGCCCGGGCAAAGCACGACGGCCGGGGCCTGGATGTCGTATTTTTACAACTTAATCACCCGGGTCCCTGCTGGGCGGCCTCTCCAAGGACCCACAGTAAAACGCCCCCGGCAAGACCTTGCCGGTGCACCTGTTCATTGACTTCTCACCCTCCTCTAATAAAATCCTAACATTCACTGTGCAGAATCACCGCAACACTTAAATCAAGAGGCAGTGAGGAGACCTAACCATGGACAAAAAATTCACCGGACTTTTGCGCACTATCCTGGTCACATTGACAGCCCTGCTGTTCTGCAGCGGTCCGGCCCTGGCCGCGGCAACCATCAACGGTGCCGGGGCGACCTTCCCCTACCCGGTCTACGGCCAGTGGGCCTGGCTTTACAACAAGGAGACCGGCGTCAAGTTGAACTATCAGTCGATCGGCTCGGGCGGCGGCATCAAACAAATCCAGGCCAAGACGGTCGACTTCGGTGCCTCGGATGCACCGCTGCAAGCCGATGAATTGGACAAGTCCGGTCTGCTGCAGTTCCCGATGATCATGGGCGGCGTGGTGCCAGTCGTGAACATACCGGGGATCGAAGCCGGCAAGCTGAAACTTTCCGGGGCCACCCTGGCCAACATCTTCCTCGGCAAGATCAACAAGTGGAACGATGCCGCGCTGGTCAAGGAAAATCCGAGCCTTGCCTTGCCGGATACGGCGATCACCGTAGTCTACCGTGCCGACGGTTCCGGGACGACCTGGATCTTCACCAACTACCTGAGCAAGATTTCGAAAGTCTGGCAGGATTCTATCGGCAATGCCAAGGCGGTCAAATGGCCGGCTGGCGTCGGCGGCAAGGGCAATGAAGGGGTGGCCGCCTACGTACAGCGCATCAAGGGTTCTATCGGCTATGTCGAGTACGCCTACGCGCTGCAGAACAAGCTGGCCTACAGCCTGCTGCAGAACCAGGCCGGCAAGTACGTCGCTCCCACCAGCGCCACTTTCCAGGCCGCCGCGGCCAATGCCGATTGGGCCAAGGCAGAGGGGTTCTACCTGGTCCTGACCGACCAGCCCGGCGACGAGAGCTGGCCGATCACCGGTGCGTCCTTCATCCTGGTCCACAAGGAGCAGGCCAATGCGGCAACCGCCAAGGCAGTCTTGAGCTTCTTCGACTGGTGTTACCGCAAGGGCGGTGGCACCGCGGAAAAACTCGATTACGTGCCAATGCCGGAGAAGGTCGTCAGCCTGGTTGAAAAAGCCTGGGCCGAGCAGATCAAGGCCGACGGCAAACCGATCTGGCCGTGAAAGCGGCAACCCCCTTACAGTAAGCAGTAAGCTGGAGGCTGGAAAGATCCCAGACTACATTCAACATCGAGACAGACCGTTTCATGCAAACGAAAACTTATACTAACCTTGATCCGGCCTTCCGCTGGCTAACTTTAGCCAGCGGTTTGGCCGTTGTGCTGCTGGTCTGCGGTATCCTCTACACCCTGGTGATAGGGGCCATGCCAGCGCTCAAACAGTTCGGATTCGGCTTCCTGGTCTCACAGAGCTGGGACCCGGCCTTTAAAGAATTCGGCGCGCTGAGCAGCGTCTACGGCACCTTGGTCTCGACCGCCATAGGTATGCTGATCGCGGTCCCGCTGAGTATGGTGATTGCACTGTTCCTGGTGGAACTCGCACCACCTGGCGTCAGTCGACTGGTCGGCGGCGCCATCGAGCTTCTGGCCGCTATCCCGAGCATCATCTACGGCATGTGGGGGTTGTTCGTTTTCGCTCCCTTCCTTGCCGACCACGTGCAGCCCAGGCTGGCGGCCCTGGCCCCCGGGTTCCCGTTGTTTGAGGGACCGCCGATGGGCATCGGCATGCTCTCGGCCGGGATCATCCTCGCCCTGATGGTGCTGCCCTTCATCACGTCGGTAACCCGCGACGTCTTCCATATGGTCCCAGCCGTGGTCAAGGAGTCGGCCTACGGCATGGGCAGCACAACCTGGGAAGTGACCCGCAAGGTGACCATCCCCTATGGGATCCAGGGGGTGGTCGGCGCCTGCTTCCTCGGCCTGGGCCGCGCCATCGGCGAAACCATGGCGGTCACATTCGTGATCGGCAACCGCCACGAGATTTCGGCTTCGCTCTTTGCCGCCGGCAACAGCATCGCCTCGACCCTGGCCAATGAATTCACCGAGGCCTCCGACGAGCTGTACCTGGGAGCCCTGATCGAGCTGGGCCTGGTCCTGTTCGGCGTCACCCTGCTACTGCAGCTGGTCGCCCGCTGGTGGCTGCGCCGCACCGCGCGCAAAATGGGGGCCGTCCGATGAGACATCGCAGCCTAGTCTATCGTCGTGGCATCGACCTGGGAATCCGCCTGATCAGCAGCCTGGCCGCCCTGTTCGGCATCGCCATGCTGAGCTGGATTCTCGGTACGGTCTTGCTCAAGGGGAGCGCCGCCATCAACTGGGAGTTCTTCACTGAATTGCCGGCGCCGCCGGGGATGCCGGGCGGCGGCCTGGCCAACGCCATCCTCGGCACTCTGCTGATCACCCTGCTGGCCGTGGTGATCGGCGTGCCGATCGGCCTCGCCGCCGGGGTCTGGCTGGCCGAGTTCGGTCAACAGTCGAAAACAGCCGAAACCGTGCGTTTTGCCGCCAACCTCCTGATGGGGACGCCATCGATCATTATCGGCGTCTTCGTCTACGTGGTCATGGTCATGACCACCGGGCAGTTCTCCGGCACCGCCGGGGCCGTATCACTGGCCATCATCATGCTGCCCGTGGTGGCCCGCACCACCGAGGACATCCTCGCCCTGGTGCCGAGCGCCCTGCGCGAGGCCGCGCTGGCGCTTGGCGTGCCGCGCTGGAAAGCCACCGTCGGCGTCATCTTCCGGGCGGCAAAGGCCGGCCTGTTGACCGGCACCCTGCTGGCCATAGCCAGGGTCAGCGGCGAGACCGCGCCGCTGCTCTTTACTGCCCTGAACAGCCCTTACTGGCCAGAGTCGTTCAACGAACCGACCGCAAACCTGACCGTTACCATCTTCAACTACGCCATGTCCCCCTACGATGACTGGCAGACCCTGGCCTGGGGGGCATCACTGCTGATCGCAGTCAGCGTCCTCGGCAC
>JAHEEU010000079.1 GCA_024640545.1 Geobacteraceae bacterium
CGAGGATGCCGACGTACTCTTGGTCGTGACCGGTCACCAGGGCGAACTGCAGCAGCGGTGCGGCTGCCTCCATCACGGCCACGCGCAGCAGACCGACCCGGACCCAGGTGCCGCTCATCAGCTTGAAATCCTCGGCCACGCGGCCGACGAAGGTGATCCCCTTGCCCGGATCGCCGGGGTCGACGAAACGGCCGGCATCGCCGATCAGGTAGTAACCGTCGGCGTCGAATGCCGCGGCGGTCAGGTCGGGGCGACGGAAATAGCCCGGCGTGACGTTGGGCCCCTTGACGCGCAGCTCGTAGTCCTCGCCGTTCGGCAGCATCTTCAGGGTCACCCCGGGACAGGGGATGCCGATGACGCCGGCCTTCTCCAGGGGGAAGTGCGCCGCCGTGGCCAGCGGCGAGGTTTCCGTCGATCCCCAGGACGAGGTCATGATCACCTTCTTGCCGGTCGCCTGGACGGCAACCCGCTCGAGCCGCTCCCACAGGTCCTGGGGAAGCGCCGCGCCAGCATAGAAGATCAGCTGCAGCCGCTTGAAGAAGTTGCTGCGCAGGGCCTCGTCCTGTTCGAGATGCGGCAGCAGCATGGCGTAGCCGACCGGCACGTTGAAATAGATGGTCGGCGCGACTTCGGCCAGGTTCTTCACCGTCTGCTCCACCAGCCCCGGCGCCGGCTTGCCGCCGTCGATATAGAGGGTTCCGCCCTGGTTGAGGACCAGGTTGAAATTGTGGTTGCCGCCGAAGGTATGGTTCCAGGGGAGCCAGTCGACCAGCACGGGCGGCGTCTGGTCGGTGAACGGCCAGATCTGGGCGAGCATCTGCTGGTTGGCGCAGAGCATGCCATGGGTGTTGATCACGCCCTTGGGCTGCCCGGTCGACCCGGAGGTGTAGAGAATCTTGGCAACAGATTTCGACCCGACCTGGGCCAGGGAACGTTCAACCGCCGGGGTTGCCGGGGTCTCGAGCAGTTCGGAGAAGGACGTGGTGGGCACTCCTGCCACGGAGCCCTTGCCGACGACCACCTCGACCCCGGCAAGGTTGAGACTGGCCAGGGGCGGCGTAAACAGACCCCCGTCGGCAACATAGATCATCCCCGGGCAGACTTCCTCGAAGATGAAGCGCAGCTTGAGATAATCCTTGCTCAGCAGGGAATACGGGACCGAAACCGGGACCACGGGCACCCCGGCGATAAAGCAGCCGAGCATCAGCAGGGCATGATCGATGGAATTTCCGGAGAGGATCATCACCGGCCGATAGGGGCCGAGTCTCCTGTCGAGCAGCGCCTGGGCGACGGCATCCGCCAGCCGTCCGGCCTCGGCATAATTCAGCCTCCGCCAGTTGCCGTCGGTCTGCCGTTCTCCGAGAAAAATGCGCTCCGGGGCCTGTTCCGTCCAGTGCCGCAGCATCTGGCCCAGGTTCTCCCGGTAGGGCTGCAGGGGCAACGCAGAGCTGAACAGGAAGCCGCTCTCGGGCGAGCCCTCGATCGAAACACGGGCTGGAGCGAAATCGATGTCGGCAAAATCAACTGGACTCATTTCATACCTCCCGGGAAAAACCCTCTGGCCGGAATTGCCGGCCTTCAGAACAGGTAGCCCCCCGACTCGGCCGCGGCACCGGCCAGCTGCTGCTTGGCCTCCAGCAGCCCCTGAACGGGATATGTGCCGAGGCGGGCAATGGTGAGCTGCAGCTCGGACAGCACCTCCCCCTGGGCTCCGTATGCGGCGCAGCGGTTGGCAGCCAGCTGAAAAGCTGCGGCGTTGGTGAAGGCCGTGACGCGGACGACCGCCTGCAGCAGCAGGCGCTTGCGCTCAGTGGCTCCGGCCATGATTTTTGCGGCGCGCAGGAGACTGCTTTCCAGGGCAAAAATGGCAATGGCCATATCCCCCAGGGCAAGGAGGATCTCCTGGTCGCGGCGGCGTTCGGCCACGGCTCCCAGCAGCAGAAGGAAGAGTTTTTTCTGGTTGGCCAGCAGGTCATATTCGGTGTCGAACAGTTCACCACCGGTCTCTGGCGGGGCGTCGCTGCAGGGTCCCTGCCGCGCTGCGGCAACCTTGTCCCAAAGGTCCAACTCCCCGCTGTCGGCCCGGCGCAGCAGCAGGGTCGGGATCAGCAGGCGATTGATTTCGTTGGTCCCCTCGAAAATCCGGTTGATCCGCTCATCCCGGTAGTAGCGCTCGACCGGGTAGTCCTTGATGTAGCCATAGCCGCCATGAATCTGCAGCGACTCATCGGCGACCTGGGCCAGGGTGTTGCTGCAGAAGACCTTGGCTATGGCACACTCGCCGGCATATTCCTCGATGGACTTCTGATACTGCTCGTAATAGCTTTCCGAACCGCGATCCAGGGTCGCGATGCGATCGTCGATCAGGCCGGCAATCCGGTAGAGGAGCGACTCGGCGGCGAACAGGCCGCCGAGCATATCAGCGAGCTTCTCGCGGATGGCACCGAAGCTGGCCAGGAACTGCCCGAACTGCCGGCGTTCGACGGTGTACCTGGCCGCCTCGGCGAAAGCGCTCTTGGCGGCCCCGGTGACTGTTGCCGAGAGCTTCAGGCGACCGACGTTGAGGACGTTGAAAGCGATCTTGTGCCCCTTGCCCGCTTCGCCGAGCAGGTTCTCCAGCGGCACCCGGACATTCTCCAACACCACCTGGGCCGTCGAGGTCCCCTTCAGCCCCATCTTCTTTTCTTCGGCGCCGATGGAGAGGCCGGCCATGCCGCGTTCGACCAGGAAGGCGGAAAAGTGCTGGCCGTCGATCTTGGCAAAGACCGTGAACAGGTCGGCAAAGGCCGCGTTGGTGATGAACTGCTTGACGCCGTTGAGCAGGTAGCAGGACCCGTCCGTCGCCAGGGTCGCCGTGGTCCTCGCACTCAGCGGGTCGCTGCCGCAGTCGGGTTCGGTCAGGCAGTAGGCACCGATCCACTCCCCCGAAGTCAGCTTGTCGAGATAGCGGGCCTTCTGTTCGGCGGTCCCGTAATAGATCAGCGGCAGCGTACCGATACCGGTCTGACCGGTGCTGGTAATGGCGAACGAGCCGGTAGGCCCGAGCTTTTCGGCGACCAGCATGCTGGTCGCCTTGTCGAGCTCCAGCCCGCCGAAAGCCTCAGGAGCATCGACCAGGAAGAGACCGAGCTCGGCACAGCGGCGCATCTTCTCGACGACCAGGGGGAAGTCCTGCTCTTCCATCCGCTCCAGGTCGGGAAAGATCTCATTGTTGACGAAAGCTTCGGTGGTCTCGGCGATCTGGCGTTGTTCCAGGGAAAAGTCCTCCGGAGTGAACAGCCTGGTGCCGATCGCTTCGTTGAGCAGGAACTCGCCGCCCTTTGCCAATCGCTCGTTTGTCATGCCAGTCGACTCCCTGTACCAGGAGGGTGAAAGGTCCCTGAAGTATCAAGTTGCTGCCGGGCCGGGAGCATGTCGGATGTTACGGGCCGCCGCTTCAAGAAGAAACCGACCGTCGCCTAGACAAGCAGCACCGGGCACCGGACATGGTGAATCACGTGATTGGCAACCTGCCCGAACAGCAGCTTGCGCAGGTCGCTCTCGGCAGGTTTGCCGATCACGAGCAGATCGTAGGTGCCGCTGTCGGCAATCCTGCAGATGGTTTCCCGGGCATGCCCTTCCACGACCAGCGCCTCCACCTGCATCCCCGCGGCCGCAAACCGCTCCTGCTGAGCGGTGACAAACTGCCTGGCATCCTCCCTGGCCCGCGCTTCGATGTCACGAAAGTCCGTCTCCGCGAAACCGCGGTAAGAGAGGGTGTTCAAATCGAGGACGTGCAGCAGGGTCAACGGGATGGTGATGCTCTCCTTGAGGGCGATCAGCCGCTCGAGGGTCTGTGCGGAAAGCGGCGAGCTATCGACAGGTACCAGAATTTTTCGATCTTTCATGTCATATCCACACCTTTCAACGGGAAAAGATCAGCCGGCCGCCCTGAATAGGGCGGTCCAATCGATTGATCCGCATGCAACTGTTTCAACTCTTGGTCAAAAGGTTCAGGTGCCGGCGCACGAAATCGGAAACCGTCCGGCCCGACTGTTTCGCCAGGTGCTCCAGGAGTTTCTTCTCTTCACGGTTCACCCGGAAAGTGACGATATGCCTCACCGGGTCATCAGAATATCTCGACATCTTGTTCACCCTCCTGTCCAGTTGATTTGAGCCGCCCGGCCAGGCAATGCGCCAGCGATCGGCAGGCATCCCTTGGGGACCACCGGTGGATCATCGAATCAGCACCCTGCTCCGCCCCCGGTCCTGGCGCTGCCGGTCAATCGCTCTCCTGCAGCTGCAGCTGCTGCGGATGGCTGTAGATTTCCATATTGTTGCCGCGCAGGTAGCCAAGCAGGGTGATCCCCGCCTGCTCGCAGAGATCGACGGCCTTGTCGGTCGGCGAGGTCCGCGAGGCGATCAGGCCGATGCCGAGCCGCGCCGCTTTGGCGACCATTTCGGTGGAGACCCGCCCCGAGGTCACCAACATCTTGTCCTGCAGGTCAAGACCTTTGAACCAGGCTTCACCGGCCAGCCGGTCGAGGGTGTTGTGACGGCCGAGGTCCTCGGCATAGAGCAGCAGGCCATTGGCATCGCCGACGGCGGCCGAATGAATGCCGCCATGGCTGCGATACTGTTCGGCCTTGACGTGCAGCTCCTGCATCAGGCGGAGCAGCGCCTCGCTGCGATAGCTGCGCGGACGCTGCCGGCCGGCGGCGACCAGATTTTGCGGCAGGTTGAAGGCAACACCGGTGCCGCAGCCGGAGGTCAGGGTCGGCTGCAGACCTTCCGGCAAATCCCCCTGGATACGCAGTTCGGCCAGGCCGTATTCGCGGCAGACGCCCATGGAGAGGATGTCGTCAAGGCTGTTGATAAACCCCTGCAGCCGAAAGAACCCGGCAATCAGGAAATTGAGCTGGTGGGGTGAGCAGACCAGGGTCGCCAGGTCACGGCCGTTGACCCGCAGGCGGAGCGGGTACTCCTCGACCACTTTGCGCTCGGCCGGTTCGCTGCGGCCCTGCACGACGCGGATAATTTTTCTGGCGGAGCGATCTTCCATTGACACGGCGCCTGTTGAACTGTTGATCCCGAAGTGGACCGGCCTATAAGATAAAAGAACTTCGCGATAAGCAGCTGCGCAACGCAGAGGCGCAAAGGGGGAAACCAAGACGCTAGGCAAGCCATGCTTTCGGTAAAATCACAACCTTTGCGTCTTGCCTTTATTCTTGGCGTCTTTGCGTTGCGCAGTTGGATGTGCTTGATTAACACCCGCGCTCAACTCACCTGAGACTCCGAGAAATCCCGGCTTCAGCCACATTGACATTTGTGCCCGGCGCAGGCATGTCCCGAGCCCGGGCCGTCCACTTCCGGCGGCGTCATCAACGCCTCGGTCAGCACATAGGCGGCCTGCAGCGCCGAGGTCGGGCAGAGCGGAAAACACTCTTTGCAATCCCAGCACTCTCGCACAGCGACTTCCGGAATAAAAGCGATTTCCCGTTTCGAGCCACGCTCGAAAAAGCCGACCGCGTGCTTCTGCTTGATCTCGGCACAGTAGCGTACGCAAAGACCGCAGAGGATGCAGAAAGAAGCCTCTTTATCAAACCGGTCCCGGTCCGCGCCGTAGGTGGCTGCCAAGGCCACCAGCTGTTCAGCGTCGGGTGCATGTGACAACATCTGCTCCAAGAGCACCTTGCGGATGCGGTCGACTTTCTCCGAGCGGGTTCTGACGACCAGCCCATTTGCCGCCGGCTGCTGACAGGCCGCGACAAGAGACGTTTTTCCGTTGGCGTCCGCCTCCACCGTGCAGACCCGGCAAGCGCCGTAAGGCAGCAGCTTCTCATGGTCACAAACAGTTGGGATTTCGACTCCGATGCTGCGCGCGGCCTCAAGAATGGTCATCCCTTCTTGGGCAACGACTTTTTTTCCATCGATCTGCAAATTAATCTCTGCCATATCTTTTATCCTATGCTTCTGCAGCGACGGGTTCGGGGACCGGCTCACCGGACAGGACCCTGACTGCATCAAAGGCCGCCGGGCAAGCCTCGAGGCAGCCCCCACACTTGGTGCACTTATGCTGCGTAACGACATGCACCTGTTTCTTTTCACCTTCGATGGCTGCGGCCGGACAGATCCTGAAACAGGCCCCGCACCCCTTGCACTTTTCAGGCTCGATATAATATGCGATCAACTCCTTGCAGGAGAGTGCCGGGCATTTCCGATTGTGGATATGTGCTGCATACTCGTCCCTGAAATGGGTCAAGGTGCTGAGCACCGGGTTCGGGGCGGTTTTGCCCAGGGCACACATGGAAGAGCCCAAGGTCGCTTCGGCCAGCGCCTGCAGCAGCTCGATATCCCCCTCTTTGCCGCGTCCCTCTGTCATGTTGGTCAGGATTTTCAGCATCTGCCGAATCCCCTCCCGGCAGGGGGTACATTTGCCGCACGACTCATCGCTGAGAAACTTGAGGAAATAACGGGCGATATCGACCAGGCAGGTGTCCTCGTCCATGACGATCATTCCGCCCGAGCCCATCATCGCCCCGGCCTTGGTCAGTTCGTCGAAATCGACCTTGGTATCCAGCAGGCTCTCCGGCAGGCAGCCGCCGGACGGTCCGCCGGTCTGCACCGCCTTGAACTTCTTGCCGCCGGGAACGCCGCCACCGATTTTGAAAATTATGTCTCTCAGCGTTGCTCCCATGGGCACTTCGACCAGGCCGGTGTTGTTCACCTTGCCGACCAGGGAGAAGATCTTGGTCCCCTTGCTTCCTTCCGTCCCGATTGAGCTGAAAGCCGCGGCGCCTTTGTTGATGATCAGGGGGATGTTGGCCCAGGTCTCGACATTGTTAATATTGGTCGGTTTCCCCCAGAGCCCTTTGGTGGCCGGAAACGGCGGCCGGGCGTTCGGCTCTCCGGGCTTGCCTTCCAGTGAGTTGAGCAGCGAAGTCTCCTCTCCGCAGATAAAAGCACCGGCGCCACGATGCACCTTGACGGTAAAATCGAACCCGGAGCCGAGGATATCCGTACCGAGCAGCCCGGATTCCGCAGCCTTCTTGAGAGCGACCGCCAGGTTTTCAACCGCCAGGGGGTACTCCTGGCGCACGTAGACATACCCCTCGCTGGCGCCGATGGCGTAGGCGCCGATCATCAACCCTTCGAGGACGGCAAAGGGGTTGCCTTCCATCACCGAGCGGTCCATGTAGGCCCCCGGGTCACCCTCGTCGCAGTTGACAACGACATACTTTTGTGCCCCCGGAGCCTGGCGGGCAAAGTCCCACTTGACTCCCGAGGGAAAACCCGCCCCGCCGCGTCCGCGCAGTTTGGCAGACTTCACTTCATCGACCACCTGCTCCGAGGTCATCTCGAACAGCACCTTGACCAGAGCCTGGAACCCGCCGACGGCGATATAGTCATCGAGGTTTTTCGGATCGATCTTCAGGTTGGAACCGAGGATCAGACGCTGCTGGTTCTTATAAAAGGGGATCTCCTCTTCCAGGGGCGTTCTCTCACCGGTGTTCGGGTCGGCATAGATCAGACGCTCGACGACCTGCTGTTCCTTGATCGACTTTGTGATGATCTCTTCAATATCCTCCGGTTGAACTTTCAGGTAACAGACCCCCTGCGGATAAATGACCACAATGGGGCCCTGCTCGCAGAAGCCATGGCAGCCGGTCCTCCTGAAATCGACCTCGGCGGCGACCCCCTGCTTTTCGATCTCAAGGGCAATGGCAGCGGCGACCTTGTTGCTCCCGGTCGCATGGCAGGCGCTGCCGGAGCAGAGCGTGATACAGGGTTTAGCCGAATCCCTCCCGGAGAGGACCTCCCGACGGTAGGCTTCCAATTCTGCAGGTGTTGTAAACTGAGGCATAACCAATCCTTACTGACAAGCGCAGAGATTCAGGACTTCTGCCGTCTCAGACTGCTTCAATTTTTCCAGGGCTTCGGCCGTCTCGGTCAGTTTCAGCTGGCTCAGGACCTTGGCCGTCTCGGCCGGCTTGACATTGCCGTGATACTCGCCGTCGACAACCATGACCGGCCCCAGCGCACAGCAGCCCAGGCAGCTGACCGTCTCGACACTGAAATTCAGGTCCGGGTCGGTTTCGCCCGGCTTGACCCCGGTCACTTCTTCGACCGTGGCGAGAATATCCTGGGCACCGCGCACGTGACAGGCGGTCCCCAGGCAAACATGAATTTCATGACGCCCCTTGGGCGTCAGGCTGAACGTCTTGTAAAAAGTGGTGATATGCTGGATACGGCTCATCGGGACCGACAACTTCTCGCTGACCCGCGCCAGGGCTTCCTTGGGAAGCCAGTTGACGGCACCCTGGATGTCCAACAATATCTGGATCAGCGCACCGGATTCACCGCCGTGCTTGTCAATAATCTCATCGATTATCCCGATATCCATAACCACGTCCTTTGTCTATTAATCCACCGGGCAGTTCATGGGCCAACCGGCAGCAGGTCATGTGCCCAAGCTCTCTCTAGGCGAGTGCGAAACGTTTTTCTGCCTCGTCGAAACGTACCAGCCCCAGCCGTGATGAGCTGTTGAGGTGCCTCGAGACTTCATTTGCGGCAATCCCGAGCGATTCGGCAATATCCCGGGCGGAGAGCGGGGCCTCTCTCAACAGCAACATGATCTGGCTGATGGCCAGTTTGTCGACCAGCAGTTCCTTGAACAGTCGATTGAACTCTTCACCGGCGAAGTAGTCCTGGTACTGCTGTTCCGTGGCGAAGCGCACGCGCAGTCGCTCGCGTTCCACCAGCTTGGTATAGGGGAGCAGCTTGGTCAGCGCGGCGAGGTTACGCTTCAGGGTCTTGGCATCCAGCCCCTCGCTCTGGCCGAGGGGGCCCAGCTTTTTAAGCTGCTTGCCAAAATCGTTCATGATATCAGCGTAACGGGTGCCTTCAGAGGCCGCAATCCACTCCAGACGCAAGCGTTGCGGGTCGATTCCGGCCTGCTCGAGCAGTTTCCGCCCCAGGTGCATATTGAACAGGGCGTCGTAATTGCCTTCAGTGACGTAATGGCATTCACCGAGCCAGCAGCCGCCGATGAACACTCCGTCGGCACCCTTGGAAAGAGCGCGCAAGACAAATTCAAGGTCGACCCGGCCCGTGCACATGACCCGGATAATCTTTGTTTCAGTACTATATTGTTGCCTGGAAACTCCAGACAGGTCCGCAGCCCCGTATGCTCACCAAGTGCACAAAAAGCCGATGACGTTGGGTGTATATTCAAATCCGGCAGACATAGTGACCTCCCTTCCGGGGGACTTTCCGTTGATTTAATGAACCTCATCCTTGACCAACACAGCCCCGTCAATCTGGGCGAAAATCTCGTCATCCGTGTAGTGTTTCAAATAGATCGCGCCGGTTGGGCACTTGGCGTTGCAGAGGCCGTCCCCTTTGCAGAGAACCGGCTCGACTCGGGCCTTTTTCCCGTGAGGCGTATCGACAAAGCGAATCGCATCGTAGGTGCACGCGGTGATGCAGGCGCCGCAGGAGACGCAATCATGCTCGTTGACATCGCAGACCGCGCCGGAGGCGGTGACCGAATCACCGGAGAGGATTCCGATGGCGCGCCCCGCGGCCCCGTAAGCCTGGCTGATCGTCTCGCTGATGTGCTTGGGATACTGAGCTGCGCCGCACAGAAAGACGCCGTCCGCGGCAAAATCGACCGGCCTCAGCTTGACATGGGCCTCCTGGAAGAAACCGTCCGGGTTGAGGGACGCCTTGAACAAGCGAGCCAGCTCGCGGCTCGATTCGGGGGCCACCGCTGCCGCTGCTAGGGCGACCAGGTCGGCCTCAAGCTCCAGCTTGTGTCCCAGCACCGGGTCGCTGACGATCACCTTCAGGCCCTGACCGCTCGCGGCGACAACAGGCTTGTCCTCCGGTTCGAAACGGATGAACTTGATATCCAGCTCGGCGGCCTCGCGGTAGTAATCTTCCTTGAAGCCGTAGCTGCGCATGTCGCGGAAGAGGATATGGATATCGATCTCCGGATTCGTCTGCTTGAGTTTCAAGGCGTTCTTGATCGACTGTCCGCAGCAGACCCGACTGCAGTAGTTGCGGTCTTCATTACGACAACCGACGCACTGGATCATCACCACGCTCTGGGCAGCCTGCACCCTTTCGCTGCCGGCAACAATCTCCCCTTCCAGCTCCAACTGCGTCAGCACGCACTCACTCTCGCCGTAAAGGTATTCGTCGGGGCGATACTCTTCGGCGCCGGTGGCGAGGATGGCTATACCATGGGAGATCTCCCGCCTGCGCCCCTCGGTCTCGATTTTGGTGACAAAGTTGCCGACATAGCCGGACACCTCGAGGATGCGCGAATCGCAAGCGACGTGGATCAGTGGATTGCGGTACACCTTGCGAACCAGCTCGCTCAGGTGCGCCTGGACGTCCATCCCTTCCAGGGTGGAATAAATCCTTCTCGCCATCCCGCCGAGGTCCGAGTCCTTCTCGATCAGGTAAACTTCGAACCCCTGTTCAGCCATGTTCAGGGCGCTGGTCATGCCAGCCAGGCCGCCGCCGACCACCACCGCTGTCTTGTTGACCGGCAGATCGAATTCCTGAAGCGGTTCCAGGTGGGCGGCACGCGCAACCGACATGCGGATGATGTCTTTCGACTTCTGGGTGGCACTCTCCTTTTCGCGGGAATGGACCCAGGAGCAATGTTCGCGGATATTCGCCATCTCGAAGAAATACTGATTGATCCCGGCCTCGCGGCACGTGTCGCGGAACAGGGGCTCGTGGGTCCGCGGCGTACAGGCCGCCAGGACCAGTCGGTTAAGCCCCTTCTCCTTGATCGCGTCGGCGATCTGCTGGGCGTTTTCCGTTGAGCAGGCGAACAGGTTTTCACCGGCCCAGGTCACGTTTGGCAAGGTCGAAGCGTATTCGACCACACCCGGGATATCGACCACTCGGCCAATGTTGGCGCCACAGTGACAGACGACCACGCCAATCTTCGGTTCCTCTTCTGTCGTGTCCCGCTCCTCGGGGTAGACCCTCTCCCGGCTCAGCTTGCCGCGGCGTGAGTTGAGCAGTTCACCGACCAGAGCGTCGGCGCCGCTGGCAGTGACGACGGCCTCGGGGATATCCATCGGCCCCTGGAAAGCGCCGCTGACGAAGATCCCTGCGCGGTTGGTTGCAATTGGATTGCGCGGGTTGGTTTTACAGAAACCGTGCTCATTGAGTTCAACGCCGAAGGTGGCGGCCAGCTTCTTGTAATCCTTCGGCGGACTCAGACCGACCGAGAGGACCACCAGGTCAAATTCCTCTTCCTTGACGCCATCATCCAGGGTAGCGTAACGAATCGTGACGTTCTTACTCTCGGGAATCTCCCGGCCGACGGTTACATAGCTGCGGATAAAGCGGACGTCATCGAGTTTCTCGGCGCGCTGGTAAAAACGCTCGAAATCCTTGCCGTAAGCTCGGATATCATTGTGAAAGATGGTGGCGTCAAGGCTGTTGTCGTGGTCCTTGGCCAGAATCACCTGTTTCTGAGTGTAGGTGCAGCAGACCGCCGAGCAGTAGCTGTTGCCCCCTTCGATAACCTGCCGGGAACCGACGCACTGAATCCAGGCGATCTTTTTCGGATGAGCCAGGTCCGAGGGCCGGCGCACCTCTCCTTCGTAAGGACCGGTGGAACAGAGAATCCGCTCGAAATCCAGGCTCGTGACAACGTTCTTCATGACCCCGTAGCCAAAATCGTTCCGCAGCTTCGGATCGAAGGTGTCGAAGCCGGGGGCGAGCAGGATCGCGCCGACCTCCAGCTCGAACTGCTCCGGCTTCTGGTGCAGGTCGATCGCGTTGGTCTTGCAGACGCCGACACAGATCTGGCACTTGCCCTCCTGAAGATAAAGACAGGTCTTCTCATCGACATACGTGACCAGCGGCACGGCCTGCGAAAAGTAGATGTGCACCGACTTGTTCACGGAAAGTTCCTGGTTGAACGGGTCGGGAATCTTCACCGGACAGTAGTCGACGCAGATGTTGCAGCCGGTGCACTTCTCTTCGATAATGTAGCGTGGTTTCTTGGTCAGGGTGACCTTGAAGTCGCCGACCTCGCCATCCACCCGGTCGACCTCGGTATAGGTGATGATCTCGATGTTCGGGTTCCGCGCACATTCGATGAACTTGGGCGACTCGATGCACATGGAGCAATCGTTGCTGGGAAAGGTCTTGTCCAGCTGCGCCATCTTGCCGCCGAGGGCCGGCGACTTGTCGACCAGGAAAACCCGGAACCCGGAATTCGCCAGGTCAAGCGAGGCCTGGATGCCGCTGA
>JAHEEU010000239.1 GCA_024640545.1 Geobacteraceae bacterium
CCAGGTCCTGTTCGTAGCTTTCGTGAATGTAGGTGAACTCCTTGCCGTAAAACTCGGCAATGACATCGGCGGAAATGCATGAGCCGCTGTTTTCTAGCCCGCAGCCGACAGTGAACTTGTCTTGGCTGCCGAAATCTATCGAACTCCCCTTTGCCTTGATGACATGAATTTCCTCATGGTAGAGCGGCATCACCACCTTGATCTCGTCATGAATATTGGTCGTGGTGTTGCGGTAGAAATTGCGGGCGGCTCTCAAATAAGCATCCAGCTGAAAGATTGCAAACTCGGTATCGTTGTTGAACAGGGCGACAATATTGGCCCAGGAGCCCTCCGAAGGGAGAACCTGGAGGCTGAGCCCGACTTTTTCGGTCTCCCGGGCGATTTCCTGGCCGATCTGGTAGTAGGTCCCCTGTTCGTCCCCGGTCATCAGCCGCAATTCAATCGCCAGGGCTGGTGAACTGGACAGCCCGGTCAGAAGCAACAGCCACAATAACCATCTCATTGGATTGTCTCCTAAGGTTATATAAAGCTGGGCGCGAATGCCCACGCTGACAATTCAGCGTGCTAACCCACAACCTATTTCAGCCCAACATCCTTGACCGCCTGCTTGCAGCGCTCCGAAACGTCTCTCCGGTGCTCTTCCAGGCAGGCCAGAATCCGCCCTTCGCCGGCTTGCACGGCAGCACAGTTTTTCATAATGTCGGCAGAGCATTCGTTGGCCACATAAGACAGGGCCGCCACGGCACGCTCGAGTTGCACGGCAGCATCGAACAGCGCATACTCGCACTGGCCGGACAGCTTGTCGTTATGGGCATAGAGGCAGGCCAGGATTCGGCCCTCGCCCGGCGTGACACCCTTGCAGAAGCTCTCGATTTCCTTCTGGCACCCCTTGGCCACGGTCTCGATTGGACCGGCGGCCAAGGCCGATCCGAAGAACAGTACCAGTATCATCGATGTTGTAATTATCAACCTTGCTGTTTTCATTCGGTCTTTCTCCTCTTTTTAAACCCCCGGTTTTTGAAAACGTTCAGGGCGTTGTGCTCGGCAGACTGCTAGCCCCCGTCATATTCAGTGACGGAGATCTTGCTCTCGGGTTCAGGACGGCTTGCGGGTCTTGCCAGTTTGAGGATCAGGTAACCGGCGATGCCGGCGATCAGGGAACCGCTGAGGATGCCGATCCGGTGGGTCATCAGGTAGCTCTCCGCATCCCCGGTACCGATATGTTCGAAGGCCAGGCCGCCGATGAACAGGCTCATGGTGAAGCCGATCCCGCACAGGAGAGCGACCCCGAACAGGTGCCGGGCCGTCGCCTTCTCAGGCATCCGGGCAACGCCAAGCCTGATGGCTATCGTCGAGAAGCCGTAAACGCCGGCCAACTTGCCGACGACCAGGCCGAGCATGATGCCCAGAGGCACAGGCTGGAACAGGTCTCCGATCCCCATTCCGGCCAGCGGGATGCCGGCGTTGGCGAAAGCGAACACCGGCAGAATCATATAGTTTACCCATGGGTGCAGCTCATGCTCGAAGTATTCCAGTGGTGAATATCCCGGCTGCTTCTTGCTGTGCAGCGGAATGGCGAAGGCCAGGGCCACACCGGCCAGTGTGGCGTGCACCCCAGATTTGAGCACAAAGATCCAGAGAAAGACTCCGACCCAGAGATAGGGGGCGAGATTCTCTATTTTCAGGCGGTTGAAGATGACCAGCAAGACCAGGCAGACGGCCGCCATTCCCAGCATGCCGGTGGAGAGGTCGCCTGAGTAGAAGAGGGCGATGATGACGATGGCACCCAGGTCGTCCATGATCGCCAGGGCCAGCAGGAAGATCTTCAGCGAGGCCGGCACCCGGTCGCCGAGCAGCGCCAGGATTCCCAGGGCAAAGGCGATGTCGGTGGCCGCCGGGATCGCCCAGCCATTCAGTGCAGCGGCATCCCCGACGTTGATCAGTACATAGACCAGGGCGGGAACGATCATGCCGCCGAGTGCCGCAACTCCCGGCAGGACGATCTGCTCCCGCTTGGAGAGCTGGCCGACCAGGACTTCGCGCTTGACCTCCAGGCCGATCAGGAAGAAGAAGACCGCCATCAGTCCGTCGTTGATCCAGAGCAAGAGCGGCTTGGCGATATGAATGTTGCGACCGAGGCGCACCTCGAAGGGGGTGTCCAGGAAATAATCGTAAACCACATGGAGCGGCGAGTTAGCGAACAGCATCGCCAGTACCGTGGCGATCATCAGCAGGATGCCGACGGACGATTCCTTTTTGATGAACTCTTTCAAAAAACCGGTCATTTCATCTCCCCATGGACTTGCGTTTCTGCAAAAAGCGGCAGCCCCTTGTCTCGGCCCGAGGTCATGTTGCCCGCTGGTCGAGCTCGAGAATCAGCTCAGCAAACAGCCAGTCAGATAACAACCACTGAGCCGACCTTGTCCGCGGCGGCCATGTCGGTTGAAAACGTTTGAATCGACGAGAGGTTTATCCGCTGCAGCTTGCTGCGCCATGCATTGATTGCCGTTTGGTTCGCGCCATATTGAGGGAGCCCAGTCCCCGGAATCCAGAATACGGAAAATTTCCCGACGGCCAGACGGGGCCGCGAGTTTTTCTGTCTATTGGATACTGACTTCTGGAGACCCCGTGGCTTGCCGCAGGGCGGTTCATTTTTTTAGTTGCATGGATAATTTCATGCACGGTACCAAGCTTTATAATTACCAAATTAAGACCACTTCGCAACCATCGACCTGTGATTCAAGCCTGTTCAGTGATGATTTGCTCGGTTACCTGCCGTTTGTTTGTTAGAATAAGCGTGAATTGGAGCCTATGTGAAAAGTACGGTAGAATTGATTAACAATAGTTTTCACAAGGAGAACGCACATGATTAAACGTGTCGCACGATTGGCCTTGATTGGGGTTGGAATCATGATCGGGGCCTGCTCCGGCACATCGGTCACCGGCTCCTGGAAAAATCCCGATTATACCGGTCAGGTCAACAAGGTCTACATCGTCGGCATTGCCAAACAGGACACCACTCGGCGCATTTTCGAAGACCAGTTCAGCAGGCTGCTGGCGTCTTACGGGGTCACCGGCATCGCGAGCTACCGGGATCTGCCGACGACGGCAGAAACCGGCAAGGATGTGATTGCCGCAAAAGTCAGGGAGAACGGTGCCGATTCAGTCCTTTTGACCCGAGCAGTCGGCAAGCGTACCGAACAGGTGGTCACTCCCGGCCGGATTTCAAGTTATGATTACGGTCCGAGCTACTGGGGACGGGGCGGTTACTATCCTGATCCCTACTATCGCAGTTATGGCAGTTATTATGCGCGCAGTCGGGATATCGTCTACGAGCCGGCGACGGTGACCCAGTTCCATATCGTCACTATCGAAGCCAACCTCTATAGTGCCGCTGACCAGGAATTGATCTGGTCGGCCCAGTTGGAAACCGTGGTCGAGGGCAATCTGGAGAAACAGATCTC
>JAHEEU010000240.1 GCA_024640545.1 Geobacteraceae bacterium
GGGTACGCATCGAACGTGGCGAGGAAAAATTCGTGAGACTCGCTTACCTGCCGGCAGAAAAGGAGCCGGTCCTGTTTGGGACCCATGGGCCGGTTGCCGAGCATTACGGGCGCAAGAGCGAGGACATCAAGGTGCCCCATGCGACCACCCTGGATTATGTGGTCGCCGCGGCCGGCGGCTGACTGATCGGCACTTTTGCCGGCGCGCTGGAAGCGCGTCAAGTCCCTGTCGGCAGGGGGGATCTTTCTGCCGAAGTGCGTGGTGATATCGTCGTCGAGGACAAGGTCCTGGTCATCCGGCACATTCATGTCACCTATTCCCTCAGGGCTGCGGCCAACCTGCGGGAAACCATCGAGCGGGTCCACCGGGTTCATCACAACTCCTGCCCGGTCTATCGTTCGTTGTCCGGTTCAATCGGGATGACGACGGAGCTGACCTTGAACCAGGGGCAGAGCTGAGCACTCCTGCTCTCGAGAGATGGTGGCGGCATCAACCAACCAAACAAAACCGGTTTTTCGTTCACTCAAAAGGGGCACCCGTTAAGGGGCCCCTTGCCAATTTCATCCACCTGCCGAGAACGCAAGGGGAAGGGTCTGATCGTTCAGGGTAATTTTAAGCAGTTGCCTGGGCCGGGCCGATTCATGAGTTATAATATGTCATGGATCAATGACCCATCGCCCGGCAGTGGAGAATTTCGCCAGCGCAGGCGATGGACGGCAAGGGGTCCGGCCGTCAACCCCGATTGGCAAAGGGATCCGCATTATGTGTCGATGGATGGCTTATACGGGGCAGGCGATCCTGCTCGAAGACCTGCTGTTCAAGGCGAAGCACAACCTGATCGATCAGAGCATGTGTTCAAGGTCGGCCGAAACCCCCACCAACGGGGACGGGTTCGGTGTCGGCTGGTATGCCGAGGCCAAATACCCGGGGATCTTCCGCAGCATTCGCCCGGCCTGGAACGATTTCAATCTGCGCGACATAGCCGCGCACATCAGGTCGCCCCTGTTCGTGGCCCACGTCCGGGCCACATCGCAGGCCACGGTGCAGGAAACCAACTGCCATCCCTTCCGCTACAAAAGCTGGCTGTTCGTCCACAACGGTGAGATCTTCGAGGTCGAGAAGATGCGCCGTGACCTGCTGATGGCCGTAGACCCCGCGCTGTTTCCCAACATCCTCGGCACCACCGATTCCGAGATCATGTTCTTCCTCGCCCTGACCTTCGGCCTCGAACACGATCCGCCGCTGGGGTTGGCCAGGATGGCCGGTTTCGTCGAGGCAACCGCACGCAAGCACGGGATTGAGGAATCGCTCTGGATGACTGTCGGGGTCACCAACGGCAAGGATCTCTACGCGGTGCGCTACGCGAGCGACGGTGATGCCCCGACGCTCTACCACAGCAAGGATATCGAAGCCGTGTGCCATTTGAACCCGGACCTCAGGGAGCGCTTCGGCACCGATGCCCGCGCCATCGTCTCTGAGCCGATCGGCATCTTCCCCGAAATCTGGCATCTGGTCCCGCAAAATTCGACGGTGCATGCCAGGGACGCATGTTTCAAAATCAGCCCTTTCCGGCCACTGCCCTGAACCGCAGGACTATGGGCTGAATTGATGTGCATTGTGGGAGGCAAAGGCGGCCGGACATGCCGCCGACGCCAGGGCCATTGACAAAAACCCGCCAGGCGAATGTTGCCGCCCCGGCGGGTTCAGTTTTTGGAATGCATTGATTTGACGATCGTCGCGTTAAAGGCTCGCCCCCCCGGGGGGTGGGGGGGGACTCAAGAAAACCGGGTTTGCAAGCCAACTTCAACTGGCCGGCCCCAGTTCACATCATTTCACTGCGGGGGGCCCGGGCCGACGATCCCTTGGGCGCAGAGATCCAGGCATTGCTGTTCGGTGAGGCCAAGGACCTGGCCGAGAACCTCGGCGTTGTGCTCGCCAAGCGCGGGCGGAGCCTGGCTGTAGGCCACCGGCGTCTGCGAAAACTTCATCGGGCTGCCGACCAGCGGGATCGTACCGGCGTGCCGGTGATCCAGTTCAATACGCATCTGCCGGCTGTTGACCTGGGGATCGGCGAAGACCTCGGCGAGGTTGTTGATCGGACCGCAGGGCACCCCCGCCGCCTCCATCAATGAGACCCATTCCTTGCTGTTGCGCTGCTGCAGGGCCTGCTCCAGCAGCGGGATCAGCGCCTTGCGATTCGCGACCCGCGACGCGTTGCTGGTAAAACGGGGGTCCTCGGCCAGCTCCGGGCAGCCTGCTGTGCGGCAGAGTTTGCGAAACTGGCCGTCATTGCCGACCGTCAGGATGATATGCCCATCGGCGGTCGCCAGGGCCTGGTAGGGCACAATATTCGGGTGGGCGTTGCCGAGCCGTTGCGGGACGCTGCCGCTGACCAGGTAGTTCATCGCCTGGTTGGCCAGGGTCGCGACCTGGACGTCCAGCAGGGATAGGTCGACATGCTGTCCTGCGCCGGTCCGGTCGCGATGGGCGAGGGCGGCCAGCACCGAGGTACTCGCATACATGCCGGTCATGACATCGATAATCGCTACGCCCACCTTCACCGGCTCGCCATCGGGCTCACCGGTGATGCTCATCAGCCCGCCCATGCCCTGGATTAAAAAATCGTAGCCGGACCGTTCCCGATAGGGGCCGGTCTGGCCAAAGCCGGTGATCGAACAGTAGATCAGCCGCGGGTTGACCTGTTTCAGGGACTCATAATCAAGGCCGTATTTGGCCAATCCGCCAACCTTGAAATTCTCCAGCAGGATGTCGCACCGCTCTGCCAGGCGATAGATCAACTCGCGACCCGCCGGGCGGGTGAAATCGATTGTGACCGACTTCTTGCCGCGGTTGGTGGCAAGAAAGTAGGCGGCATCGGCGGTCGGTTGACCGGTGTCGTCGGTCAGGAACGGCGGGCCCCAGCTGCGGGTGTCGTCACCGCCGTCCGGCCGTTCGACCTTAATGACCTCGGCACCGAGGTCAGCCAGGACCTGTCCCGCCCAGGGGCCAGCCAGAATCCGGCTGAGGTCCAGCACACGAATATGACTAAGCGGTCCTGCCATGGTTGCATGTCCTTCCTTGAGAGGTTGTCGGATGTTACACGGCGGGAGGAGCGATGTCCAGAAGCATGGCCCGCCGGCTGCGGTCAGCCGGTACAATCCGGTCTTGGCCGCTGAGTTCGGCAGGGACCTGACAGCTGACAGCAAAAAGGCGACCATGAGGTCGCCTCTCTTCTGCCTGCGGCAAAAAAAACAACAGTGACGAAACGGCCGCCGGGCTACCCTGAATCGACTGTTTTTTAAGCAGTTGCTGCATCTGCTACCTGTTAAAGTAGTTCTGCCGCTTGATTCAGGTCCTGTCTGGACGGCCTGGCATTACCGTCAGGTATTGCCATCGGTCGCTCGCAGGCTTTTTACGTGCTCCAGGCTGGCTTATTTCGCCACTGTTTGACTTAAGTTTACCG
>JAHEEU010000241.1 GCA_024640545.1 Geobacteraceae bacterium
GCCCACATACCAGGCGCCGTCATGATAGACCAGGCTGTGCGGCCGGTTCAGGGCCTCGGCAAAGGTCCGCCGCTGGTCAGACACCCCGTCGCCGTCGCGATCAGCCAGGGCCACGATGCGGCCGGCGCCGCGCTCGGCCACATAGAGGGCGCCGTCCGGACCGAAATGAATGAAGCGCGGACCTTGCAGGCCGGAGGCAAAAACCTCGGCATGAAACCCCGGAGGCACCTCGACCCTGCTCTGCTCCGCCGCACTGACGAGCGTGGCCAGGCTGGTCCTGGCCAGGTAGGGACGAGTGAGCAGCCAGCCGAACAACGCGCCGAGGGCGATGCCCGCCAAGATGAAATAGACGATACGCCGGTTGACCACACCCATGATTTCTCTCCTGGCAAAGGCTGCCTACATTTTATTCTAACAATTTTTCGCCGCGTCACCTCCCAGCACAGCAGCGATTTTTTCTGACGAAGTTGCACACCAGGCCAGTCTGCTACAATGGAGGGGCCTTTTGCAGTTCTGGCAAAAACCACGACAGTATCACGAAAAAGGAGAGTACCCATGACGACCAGGATCCATGTAGTCTTTTACAGCATGTACGGCCATGTCTACAAAATGGCCGAAGCAGTGGCGCAAGGAGTTCGCGAGCTTGACGGTGCAGAGGTGAAAATCCTACAGGTTCCCGAGCTGATGCCGGACGAGGTTCTCGAAAAGAGCGGCGCGAAGGCGGCCCGGGCCGCCTTCGCCAAGATTCCGGTTGCCGCACCGGACGACCTTGCTGCGGCAGACGCCATCATTTTCGGCACCCCGACACGGTTCGGCAACATGTGCGCCCAGATGCGCAATTTTCTCGACCAGACCGGCGGCCTCTGGATGTCCGGCGCCCTGGTCGGCAAGATCGGCAGTGTCTTCACTTCGACAGCCACCCAGCACGGTGGCCAGGAGACCACCATCACGAGTTTCCACAGCACGCTGTTGCACCACGGCATGATCGTCGTCGGCGTTCCCTACTCCGAGGCGCGCCTGATGAAGATGGATGAGATCACCGGCGGCACACCCTACGGTGCATCCACTCTCGCCGCCGGCGACGGTTCGCGCCAACCGAGCGAAAATGAGCTGGCAATCGCCCGTTTCCAGGGACGGCATGTTGCTGAAATCGCCCGAAAGCTTAACCGTTGACGGACAATCACCGCGCAGCGAGTGACTTGCCGGGTCCTGGCCGACGGCGGCCGCGGCTCAGAACCTGGCGGGGCGCTTTTCGAGGAAAGCGCTGATCCCCTCCCGGCAGTCCGCAGTGGTGAAACAGAGGGCAAAGAGGTCCGCTTCGTAGCGCGAGGCCCGGGCAAAATCCATTTCCAGGCCGTTGTCGATCGCATCCTTGGCGAGTCTGATCGCCGAGGGGCTCCGGTCGCAGAGCTGCAACGCCAGTGAACGCGTCTCCTCGAGCAGTTGATCTTTGGCCACCACGCGGTTGACCAGGCCGATCCGGCACGCCTCCTCGGCGTCGATCATCTCGCCGGTAAAGACCAGCTCCTTGGCCTTCCCCTTGCCGACCAGGCGCGCCAGGCGCTGGGTCCCGGCAAACCCTGGAATGATGCCGAGCTTGACTTCGGGTTGGCCGAACCTGGCCGTATCTGCTGCAATGCGCAGATCACAGCCCATGGCCAGTTCACAGCCGCCACCGAGCGCGTAGCCATTAATGGCGGCAAGCACCGGCTTGGGAGACGCCTCGATGCGATCAATGACGCGCTGGGCGAGCAGGGCGAACTCACGGGCGCCATCGGCATCCAGGGTCCCCAGGTGGCCGATATCGCCGCCGGCCGCAAACGCCTTGTCACCCGCACCGGTGACGATCACCACGCGTACGGCGTCGTCCTTCTCCAGTTCGTCAAACACCCCTTCCAGGGCTTCGAAGGTGGCCACGGTCAGGGCATTGAGCATTTTGGGATTATTGAAAGTTATTGTCGCCACTCCGCCTTCCCTGCTCAGCAGAAGGTTTTCCTCCAGCATAGGTTTCTCCTTAGCGAATGATTGAAAATATCTGGTTAATGTCCGCTTATAGCAGCGTCTCGGCGAGCACAGAAAGGCTCGCGGCCTTCACGCCTGGGATGATTGGTGCTGAAAAGTGGCAGGTGAAGTCGAAACAGGGGCCATGCCTGCTTCACAGACGGACGGAGGTATCATGCCGTCGTGAGCGCAAAAACCGGATTGCCCAGAAGAGCCCGCCGGCCAAGGCGATTCCCAACACGATCCACATCTCAAGGTGCTTCAATCGGCCGAACAGGCCTTCCAGGGCCTGGCCGAACAGATACCCGGCGTAGCCCACTGCAATGGCCCAAATCAGGGCCCCCAGTATATTCAGCGGGACAAAGACCCTACCGGGGACAGCTGCCGCGCCCAGGGTAAAGGGGATCACCGAACGCAGCCCGTAGAGAAAACGAAAACCGAGAATAATCGGCACCTGGTGGCTGGCGATCAGCTTTTGCGCTTTTTCGATCCTGGGCTGCCATGACGGTCGCCGGGCCAACACGGTCTTGCTGTGCTTGCGGCCGAGGAAATAAAATAACTGGTCGCCGATGACCGAACCCACAAAAGCGGCGCAGATCACCAGCGGCAGGTGCAGGTACCCGCGATGCGCAGCGAAACCGGCAAGGATCAAGACGGTTTCGCCTTCCAGGAAAGTTCCGATCAGGACGGCCAGATAGCCAAAGTGCTCGATGTATGATTCCATGAGCTATTCAGGTCGTCCTGCCAGCAGCCAGGCAAGGGCTGCCGGCCTGTCGTGATATGGGAAATGTTTGACTTCCGCCTTGAGGAAGAGCCCGGCCACCTTGGGCAGGATGGTCAGGAAACCGCTGTCGGTAACCGCAGCGACCTTGTGGATTTTCTGATGATGCTCTTTGACGAACCGTAGGTGCGAGAGCAGTGCGGCAAAACCCTGCCAACCCGGGAAGGATTCAGCCTCTATCAGCAGGCCGTTCAGCTCTCCCTGCTCCTCCAGGTAGGCGTCGACCTCGTCTGCCAGTCGGTCAAAATCTTCGACGGCAAGCTTGCCCTGGGGCGCAATAACCAGGATTTTTTCGGCATGGTGCCATTCTATTCCAAGCATGGTCTCCTCCGTCCCGAAGTCTGGCAAATCAATGACTGGCGCGGTGCTGGGCTGGACATAGAATCATACCCTATAAACCCGCATCGTGCATTTGATCGATGCCGCGCCGAACCCTGCGTGATTGAAAGCCGGCAAGAGGTCTTCATCGGGGCGCAGCATCCATCAACCCAGGGAGAAAAATCGGGAGCCCTCGCCTGAACCAGGCAGGATCAGCAAGACAGGCCGCAACGTTGACAGCCGGGATGACAGACATAGCCTGTCCGGCCCGCCAGCGCCTTCTCGTACTCGCTGCGCAGGTGCTGGCGCTGCACGCCCTGGTCGATGATGTCCCAGGGGAAGAATTCGTCGAC
>JAHEEU010000080.1 GCA_024640545.1 Geobacteraceae bacterium
CCTTCACGGCTGTCTCGATGGTGCCGTGGCCACTCATCATGACGACCAGCTGATCGGGATAGATGTCGCGAATCCTGGTCAGGGTTTCCATGCCGTCCATGCCAGGCATCCAGATGTCGAGAAGCACCAGGTCAGGTTTCTCCTCGCTGATTTTCTCTATCGCAGCCTCGCCGCTCTCAACCGAGACTGGCGAAAACCCTTCATCCTGCAGAATACCGGTGAGGCTGTCGCGTATGCTTTTTTCGTCATCGACGATCAGAATGGATTGCATTTTTCCTCTGGGTTCTTGGCCTGTTTTATGTCTGGGAAGCTTCCGATGTGATCGGGAGTTCAACGATGAACAGGGTCCCACGCGGCACGTTGTCGCGTACCCTGATGTAACCATTATGATCCGAAATTATTGTTGAAACAATAGCCAGCCCAAGGCCGGTTCCGGACTTCTTGGTGGAGAAATACGGCTCGAACAGTCTTGGCTTGTCCTCGGCAGGGATTCCGCAGCCATTATCACTGACTTTCAGCGTGACGATCTGCAGATCCTGGTTGAACGAGGTTTCGATAGCGATCGCACCGTTGCTGTTGCTGCTGACGGCTGCAACCGCATTGTCCAGCAGGTTGATGACCACCCGCTTGATCTGCTCACGGTCCAGGCTGAATACCGGCAGGGTCGGGTCGATGTTCAACTTGAAATCGATCTCCTTGTGCCCCTCCTGGAAAAGCACCAGTGCTTCATTGATGACGTCGTTGAGGTTGTTGAGGCTTGGGTTGCTGGATGGCATGCGCGCAAAGCTCGAGAATTCATTGACCAGGTTTTTCAGGTCATCGACCTGCTTGATGATCATCGTGGTACATTCGTCAAAGACCGTATCATCAGCTGCGAAGCGCTCCAGGTAGCGGCGGCGGAGCCGTTGGGCCGACAGCTGGATCGGTGTCAGGGGGTTCTTGATTTCATGGGCGATGCGCCGGGCCACTTCACGCCAGGCGGCCATGCGCTGGGCCTTGAGGAGCTGGGTCAGATCGTCGAAAACCACAACCGTACCCATGAATTCATTTTTCTCGTCTTTCAGGGTCGTGACGTTGACCAGTAACACGACCTTGGTGTCGCCGGCCGGAAGGGTGACCTGCTGACGGATCGAGTCTTTGCCGGAACTGATCAGGTCCTTGAGGATTCCCTTGATCATGGGCAGGTAGTCAGGGGCGACGATGTCCCGGAAGTTGCGGCCGATGATCATGGCAGTCTCGAGTCCGAGGAGCTTTTCGGCTGATTTGTTGATGGTCGTAATCTGCCCCTGGCTGTCGATGGAAATGACCCCCGCGGTGACATTCGCCAGGACGATCTCCATGTAACGACGTCTTTGCTCGAGCTCTAAGTTGGAGGCCTGCAACTCGCGGTTGGCCCGGCGAATCGCCATTTGTCCCTTGCGCAAATCTGCGGTCATGGTGTTGAAAGCTTCGACCAGCGAACCGACCTCGTCGTTGCTGTAACTGTCGAGGGTGACGTTCAGGTCACCGGAGGCCACGCGGTTGGTCGCCACTGCCAGGTCCTGGATCGGTTCAGTGATGCCGCGCGCAAGGTGAAAACCCGCCCAGGTGGAAAGGAAGATGATCACCAGGGCGATCAGGAGCAGGAAGAGCACGTAGCCTTTCTGGATCTTTCCCTTGAGGAGCTTGGTCGACTTGTATTGCTCGAAGGAGCTGCTGATCTCCTTCATCTTGTTGACCAGCGAGTAGGGGACGTAATAATTGACGACCACCACGCCGACCACATCGTTCGGGTTCCAGTTCGAGTATACCGGGACGATACCCCGGATCAGGTCGGCCCGGCCGATGGGACTGATGCGTGTGAAGCGGTTGCCCTGCAGGGCTTCCCTAATGCTGTCTGAACCGGGATCTGTGAACTCAGCCGCCGGGACGAGGGGGTTGACGGCCCGGACCAGTTCCTCGAGGGTTGCAGAAAAGACCTCGACGATGCCGAGGTTGTATTCCTTCTGTTTCTGGTGAATCAGCGTCTCCAGGACAGGCAGGTTGCCCTCATTGAGCAGCTTCTTGTCCTTGATCGCCAGGGAGATCTGCTCGGCGTAATAGAGGGCATTGCTGGCGGAATTTTTGTAATAGGTTTGCGCGACTTCGAGGGACTCCTCGAGCGACTCTTCGACCTGGTTGTTGAACCAGTTTTCAATGGAGTTGGTGATAAAACCGGCGGAAACGAAAAAGAGCAGCATTGTCGGAATCAGCGACAGGGCGATAAAGGACAGCACCAGCTTGCTGCGCAGCTTCGCCCCCGGAATGCCTCGTCTTCGCTCCAGCAGGAGTTTGAAAATGTTGCGCATGACCAAGTAAAGACAGAAGATGATCAGCAGGATGTTCAGGTTGATGAGGGCGAGGACCAGGATGTTCCCGGTCAGGGGAATCTCTGAGGTCAGGTCAAAGATTCGTCCCTGGAAGCGCAGCGACAGGCCGACCAGTCCGATAATGAGCACGACAAGCAGCCACTCGCGGCGGCGTTTGCGGGACTCCGTGTTCGGGACACTCGATGTCTTGACTGGCGTGTTAGGCATGAGAATGTTCTATCGTTTCGAAATATTAGGCGTAAAGGGGCCTTGATTGCAAGTGACATCTGAGCTGGGACCGCCTGCGAGCGGCCGCTGCACCGGGGAGCCTTGGGGCCGGTGGCAGGATCAGTCGGGTTCGGCAGATCAAGGCCGGCGTCGCGCTGTGCCGGGTTAAGCGGATCCTGCCGGCCAGTCAAAGCGGCGAAACGCAGATTCCTTTGGTTTTAGCCATTTATGCCATCGCGGAGAAAAAAAGGGGGCAGCCGGATCGGCTGCCCCCTTAGGGTTGTGAGTCAGATGGCCTAAGCCTTGGAAAGGGACAGGCCCTGGGCAAAGGTCTGCGGAGTCATCTGCAGCGCCTTGGCGAGATCATCCTCGCTGAATTCAAGCAATTGCCAGCTCGCGGGGGTGTCGAGAATTTTCTGCACCAGCTGGTGGTTGATGTCGTGGCCTGCTTTGAAAGCACGAACGTGGCCAAGTATCGGGTAGCCGATCAGGCTCAGGTCGCCGATTGCATCGAGGATCTTGTGGCGAACGAATTCATCCTGGAAACGCAGCCCCTCAGGGTTCAGGATCCGCTCGTCATCGACGACGATCGCATTTTCCAGAGAACCGCCACGGGCCAGGCCGGCCGCCTTGAGCGTTTCGACATCACGTAGAAAACCAAAGGTGCGCGCCGGCGCCAGATCACGGCGGAAGGTTGCCGAGGTGATCTTGACCGAGCGCTGCTGCAAGGCGATACATGGGTGCTGAAAGGCAATGTCAAAGGTGATGCGGAAGAAGCGCGACGGGATAATGGAGACCCGTTTTTCGCCGTCGATCACAGATACCGGTTGGCGGATAGCGAGGAACTTGCGGCGTTGCACGTGGCGGAGCTGCCCTGCCTCTTCGATAATCGAAGCAAAGGGTGCTGCACTGCCGTCCATGATCGGAACTTCCGGCCCGTCGATGTCGATGTGCAGGTTGTCAACACCGTAGGCGGCCAGCGCTGACAGCAGATGTTCGACTGTGGAGATGCGAACCTCGCCCTTGCCAAGAACCGTTGCCAGTCGCGTGTCAACAACATTGTCTGAGGTTGCTTCTATGGTTACCGTGCGATCACCCATCCGGCGATGGAAAACGATGCCGGTATTCGCCTCGGCAGGACGCAACGTCATGCTGATGCGCTCTCCGGTGTGCAGGCCGATACCGGAAATGGCGGTCGGGTTGGCAATCGTGGTTTGGCAGATCATGCTCATTGTTGTCTATACCTTCTGAGTTTTCTGAATTTAGTCGGTCAATAGATTATTGCAATTACCTTGCCATGTTAAAGAATTTGTTTAAGTGCCTGTAAAAAATATGGTATTTTGTCCGACTTGATAATAACGTTGGACGGCACAGGATATTTATTGCAACGATTGTGTTGTTGATGCCACACAGACTACAAGCGCCCGGACCGCAGGATGCCGACTGCCAGCCAGAGACCGAGCAGGGCGGCGATCGAATACCCCAGCAAACCCAATAAAGGGAACCCGAACACCATGGGTCCCTTGTTGATCTGCATGACCAGGGAGGAGCCGACGATCAGTGAGCCGATGACAACTGCAAACGACACCCGGTTGCTGGAGCGGTCCAGGTCGGTGACCAGCCTCTCGAGGCCGCGGTGTTCAAGGTCGATTTTGAACTGGTTACGGTTGAGACGGTTGATGAACTCCTTGATGTCATGCGGCAGGTTCTTGGCCAATGAGGTGTATGCCTGGGCGATACGGCCGGCCTCTGCTGCCAGGTTCTTCGGGCTGAAGCGTTCGAGGACCAGTTTGTTGACATAAGGTCGCATGTGGGAAATCATGTTGAAGTCAGGGTCTAGCTGGCGTCCGACACCCTCCATGACAATCAGGGCCTTGGTCAGAAGCATGAAGTCAGGGGGGAAATGGATGCGATAATGGGTCAGGATTTCGATGAAATCTGCGAGCAATTTGCCGACCTTGATGTCCTGTAATACGATGTCGTAGTAGTCCTCGATAAAGTCGTGCAGATCGCGTCGCAGGTTTTTCAAATCGGCATTGTCCGTCAGTTCTCCCGAGTAGAGCAGTTGTGCGATGATGCGGTCCACGTCCCTGTCCAGCAGCGCCTTCAGAAGATCGATCAACTGGTTCTTGAGATCCTGGCCGAGACGTCCGACTATTCCGAAGTCAAGCATGCAGATGATTTGCCCCGGCAAAATGAAGACGTTCCCGGGATGGGGATCGGCGTGGAACAGGCCGTAGTCGAGGACCTGCTTGAGAAAGGCGTCGGCCCCGCGCCGGGCGATTTCCTTGAGATCGTAGCCTTGGGCAGTGAGCTTCTCCAGCTCGGAAATCTTGATTCCGGGCACATATTCCATGGTCAGAACCATCTCGCCGGAATAATCCCAGAAGATTTTTGGAACATAGAACGTTGGGCTGTCGGCAAAATTAACCGCAAAACGATCGACCGTGCGCCCCTCGCGGGTGAAATTGAGCTCTCGCATGATGCTGCGGCGGAACTCCTTGACCAGCCCGACCGGCTCGTAAAGGGCAACTGCAGGGATGTGCTGCTCGATGAGTAAGGCGAGACTCATCAGGACATCGATGTCGGTTTCGACAATTCTGACGACTCCCGGGCGGCGGACCTTGAAAACGACCTCTTCGCCGCTCTTTAACCTGCCGCGATGCACCTGGGCAATGCTGGCGGCAGCGAGGGGCTCGCTGGAGAATTCGGCAAACAGCTGTGCAGCGGGGTAGCCCAGTTCGCGCTGGACCTGGGCGTTGACGTCATCGAAAGAGACGGCCGGGACCTTGTCCTGGAGTTTGCTGAATTCCTTGATGTAATCTTTGCCGAGCACATCCGGACGGGTTGAGAGCAGCTGCCCGAGCTTGATAAAGGTCGGCCCGAGTTCCTCCATGGCCAACCGCAACCGCTGCGGCTGGCTGAGGCGTTCCAGTTCCTTGGGGATCTTGTCGAAGGTGACGATCCGTTTACCAAGCTCGATGTAGTAATCAATGTTGAGCTGCTCTACGAAGTGACCGAACCCATACTTGATCAGGACCCCGAGGATGGTTCTGTAGCGCCGGATCGTCCGGATATTTCGGTTGATGCGAAGGATTGGCAGCATGGCGGCGTCCGGATCATTTCATGGGCTGTTTACTTGAGCTTCTTTTCCAGCAGGGCGACCTTCTTCTTCAGCTTGTCGAACTCGTCGGCGGTGACCACCCCCATGCGCTCACAGGCTTTTTTGACCTCCTCACGGGCCTGTTCCTGCAGCATCTCCTGGTTTTTGGCTGCCGCTTCCTGGATTTTCTTCAGAAATGCCTTGCCTTCTTCCTCGCTGATATTCAGCTTCTCGCGCATCTCCTGCAACAGCTCCTCGGCTTTCTTCTGCGTGAGTGTCATTGCGCCAACTGCGGTCAGGATGGATTTTTCGAGCAGCTCGATCATGGTGGTCTCCTTGACAGTGGTCGTGTTGATGAATTGGAACAATTATATCAACATGTTAGCAGAGCAAAGAGGTCTTTCAAGCGGATTTCAGAAGATATTCGATGTCAGGCAGAGCGGCCCTTGTCGCCTTTTCACCTGCAGCAATGACCTCCTTTGCACGATGAAACTCGAGCAGGGTAATCCCTTCGAGGTGCGGCCTGATGATCAGGTCATGAGGATTCTGGCGCAGGTGCAGGTCGTTGATCACGTTTTCCATGATGGCCACGCTCTGGGCACAGACCCGGAAGATATTCGGGGTCTTCGGGCTTTCCGGCGTGCCGGTCTCGCTGTCCCCTGTCTCCTGGCCAAGTGCGGAACGCATGGCCTGTTCGATTCCGCGGGCACTGAAGAAGTCCCGCCAGCGACTGATGGCCTTCGAACGGTCATGGCTGGCGGGCAGGAAGGTCTCCGGGGACTGCTTGACAACCGCAGGGATGGTGCAGACGCCGATGATTTTCTCGGCGCCGAGGCTGCGGGCGACATCGGTCGGTATCGGTTTGCAAAGCCCGCCGTCAACCAGGAAGCGTTTTCCGAAGCGCACCGGTGAAAAAATCCCGGGGAAGGCCAGGCTGGCCCGCAGTGCCTCGAGCAGGTCGCCCTGCTTGATGATGATCGACTCGCCGGTGTTGATGTCGGTCGCCGTAACGGCCAGTGACTGCTGGAGGTCTTTGAAATCCCTTGCCGGCAGCAGTGCCGCCATGAAGGCGACCAGCTTTTTGCCGTCGGTCAATCCTGATGTCGGCAGGACCGGATCGAGCAGTCTTGCCATCCTGAACCAGTCAATTTCCAGGGCGGCCTTTTCCATCTGGGTGACCGGAACCCCGGCAGCGTACATGGCGCCGATAAAGGCCCCCATGGAGGTCCCGGCGATGATGTCGATCTGAATGCCGGCTTCTTCGAGAACCTTGAGAACTCCGATGTGGGCGAGGCCCCTGGCAGCACCACTGCCGAGCGCAAGCCCCAGTCTGGGACGGGGCGGGGTGGGTAGCATACGACCTCCGGGTGCCTGGGTCAGCGTCTGAACAACCAGAAAATCAGCGAGAGCAGCAGGGAGATCAGCAGGCAGCTGCCCAGGGGGAAGAAGAGGGTGAAGTTTTCCCTCGTGATGCGAATGTCACCTGGCAGCCTGCCGAGAAAATTGAATTTGCCGCCAAGGGTTATCAGCAGGCCGATGCCGGCCAGCAGAAGCCCTGCAATAATCAATGATTTGCCGAGGTCGTTGCTCATCAGTTGTTGCTGCTGGGATGGTAACGGTCCTTTTCCGAGTAGATGCAGCCGCAATACTGCTGCCGGTAAAGGCCCATGGCCTTGGAAGCCTTTATGCCCTCCTGCCAGCCGGTACGGTAGTCCTCGTAGAGGAAGGCTATACCGTAATGACGGCCCAGCTCCTCGCCGAGCTTGCGAATCAGTTCGTGGTTCTGGTAGCGGGAATAGAGCAGGCTGGTGGAAAAGGCGTCATAACCGGAAGCCGCAGCATATGCAGCGGCATGCTTGAGGCGCGACTGGTAGCAGTAAGTGCAACGGCCGGCCGGTTCCGTGGCCACCTGGGCCAGGAAATCTTCCAGCAGGTATTCATCCTTATAGATGACCTCAAGTTCGCTGGCTGCGGCGTAATCTTCAACAGCCTGCAGGCGACGGCAGTATTCCTGGTAGGGGTGAATATTGTGATTGAAGAAATAGCCAACAACGGCATGACCTGAGTCACGGAGAGCGCGGACCGGATAGATGGCACAGTTGGCACAACAGATATGCAGCAGGACGTTCATAAGCCAGCCTTTGTCAAAAAGAATCTGCTTATTATAAAGAAGTTTGCAGGAAAAGGCCAGAAAAGTCGATGGTTGTACCCCGTGACAGGGTGCCGAGTGCTGATTGGCAAAGCTGCTTGACAAGCGTCGCATGCCAGGAAGGCCGGGCTCTACCTGGTACGCAAGGCCCTCTCCGGTGGCAGCCCCTGCTGCTGCCAGATCTTTTTCGCCAGCTTGACCGCTGCCTGGATATGTGGCTCGCAGCTGCGGCATTCCCTGATCAGGTTGTCCCAGAGCCGCTGCAGGTCGGAACGGTAATGGCCGACCAGTTCGGCAAGGAGCTGCTCGTCCAGGGGCAGGTCGACGCCGGTTGCGCCGCTATAGGAAGCCAAGACCAGCGCGTCGGCCAGCATGCTGCCGGAGACCTCCAGCGTGTGGTCCTCCCGGCCGATGGTGCGCAGGGAAATCTTGTCAAAGAACTCGGCAGCGATCTCAAGCGGTCCGTGGAGTTCGTAATGGGCAAGTTCAGGTCTGTAGAGGTGCATCAGGTAGTGCCCAGGGAAGCGCGGAATCCCGTCGACGAAGATTTTGGCAGCAACCTGGTCGGCTGAAACAGTGCTCCTGTGGCGCAGCTTGGGCGCCTCGGCGAGGCTGTCACGCTGGTTTTCAGGCATATCCGGGACCGGCCCAAAGATGTTGGAGAACTCCCTCTCCAGGATCGCCGGGGCCGGAATGGCTCTGGTCTCGGGATTACCGAGCAGGTTCAGGTCGGCTAAAATGGTCGGGTTTGGAACCGGGACCCCGAGAAGCTGGACCGCCTGCGCCGTCGCATCCAGCTCCGGCAGGGTTGGCAGACCGCTGCAAAGTTGCCAGAGATAGCCGCCGAGGCTGGTGTGCAGAAAGATGTAGAGTCCCCAGGATAATGGCTCCACAGAGCCCGGCTCGACCGGACCGATGCCGGCTATTGCCCGGCTGCGCAGGAGCTCGACGACCTGGTCCGTGCCTTTCAGCCAGGCTTGGGTCATGCCCGGGGACTGGCCGGTCAAGAGCGTCCTGCCGGTGTCGGTGGTTTGCCCCTGCCGATGAACAAGAACCGTCGTGACCGGCAGCGTGCTGCGCATCAACAACAGTGATTGCTCGCCCGTTTCGCTGACGGAGATTTCCGCAAGTTGGTAGCGTTCCGCCAGAATTGTCCAGAGGCTCATGATGCCCGGTGCACGGTGCCAGTCATGCGGCAGGACCAGGGAAAGTTGTTCAGATGTCAAGCCGGCAATGTAGAGCGCGTCCCATAACCAGGCCGGGGTACTGCTGGGAAGCTCAAAGCGACGGCTGGGCCAGACCTGGCGCAGCAGAATCAGTCGGGCCGCACGCGCCTTGCGATCGAGCGTTCGCAAATCACGCAGAACCGCAACGGCGCTGGTCGCGTCCCGCGTAGCGTCCAGCGACTGCAGGGTCTCGCCGTGGCTCCTGCCTGCCGCCTGGTTTTCCATTGCGGATTTCAAGGCCCACCCGGCGAGATACGCTCTTGGTGCGATCAAGGTGCAGTCAACGACAGATGACGGCGGCTGGCATGCCACCCAGAGTTGAGCCTGTTCCGTGCTCCACGGCAGGTGCAGCGACTCAAGGTCGAAGCGCTGTCCGGCCTCTCTGAGCAGCAGCTTGACCGATTCCCTGGCCTGCTGCTCGTTCTGCGCCCAGCCCAGCTGTCTGAGCCTGCTGGCAAGATGGTGCAGGCGGACAGCGTCGCCTTCCGGCAGAGGAGGCTCACCCTCATGAAGATCCAGCCATGACAGCGGCCCGCTGGTCAGGTCGGCCAGGGCATAGTGGATGGCAAGCTCGAGCCGTTCCGGCTGCAGCCCTGAAGGCAGTCGGCCGTTCCAGAGCAGGAAGAGGATGCGCCACAAGCTCATCCAGGCCTTGCTCCGGGGGGCATCTTCAAGCCACTCGTTCGCGGCGGTCTGGCCTGCCGCCATGCGGGCGCTGATCGTCAGTCCCGGGGCCAGGTCCTCAAGGTTGCGCAGGCAGAGGTTGGCAAAGTAGTATGCCGAGAATTCTGCAGTGGTGGGGGAGCTGGTGACGGTGGCGATCTTAAGCCGTTCGAGCAGCTCATTGAGGGTTTTCTGGAAGTCGTCGGGGGTCACACGGTGGGCCGGCGGCAGCTGGAAAGTGAGCCGGCGGGCAGCCTTTCCGGAATCGAGGCCCCAGATCGAAACCTCGCGTGGCGCCCAGGTGGTGAAATGTCCGAGGCCCAGTGCTCTTGCCAGGGCGACACCGTCAGCACGGAGCTTGTCATCGACGACGTCAGGCAGAAGAATCATGCTGCCGGCCAATTGGCTGTCGCGGTTAATCCACAGGACCATGTCGGGGAAGAGCTGCCCCCGTTCGGTGAGAACCGGGGGACAGAGCTCAAGGCGCTGAAAGGGCAGGCGCTGAGAGGCCAGGCTTGCTTCAATCCAGGTGGCCAGCTGCTGGCGAAACTGTCGCAGAAGTGTAGGGTCCATGAACTTCAAAGAATTCAGGTTTTGGCTCAGTCAAGCCGGTCTTCAGGGGCACTGTCATCCCTAGCTGCGCGGAGAGGCTGGCAAAGGCTTGGTGGCGACTCTTCCCGACCAGTGAGCCTGCGTTCATTCGGAACGGCGGTTGCCCTTTATGGCAGTGCAGGCGCGCCAACTGAAATGAAAAGGGCCGTCACCATGACGGCCCTCGGGGTATGTCAGCAGGGCTAGTTGCTTGATTACCCCCTACGAGCCCAAACTAGCACAAGGTTTGCACGGCAGACAAAGGAAATCCCGCTTCCGCTGGGACTTTTATGTGAAAAGTGGTCCCGGCGGGTGCTCTTTGCCGCGGGCTCGGCCCAGGTGGGTATAGGCTTGGTGAGTTGCCACCCGGCCGCGTGGGGTGCGGTTGATAAAGCCCTGCTGCAGCAGGTAGGGTTCGATGACATCCTCGATGGTGTCCTTTTCCTCCCCGATTGCGGCTGCCAGGGTGTCGAGTCCCACCGGTCCGCCACTGAATTTGTCGATGATGGTTTCCAGCAGCAGCCTGTCCATCTGGTCGAAGCCCTTTTGATCGACTTCCAGGCGTAACAGAGCCTGGTCCGCCATCTCCAGGGTTATGGTCCCGTCGCCGTCGACCTGGGCGAAATCCCTGACCCGGCGCAACAGGCGATTGGCAATCCGTGGTGTGCCGCGGCTGCGGCGGGCGATTTCGCTGGCGCCGTCTGCATCGATGAAAACTCCCAGGATCCCGGCACTGCGTGAAATGATCGTGGCCAGCTCGGCATGACTGTAGAATTCCAGCCGGCTCAGAACACCGAAGCGGTCGCGCAGCGGGGATGAGAGAAGCCCGGCCCGGGTTGTGGCGCCGACCAGGGTGAAGCGGGGGATGTCGAGCTTGATGGTGCGTGCCGAGGGGCCCTGGCCGATCATAATGTCCAGCTGGTAGTCTTCCATCGCCGGGTAGAGGATTTCCTCGACCACCGGGGAGAGCCGGTGAATCTCGTCGATGAACAGGACATCGCCCGGTTCCAGGTTGGTCAGGACCGCGGCCAGGTCACCCGGTTTCTCGATGACAGGTCCTGACGTGCTCTTGATGTTGACACCCATCTCAGCGGCGATGATATGTGCCAGGGTCGTCTTGCCGAGCCCCGGCGGGCCATAGAAGAGCACGTGGTCAAGAGATTCGCTGCGGCCGCGGGCTGCGCCGATGAATACCTTGAGGTTCTCCTTGACCTTGCTTTGGCCGATGTATTCCGTGAGAACCTTGGGGCGTAGCGATACGTCGAAGGAACCATCGTCGCTGGTTGAAGCAGCTGTAATCAAGCGGTCTTCCATGGGGTTCAATGTTGAAAGTTACCGAATCAGAACTTTCAACGCTCCTTTAAGGGCTTCTTCCATCGACAGGTCAGGTGCCAGTTCCATGTTCTCCAGGACCTTGCGAGCCTGGTTTTCCTTGTAGCCGAGGTTGACCAGAGCGGAGATGACATCGCTGATCAGGTCGCCCGCTGCTGTGCCAGCTGCCGGGGATGGTCCGGCCGCCGCGCTGTGGCCCGCTAACGGGCCGACCTTGTCCTTCAACTCGAGGACCAGGCGTTCCGCGGTCTTCTTGCCGATGCCGGGCAGTCCGGAAAGGCGCTTGAGGTCACCCGAAGCGATGGCTCTTTTCAGGTCGACTGCCGGGATGTGCGAAAGGATATTTACCGCCAGCTTCGGCCCGATGCCGGAAATGCCGATCAGGATGACGAACAGGTTCTTCTCTTCGAGAGAGAGAAAACCGTAGAGGAGCAGAGAGTCTTCCCGGACGTGCGTGTGGGTGAACA
>JAHEEU010000081.1 GCA_024640545.1 Geobacteraceae bacterium
CGGTTTCGACCGCCAGCTCGGCCGCGACCGTCTTGCGATCGGTCAGGCAGCCTTCCTGGATTTTGACCTTGATGAGTTCATGCGCCGCCAGGGCTTCGTTGGTGGACTTGACGACCTCTTCGCTGAGGTGCTGCTTGCCGACCATGACGAAGGGGCGCAAGCCGTGACCGAGGCCGCGCAGGAAGCGGTTCTGCTTGCCGGTCAGCTGAATAGTCGGAGTTGATTCAGACATGGGTAATCTTCCTTGAGAGAATTGACTGTAAGTGGCGCGCACTATAACATCACCGGATGACCAGGTGGAAGCCTCTTTATGAGCAGGTCGACCGTTTGCCTTTTTCGATGGACCGCGTCCAAATTGACTCGTCTACATGACCCTGCAACTCGACATCATCTGTGACAATACCGTCGGCCGGCCGATCGCCGCCTGCGGCGAACACGGCTTCGCCTGCCTGGTGCAGCTGCCGTCCGGGACCTGGCTCTTCGACACCGGCAGCGGCGACAGCCTGCTCGAGAACCTGGCCGTCCTCGGTCATGAGGCGCAGCGGATCGACGCGGTGGTCCTGAGCCATGGTCACTATGATCACTGCGGCGGGCTGCTGCCCCTGCTCAAGCGGCTGGGCCCGCGCCCGGTCTATGCGCACCCGCAGATCTTCAAAAAGCGTTTTTGGCAGGGCAGGCACGAGCAGCGCGACATCAGCCTGCCGTACAGCCGCGAGGCCCTGGTTGCCGCGGGCGCCGAGTTCCGTTTCCACGAATCCATGACGGAGCTTGCCCCAGGGCTGCATTTCAGCGGGGCCATCCCGCGGATTTCATCCGGGGAGGCGGGCGACCCGCATCTCGTGCAGCCGTCGGCGGATCACGGGCCTTTCGAGGCCGACAGCTTGACGGATGACGCGGCCCTGGCCGTCGAGACGGCGAAGGGACTGGTGGTCCTGCTCGGCTGTGCGCATGCCGGGCTGGTCAACACGGTCGAGCACTTCCGCAGCAAGCTGGGACAGCCCAGGGTGCACGCCATTATCGGCGGGACCCACCTCGGCCCGGCCAGCGATGAACAGTTTGCGGCGACTGCCGACTACCTGTCGCGCCTGGATTTCGATCGCCTCGGGGTTTCTCACTGCACCGGTCAGATCCGCGCAGCCCAGCTGTATGCCCGTTTCCCCAACAAGGTCTTCTTCGCCAATGTCGGCACAACGGTGACGGTTGAATAACCCCTGTCCTGTCCGATTGTGGACTGGCTCTACCGCTGCAGCAGAGGAATATCCATGAAGATTTATATCAACCGGAACAGGTGCCGCGGCTCAGGTGAATGCCTCAGGGCCTGTCCGCATGGTGCCTTGCAGATCATCGAAGGCAAAGCGGCCGTCGATCACGACAGGTGCGATCTCGATGGGCTCTGTATACCGGCCTGCCCCCACGATGCCATCGACATCGTCGAGGAGGCCTGACTGACCAGACCTTTTGACCGGCAGGTCTGAACTCTAGCTACGTCAGCAAGACGCCAAACGGCGGCAGGGATCCCCAGCCGCCGTTGCTTTTTTGCCGTTCAAGAAGCAGGTTAAAGCCGTTTATCAACTTCACTGCAATCAATCCCACAATTTTTAAAGCAAAGTCGCAAAGGGGTCATACCTGGCGCAAAGAAAAACTTTCTTTTAAAAAATCTTTGCGTCTTTGCGTTAAACCAGCCTTTGATTGCCGATTCAAGTTTTAGCGGGAAGGCAGGGTGTGCAAAAAATGTGGAATGTGTAGACCTGACCCCAAAGCCCGGCACACCCCGTGATTTTCCCTGAATGTTTAGCTTTAGGCTGCCGGACCGGTTACAGCTCGGCGTCGATGTCCGCTTCGACGACGAATCGCTTGATCTTGCGGGTCGTGGTTTTCGGGAATTCGTCTTCGCGCAGGGTGAAGCGCTTGATGCGTTTGTAGTCAGCGAGGTTCTTGCCGCGCTCGAGGAGCTCCCGGCGGATCAGGCTTTCTATCTCATGCAGATCGAGTGACCTGCCTTGTTCTTCGGCGTAAGCGTCCAGGGCGTCCTGGCTCGGGTAGACCATGGCATAGACTTCTTCGGAGGTTTGGTCAATTTTGTGGCCGTAAACCATGATCTCGGCAATGAACGGACTGTTGAGCATCTCGTTTTCGACTTCTTCCGGATAAACGTTCTTGCCGTTTGCCGTCACGATCAGGTTCTTGAGGCGGCCGCAGATGCTCAGGTACCCGTCCTCGGAAAGGCACCCCAGGTCGCCGGTGTGATACCAGCCGTCGGTGAGCACTTCCCTGGTGGCCTCCTGGTTGTTGAAATAGCCGAGCATGATGTTCGGCCCCTTCGCCCAGATTTCGCCCACACCCTCGGAGTTGGGCCGGTGAATTTTAACCTTGACCCCCGGGATCGGTTTGCCGACCGTGCCGAGTCTCTTCATGCCGGGCGATTCGGCGGCCAGTACCGGGGAGGTCTCGGTGATGCCGTACCCCTGGTAGACGTTGAGCCCCATTTCCATGAGTTTGGCGGCAACGACCGGGTCCAGGGCCGCGCCTCCGCTGATGAACACCGGGTTGCCGCCGAAAGCCTCCCGGACTTTCTTGGTGACCAGCGGTCGGGTCGGGCTGAATGCGAAGAGCGACCTGGAGAGCAGTTGGCCTTCGATCTTGCGGGTCATACGATCCAGCAGAAGACGAAAAACCGCCGGCACGCCGAGCAGGAAGTTCGGCCTTACCTCAGCCAGGTTCTCGCCAAGTTTGCGAAGGCTCTCGGCAAAGGACACCGTCCCGCCCACGGTGAGCGGCAGGATGATTCCGGCAACCTGCTCGAAAACATGGTTGATCGGCAGGAAAGAGAGGGTATGCATGCTTGGTTCGAGAGCAAACAGGTCAATGGCCGTGCGGACGTTGCTGGCTATGTTGCTGTGGCTCAGCATGGCCCCCTTGGAGCGTCCCGTGGTCCCCGACGTGTAGAGAATGACGGCCGTGTCGTGCGGTTGCCGCTGCAGGTAGGGCGGCGGCAGGTACTTCTGGAAATCGTCCAGGGCCTCCGGGTCGAAGGGGGGGCTTTCTTCGTTGTGGGAGCGCAGCAGGTTGACGAAAAAGTTCTTTTTGCCTTCGCCCGGCTTGGCCATTGACGGCATGACCAGTTCCCGGAATCCCTCGGCGAGATTCTCGAAGTTCTCCGCATCGACGTGATCGAGCTTGTATTTGCGGCTGAGCCTGCGCCATTCGTTGACCAGTGCTGCCAGGGCTTTCTCGATCTGCGGGGATATCTTGTTCTCGCTGCCCGGGGGCCGCTGCAGGAGAACGACTTTTTCCAGGTCCGGCAGCCCTTCGGCAAGATCGTTGACGATCTCGAGGTAGGTTTGCTCGGTAAAGAGCAGGCGAGCTTCGCTGTCGGCCAGGATATGGCGGAGTTCCCCCTGCTTGAGGTCCTTGTCGATCGTCACGGCGACGGCATTGCTCTTTAGAATGCCCAGGTAGACCATGACCCAGGTCGGCGAAGAGGGCGCCAGCAGGGCGACCCGTTCTCCAGCTTCCAGCCCCCATTGTGCGAGCCCGGAGGCAATCTGGTCGGAGGTGTCCCAGATATGCTGGTAGCTGTATTCGACCCAGCGTCCCGCCAGCTTGCAGCGCAAGGCGGTTTTCCCGGCATTCCGGCGGCAGCTCTCCTGCAGCATTTCTATGATCAAAGACATGAGCCCTTCTCCATGTTCCGCATGTGCAGTGTCAGGATGATCCATCTACCGAATCTGGTCATCACTGCTGCATATTAATCAGACGCAAGTGCGTGTGGCAAGAATAAAGCCCGCGGTGCTTCAGGCAACGTCAGCAAAAAGGCAGTCATGGGCTTTTGCTCCTTTACAAATCAGCAGTATTCCGATATTTTTCATTGTTCTTCAATGTCAAGCGGCATGCAGACCCATGCGGGGTGCGGCGGCAGGGAATCTTTCTTTTAAAGTCTATGAAACAATCACAGATCCGCAACTTTTCCATCATTGCCCATATCGATCACGGCAAATCGACCCTGGCCGACCGCTTGCTGGAAGCGACCGGTGCCCTGACCGATCGCGAAAAAACCGACCAGTTCCTCGACAAGATGGACCTGGAGCGCGAGCGCGGCATCACGATCAAGGCCCAGGCGGTGCGCCTGGCTTATCATTCCGTGGACGGTCAGGACTACGTGCTCAACCTGATCGACACGCCGGGGCATGTCGACTTTACCTACGAAGTCAGCCGCTCCCTCTCGGCCTGCGAAGGGGCCCTGCTGGTCGTCGACGCCTCCCAGGGTGTGGAAGCCCAGACGCTGGCCAACGTTTACCTGGCAATCGACGAGAACCTCGAAGTCTTCCCGGTGCTCAACAAGATCGACCTGCCAAGCGCGGATCCCGAGCGGGTGCGGGCCGAAATCGAGGAGATTATCGGCCTCGATGCCAGCGATGCGGTGGTCGCCAGCGCCAAGATGGGCATAGGTATCGATGCGATCCTCGAAGCGATCGTCAAGAAGATTCCGGCGCCTAAAGGTGATCCGGACGGGCCGCTCAAGGCGCTGATCTTCGATTCCTGGTACGACCCTTACCAGGGGGTCATAGTGCTGGTACGCGTGGTGGACGGCAGCCTGAAGAAGGGCGACCGGATCAAGCTGATGGCCAGTCGCAAGGAACACGAGATCCTCAAGGTCGGGGTCTTTGCCCCGCATCCCGTGGCGATCAACGAGCTGACGGCCGGGGAGGTTGGTTTTATCACCGCCAGCATCAAGGTCGTGCAGGATGCCAAGGTCGGCGACACCATCACCCATGTCCGCAGACCGGCCGAAAAAGCCCTGCCGGGTTTCAAGGTAGTCAAACCGATGGTCTTCTCGGGCCTCTACCCGGTCGACTCTAACGACTACGACGACCTGCGCGACGCCATGGAAAAGCTGCGCCTGAACGACAGCTCCTTCTCCTTCGAGCCGGAGAATTCCATGGCGCTCGGCTTCGGTTTCCGCTGCGGCTTCCTCGGGCTGCTGCACATGGAGATCATCCAGGAGCGTCTGGAACGGGAATTCGGCGTTGATCTGATTACCACCGCGCCGACCGTCGTTTACCGGGTGACCACCGTCAAGGGCGAACTGATCCACGTCGACAGCGCCAACAAGCTGCCCGACATTCAATTTATCGACCAGATCGAAGAGCCGTTCATCCTCGCCTCGGTGCATGTGCCCAACGAATTCGTCGGCGCGGTTTTGGCGCTGTGCGAAGAGAAGCGCGGCGTGCAACGCGAAATCAAGTACCTCACCGCCAACCGCGTCATGGTGATCTATGAGCTGCCGCTCAATGAAATCGTCCTGGATTTCTACGATCGTCTGAAGACCTTGTCGCGCGGCTACGCCTCTCTCGATTACGAGCACCTCGACTATCGGATGAGCGAGTTGGTGCGCCTCAACGTGCTTATCAACGGGGACCTGGTCGATGCCCTTTCCTTGATCGTGCATCGCGACAAGGCCCAGTATCGCGGCCGCGAGCTGGTTGCCAAGATGAAGGAGTTCATCCCGCGCCAGCAGTTCGAAGTTGCAATTCAGGCCGCCATCGGCAACAAGGTCATAGCCCGGGAAACGGTCAAGGCGCTCCGTAAAGACGTGACGGCAAAGTGCTATGGCGGTGACATCACCCGTAAACGCAAGTTGCTGGAAAAGCAGAAGGAAGGCAAGAAGCGCATGAAGCAGGTCGGCAACGTGGAACTGCCCCAGGAGGCCTTCCTGGCCATATTGAAAGTCAAGGAAAGCAAGTAATGAAATTCTTCGGCAGGAGCAAGACGCTGGACGCGAAGCAGAAATCGAAAAAGTCGCAGTTGCGCGACTGGACGGAAGCCTTGATCGTTGCCGCGATCCTCGCCTTGATCATCCGCACTTTCGTGGTCCAGGCTTTCAAGATCCCGTCCGGTTCCATGGAGGACACCCTGCTGATCGGCGACCACCTGCTGGTCAACAAGTTCATCTACGGCCTGAACCTGCCTTTCGGCGACCAGCCGATCCTGTCGATGCGCGACCCGCAACGCGGCGACATCATTGTTTTCGAGTTCCCTGAAGACAAGGACAAGTCTTATTTCCAGCGCCGCGACTTTATCAAGCGGGTGATCGGCCTGCCGGGGGACACGATCGAGATTCGAAACAAGAGCGTCTATATCAACGGTGAACGCTACCTGACACCTGAAGCGGTCTACAAGGACGGCACCCTGGTTGCCGGCCCGCGCGACAACCTGTCGCCGGTGACCGTGCCGGCGCACGAGTTTTTCGTCATGGGCGACAATCGTGACCGCTCCTATGACAGCCGCTTCTGGGGTTTTGTCGACCGCTCGACTATCAAGGGGCTGGCGTTTATCAAGTACTGGTCGTGGGATAACGACAAGTTCATGCCGCGCTGGGACCGCATCGGCCGTACCATCAAGTGAGTCCGGGCGGTCTCTGGCTAAACGTGTGACAAACAGGCGCACCTCGTACGAGGGCGCCTGTTTTGCTGTTGGGAAACCAATCCTCGGCGGGGCACACCTGTGGCCCGGTTCATGCTGATTGCGTCAAGGGGAGGGCTGCTCTGGAAATGACCTTCGGGCCGGAGCTCGCCAGGTGAGACGTTTCCTCAGGTAGTCGGCGCCGAAGATCAAGGGAATGCCGAGCCACGCCGCCAGGTAGACATACCATGCAACCGGTCCGGTCCCCAGGACGGTCTGCAGGGGCTTCGTATACAGCAGCGCCCAGGAGAACACGATCTGGATCATGATCCCGGCCAGCATCAGGCGATTCTTGAAGATCCCGGCATCCAGCCCCGAGTGCCTGGCAAACCGCCGGCCGACCAGGTTGCCGATCTGCATCAGCAGGATGGTGGCCAGGGCAATCCCGGTCGCTGAACGGTAGACCGGGTCGTCGAAAGCCAGTTCCATGCCATAGTGCCACCCGCCCTGGACCAGGACGAAGAAGAACAGGCCGAGTGACCAGGCCGCTTCCAGCAGGCCGAGAAACAGGTAGCTGTGGATCACCAGGCCGGGGCTGAGCAGGTGGAAGTCCCGCTTGCGCGGCGGCTGCTGCATGACTTCCGGTTCGGCCGGCTCCTGGCCCAGCGCCATCGAGGGAATGATGTCGGTTCCCAGGTCGATGGTCAAAATCTGGATGACCGTCAGGGCGAGGGGGACCGGCAGCATTATATAGAGCAGGTACGGGATAATCTCGGGACCGTTGCTGACCAGCACGTAATTGGTGAACTTCCGGATATTCTGGAAGACGGTGCGGCCTTCTTCGATGCCGGCGACGATCGATGCGAAGTTGTCGTCGAGCAGGATGATCTGTGCCGAGGCCCGGGCCACGTCGGTGCCGCTTTTACCCATGGCAATGCCGATGTCGGCAGCCTTGAGGGCCGGCGCATCGTTGACGCCGTCACCCGTCATGGCGACGACCCGCTCCATGTTTCGCAGGGCCATGACAATCTTCATCTTCTGCGAGGGGTTGGTCCTTGCAAAGATGCGCACCCCCCGTTCGAGCGCCTCTTCCAGAGCCGTTTCGGTGAGCTGCTCGAGAACGTCCCCGGTCAGGACCTGCTCGCCGGTAGCGCCGGCATCGACGATGCCGCAACGGGTCGCCACCGCCAGGGCGGTGTCCGGATGATCTCCGGTGATCATCATGACCTCGATCCCGGCCGTCCGGCAGCGCTCGAGGGCCGAAGGAACCTCGGGCCGGATCGGGTCTTCAATGCCCAGGAAGCCGGCCAGGACGAGGTCGTGCTCGAGTTCATCCTGGGCGATCCCCTCCGGCACCTCTCCCGGCTGTTCGCGACCGGCAACGGCGACCACCCGATAACCCGCACCGGCCAGTTCGGTCATCACGGCTTCCGCCCGGTCGAGGGCCTCATCTGACACCGGCCTGCGCTCCTGTCCTGGTTCCCCGACATGGCTGAGGAGGGGCCGGATCACCTCCCACGCCCCCTTGACCGCGAACAGTTGCCGGTCAGCGACCTCGCCGATCCCTGCGGATCGTTTGCGTTCGACGTCAAAGGGGAAATGCCTGAGCACCCGGGCCGGTGAGCCCCCGCCTGCAGCGCCGCCAGCCAGGCTTTGAGCAATGGCGACGTCAAGCGGGTCACCGCGGTAGGCGTCGTCAACCGTGTGCACCTCGCATGCGCAGAGCGCGATGTTCAGCATCTGCTCGCGAGCCTGGGGATCGCTCAGGTCGGCCCCTGACAGGGGGGCGACGAGCCGGGTGACGGCCAGCTGGTTCAAAGTCAGGGTGCCGGTCTTGTCCGTGCAGATCACCTGGGTGGCGCCGAGGCCCTCGACCGCATTCAAGCCGGTGACCAGCACATTCTTGCGCGCCATGCGCAGGCTGCCCATGGCCAGCGCCAGGGTGAAGGTCGGCAGCAAACCCTCGGGGACGTTGGCGACGATGATGCCCATCATGAAGACCAGGTTGATCCAGAGTGATCGACCGCTGAAGACCCCGTAAAGGAAGAATGTCACCCCGAGGCTGACGGCGATGATGGTCAGCGTGCGCACCATGTGGGCCGTTTGCTGCTCCAGCGGCGACGGCGCCCGGCGAAGTGCCTGGGAGAGGTGGGCGAGCTTGCCGAATTCAGTCCTCAGCCCCGTGGCGAAGACGATGCCCTGACCGCTGCCGCGCATGACCAGGCATCCGGCGAAGGCGACGTTGCTACTCTCGACCAGCCGGCTGTCTGTCGGGCCGGCCGTCAGGATGACCGGCCTGGACTCGCCGGTCAAAGGCGCATTGTTGATCGTCAGGTTCGTGGCGTCGACCATGCGCGCATCCGCCGGAATGCGCATCCCCTCGTTCAGCAGCAGGAGATCCCCCGGTACCAGCTCGTCGGCCAGCAGGGTCTGCGTCTGGCCGCCGCGGACGACTTCGACGGTCGGCGGCAGGAACTTGCGCAAAGCCTGCATGGCCCTCTCGGCACGATATTCCTGGATAAAGCTGAACAGCGCATTGAGCAGGGCGACCCCGGCCAGAGCCCAGCCGAGCAGGGCCATGCTTTGGCCCGGCTGGACTGACTCGGCAGCAAAGCAGATGGCGGCTGACACGACGAGCAGGATGGTGAAGAAGTTGGTGAACTGGCGCAACAGGCTGCGCGCGATGCGCCAGGGATCGCCGATCTCAATACTGTTCGCACCGATTTCCCTGAGGCGGTCGCCGGCTTCGGCGTTGCTGAGACCGCCAGGATCGCTGCCCAGAGCCGTGTAGGCCTGCTCTGCAGTCAGGTTCTGGATCTGCACCGAGGTCATCATGGCCCGCGATAGATCCCGACGTCACAGGGTGTGTCCCGCAGGACCTTTTCCATGGCCGCGCCGTGGAACACCCGGTGGGCAAGATTGCGCTCGCTCACGCCCAGCAGCATGATCTGTACTTTCAGGCGACTGGCCAGGACCAGGACGTCGTTGACCCAGTCGGTGGAAATGGTCACCCGGCGGTCGGTCCTGAATGGGAGCGGCTCCAGCTGCGCCTCCATCTCCGCGCTGATTTTTGCCAGGTATTTGTAGCCGATCGCTTTTAAAACCCGCTCATGAGCAGAGCTCAGGTAGGGATGGCGCAGGCGGTTGACATACATCGAACGGAACAGGTAGACGGTTTGCAGGAAAGGCGCCAGACGGCTGAAGACCGGCCAGATCCGTAAAAATCCGTCCAGATGCCCGGCCAGGGGGAGGAGCATGGCGTGGGGGTGCCCGAGCAGACCGGGCTGGACCACGCGCAACGCCAGCACCGGGCACTGGTGGGTGCGCAGCAACTTTTCGGCGACCGTTCCGGACAGGTAGTTCTGGCCGCGTGGTTTGACGCGCGTTCCACAGATCAGCAAGGACTGCGGGTCGTGGGGCACCGACTGGCGCAGAGAGCGATAGGTCGACTGGCCGAGCGGCAGCACCTGCGGCAGAAACTCGATCCCCAGGGACGCACACTCCCTGCCCAACCGGTTGAAGCGGCTCTCGACGATCTCCTCGCTGACCTTGCCCTCGGCGACATGCAGGACAAGCAGCTTGCGGTCGGCTTCAACGGCAGTGAAGCCGATTGCATAACGCGCGACCCAGTCGCCGTAGATCGAGCCGTCATGGGCCAGGATAATCATGAGACCCCCGCTTCATCTAGAATTATAACGCCTTCTAATGATGTGACAATCCCTCTCTAGGATGCGTGGTTCTTGAGCCGTCTGGCGGGCTTAGGGGTCAGGTCTACACATTTCACAAAAAATGTCCTTGGAGGCAGGGACTGGCTCCGCAGGTGCCCGTCCCTGGTGCCTGTCCCCGGTGCCTGTCCCCGGTGCCTGTCCCCGGTGCCTGTCCCCGGTGCCTGTCCCTCGGGTCGGGCTGGAGGCTGGAGGCTCATGGCCCACAATGTCGACAGGATCTTTCTGCACAACAAAACATAATGATTACAATATGATACATAGATTGCCTTTGACCGGGAAAGCTCTTTTAAAAGGCCAGCTGTGAGGAGAGCGAGTCAAAATGAAAAGTTTTCAATTGACTGGCTGCTTTTAGTTGACTCGTCATTTCCGGCTTGCTATATTGCCTCAAAATCAGACTGTGACACGTCTCCTTTTAAGCTGATCCAGAGAGGTCGGCAAGGGTGGCCAAGATGCCTCAAAACAAGATAAAACCAGACCTGTACCTTTCCGGAATTTCCGGAGAGGTCTTTTTTTTGCCCGAATGGCGCTCCTGAATCCCTGATGCCGGCGAGGCCATTTGTTTGAACCGCAACCGATTGTATCTGGATAACAACCGAATCAGACTGGAGGTAGAAGATGGCCAAGGTGGAAACTGCGATACTGGACAAAGCCGGCATAGCCCGGGCCATTACCAGAATCGCCCACGAGATCCTGGAGCACAACAAGGGGTGCGGCAACCTGGCCCTGATCGGCATTCGCACCGGCGGTGATCATCTGGCGCGGCTGCTGTGGGAGCGTATCAAGGAGATCGAGGGGGCTTCGGTACCTCTCGGTGCCGTCGACATCACCATGTATCGCGACGACCTTGCCGCGCGCGGCAACCTGCCGATCGGCAAGACCGACATCCCGTTCCCGCTCGATGGCAGGGATGTCGTCCTGGTCGACGATGTCCTCTATACCGGCCGCACGATCCGTTCGGCCATGGACGCCCTGATGGATTTCGGGCGGCCCAGCACCATCCAGCTGGCCGTGCTGATCGATCGCGGCCATCGCGAGCTGCCGATCCGCGCGGACTACGTGGGGCGCAATGTCCCCACTGCACGGGAAGAACAGATCGCGGTGATTTTCAATCAAGACCATAATCCGGTTGAAGTCCAACTGGTCAAGCCATAACCGTCAGGGAGGTCAGGCATGTCATTCAAGCACAAGCACATTCTCGGGATTGAGCAGCTGGCCAAAGAGGACATCCAGCTGATCCTCGATACGGCCGACTCCTTCAAGGAGATCAACCGCAGGGATATCAAGAAGGTGCCGACCCTGCGCGGCAAGACGATCATCAACGCTTTCTTCGAAGCCAGCACCCGCACCCGGCTTTCCTTCGAGATTGCCGGCAAGCGGCTGTCGGCGGATACGGTGAACATCTCCGGGTCGACCTCGTCGGTCGTCAAGGGGGAAACCCTTGAAGATACGGCCAGGAACATCGAGGCCATGGCCCCGGACATCATCGTCATCCGGCACGGCCACTCCGGAGCCCCCCACTACCTGGCGGAGCGGGTCGGCTGTTCGATCGTCAACGCCGGCGACGGCGCCCACGAGCACCCCAGCCAGGCGTTGCTCGACCTGCTGACCATGCGCGAGCACAAGGGGCGTATCGAAGGGCTCGAGGTGGCGATCGTCGGCGACATCACCCACAGCCGCGTGGCCCGCTCCGATATCTATGCCCTGTCGAAGATGGGCGCCCGGGTGCGCGTCTGCGGCCCGGGAACCATGTTGCCGATCGGCATCGAGCGGCTCGGCAATGTCGAAGTCTTCACCAACATGCGCGAGGCGATCAAGGGGGCCGATGTGGTCATGATGCTGCGCATTCAATTGGAGCGGCAGAGCAATATCATGCTGCCGAGCTTACGCGAATACGCCCGGTTCTACGGGCTCAATCCGACCAACGTCAAGCTGGCCAAGCCGGA